>NZ_JSFF01000005.1:0-219808 GCF_000773485.1 Shewanella sp. ECSMB14101 | reverse complement strand
TGCCATCGACGTCCGCAGATGCATCTACACCGGGTTAATTATCTCTTCGATTTGACCTTGTTTAGAGTCAAAAGCTAACAGTTTTTTGCCCCAAAATGAGTTAACAAGTTGTCGGTGGGCCAGTAACGAACCAACTTTCTAGCCTAGAAGTTTTTATCGCTACACTTCTCCCCATCAAAAAACTGGATCAGTATACAGTCATATTACAACCATAAGGATTTTGAACGATTTTTATCCGGTATTTGTGCGCGTTTTCCCCATTTCCCTTTAAATAAATATCTTTAAAATCTATCACTTACGAAATTCGTGAAGTAGATAATAGGTTTGGAAAACGCGCATGCGCGTTTTTCCGGATGGTTTATTTGAAGTAAAGGTGATAACTTCTTTGCAATACAACCAGTTAACAATGCGCGTTTTCACTGGTCTAACATGATAAACGCGCATGCGCACTAATAAAATGTTACATGCTTGAAGGAACCTCATGAGAATCATATACATTTTTTTAATCATGCTTGGTCTTACTGCTTGCGCAGGGCCTAATCCAAACCCCGGTGAGCGCACCGTAGACATGGCATGGGAAAAGTATGATTACGACACGGCCTTTGAAGTTTTAATGCCTGCCGCTGAGCGTGGCGAGCCGTGGGCACAACTTCGGTTAGGTGTCGCATATGAGCTGGGTTCTGGCGTCACCAGGGACATACCCAAAGCGATAATGTGGTACGAAAAAGCTGCGGCCCAAGAATCTGATGGCAACTGGGCTAACGGGCAGCTTGTTGGTGCGACCGGCAAGTCAGGTTATTTTAATCAAAACAGCGATGCGCTAATCGCCAAGTTTCAACTAGCCAATATCTATCTTCGTGGCGAAGGCGTCGAACCAAATCCAGAAAAGGCACTCCAGTTAGCAAAGTACGTATCCGATAAAACTCAGGGTAATAGCATTTTCTACTGCTGTGAATTTTCTGGCGGCAGGTATATTGCCAACACGGCCATCGCCGAAACCCTTGCTAAGGCAAAGGCGGCACAATGAGCATCGCACAACGGCATGTAACAAGTTGCGCAAGCGGGACAAAGTGCTGCGCACTTCGCCCCTTCGCAAGGCGTTGGTATGACTCCCACTGTCAAGTCGAGCGCACAAATATCGGCCTAAATTATTAAGCCTTTTGCCTTTCTCAAACTAAGTTGAGTTAACGCAGTCGATGAAGCCAGTAAGTTCGTCGGTTGTCATGCTGGTATCCGTGGATTACTTATTTTTCAATAAGCAGCGCCTACCTTACTTTTCCGTCGTGGCACCTGTCTTCAGTCTATGCACGTGGTTCAATGGGATATTTATCCCATTGCCATCCTAACGCCGTCGGTGGTTGTGCCACACCCGATGCTTCATCAGCTGCATTAACTCAAAATCTATTTTCATGCAGGCACTCTCGCAAGTCGTAATTTCGGATTAACTGGCGCGAGTACCACTTCTCTGGATATTGCCCAAATGTAGGCGATCATTTCTCTCGCAATTGCAGTGACAACCACATTGTAATGCTTACCTTTATGCATCAGCCGTTGATAACGGCGACATAGTCTTAGCTGTGCCTGCCAAGCGATATCCACTATCTGTTTTGGTAAACCTTCTTGGCGCAGTTGTAAATCGGTCGAGATATTCGCTGGGTAACGATAGGTATGGGCTCCTTCCACCAGTAATCGCCTAGCTCTGGTATTACCGCATTTGGTGATCGCTCCTATATGACGTTTTCCGCCACTGGAATGTTCTGAAGGCACGAGTCCTAAATAGCTCATGAGTTTTCTGGGATGATCGAAACGTGTTAGATCTCCAAGTTCTGCCACCACACCTGTGGCTACGAGCAACCTGACACCTCTTAATGCTTGAATGGCTTTGACGACGGGGTAATAGCGCCAGTTTTTCACATGGTGTTCTAGTTCATTATCTAATCGCTTTAAACGTGCAATTCGCTCATTGATGGTTTGTAGATACTCTTGCAAGACTATCTGTTGGCTAGGGTGTGGCAAAATCAATTCGGTTAACCAGCGCAAATGCTGTAGCGACCAATTTGCGTTGCCGTGATAGTTGATGTTGTTCCGCAGCAGCAAAGCTTTAAGTTGATACTTGGCATCTTTTAAATCTTTCATGGCCGTTTCACGTGCACGAGATAAATCTCGCATCGCTTCATCTTCAGGCTCAGGCACATAGATAGGCGTAAGGTCTTCAGACTTTAATAACTTGGCTAGCTTGAGCGCATCACGCTTATCTGTTTTCACTTTCTCGCCAGGCTTTTTAGGGATGAGTGAGGGTGCGATAACATAACAACAATGCTCAAGACTGGTGAGTAAGCGATATATCCAGTAGCCACATGGGCCAGCTTCATATCTAACTAAAAGGTGTCTAGGAAATCAGTGGCTATTCACACAGGAGTATCTGCACGACAAAGTAGCTCTTACACATCCCTGTGTTCGCGACATTGGTGCATCCATGCACTGCACCTGCTGCCAAGCAATTCAAAACAGTGACGGTTAACGCTAGCGGTAGCTAGATAAAAGCCAGCAACCTTTGGGAATAGGTTAAAAAGGGAAAGTCTAACTCTAGGCAATAAAAGTCGGGCAGCAAAAAGCGGCCTTGTTTGGCTGCCATTAAACATCAAATTTAGTAGAGATTTTCGAAATAACTCTCGATGATGAGCACCGCCGACATGGAGTCGATCTGGCCCTTCGACAGGGCCTTGTAGCCTCCCATTTCAAACAGCCTGGCCTTGGCGTCGGCGGTGGTGAGGCGTTCATCCTGGGTGGCGGTCTTGACGCCGAAACGGCCGTTGATGCGGTTGGCAAACTTGCGGGCCCTTTGGGTCATCTCCTGTTCTGTACCATCCATATTGAGGGGCAGGCCGACGACGATAAGGTCGGGTTTCCACTCGTTAATCAGTGCCTCTATCTCTTCCCATCTGGGAATGCCGTCGTTGGCCTTGAGAGAGGCGAGGGGCGTGGCGCTGCCGGTGATCTGCTGGCCGATGGCGACGCCTATGCTCTTGGTGCCGAAGTCGAAGCCCAAGACACTTGCTGAACTCATAACGAATTTTATCCTTTGCTGTTAGGCGTGACCTGTCTGGGATGAGAGTTGCCAGATATCAAAACCCAATGATTCGGTGGCCTTTTGCCAGCGCTGATCGTGCTCAGTGTTGAACATAAGGTCCGTATTGGCGGGGATGGAGAGCCAGGAGTTGTCGGCCAGTTCCTGTTCAAGCTGGTGGCGTCCCCAACCCGCGTAGCCCAGGGCGACGATAAACTGCTCCGGCGCCTCTTTGCTGCCCAATGAGGTGAGCACGTCTCTTGAGGTAGTAAGCATAAGATCGTCGCTGATCTGCTGGCTGTTGCTCCATTGATTTTGCGGCGTGTGCAGGACGAAGCCTTTCTCTTGCCCCACGGGGCCGCCCACCACCACCTTACTGTTAATGCTGTCTATGGTGTGAAAATCATCCAGCTCCATCTGTCTGAGCAGCTCATTGACATCGACCCCTATAGGGCGATTGATCATCAGCCCCATCGCACCTTGCTCATTGTGTTCGCACAGGTAGATCACGCTACGCTCGAAGAAAGTATCTTTGAGCGATGGCATGGCAATGAGTAAATGATTTTGCAAACTATCCATCTAGCACTCCAATGGGTTATCCACCCGCCAGTTTGACCTGATAATTGAGTTTTTCCAGTAGGGTTTTCAGCAGCTCTCTGTTATCTGTCTGCACCTCTATGTTGAACTCTTTTACTGTGCCGCCGCAGCCACACTGTTTTTTGAGTTTCTGTGCTAACGCTTTAAGCTCTTTCTCATCCAGGCCCAGGCCCTTGATGACAGAGACGCCTTTGCCTTTACGGCCCTTACTGTCTTTATGGATTCTGACTATGCCGTCGCCCTGGGGCACGGCTTTGGTTTCTTTGGGTTGGTCGATTTTGCCGCCATCTGTGCTGTACACCAGGGCGATATTGGGATCGATTCTCATCATCTATCACACGCTTAACTAAGATACCCTGAGTTTACCAAATTGAAACTCCCTTGTGGGAGGAGTAATCGTTAGATACAAAAAAAAGACCACCCTAAGGTGGTCATGGATAGAAACAGATACCAAATGCAGGGAGGTATCCCAAGGCGACAGGCGTGCTGACGCAATTAGTGAGCAAAACTGTTCATGCAAAAATTAGAGATATTGCAGCGCTAACATCACTAGCGACAGGCCGGTATAGGCGGCGCAGGGCAGAATAAAGCGGTGAAAACGGCTGATGGCTACGCTGCAGCCAGTTAGGGCGAAGCCTATGGCGATGCTGGCATGGCTTGAGGTATAGCCTAATGTCAGGGCTATCATCAATATGATGAGTGCCAGCAAGGGCAGAGTAAAAAGCAGCCACTGTGACGGCTGAATTTTGGCATTGTCGGCCATGGGAGCTGCCAACGTTTTTGGGGCAAACATAAAAATGGCGCTGGCGATAATAAATGCAGTGATAAACCAAGTCATGGCTAAAACCTCTATAACCCTAATTGATAATCATTATCATTTGGGTGTTTGTTGAAGTCAAGCTGAATGAATCGTTATTTACAATAAAGAAGAGTTGTAGAACAGAGGTTTGCTATGTAAGCTTTAGGATAAATCCTGATATTAGTCATGTCTAAAACATGCTGGAGAGTTTATGAAAAAGGCGATTATCTTAGCTGCCGCACTGGCCTTATCTGGGTGTAGCACACTAAAAACTAGCTCTGATTACGATCCCAAAGTCAATTTCGATGAGGTAAAGAGCTATGCATGGGTGGTTAAGAAGACTGATGACACCACCTATAACTTAGATGGCTTGATGGATCAGCGTGTCCGTGAGGCGGTTAATCGTGAGCTGCAGATGAAGGGCCTAAGTCAGGTTGAAGCCGATAGCGCCGATATACTGGTGAACTACTTCACTAAGGTGGATAAGAAGATTAATATCGATACCTTTAATACCAACTTTGGTTATGACCCCTATTACTATGGCCCGGGTTGGGGCTGGGGCAGCAGTGTACGTACCCAGACCACGGTACGAGAGTACGAGGTGGGTACCCTAGTGCTGGATATGATCAATAGAGAATCAGGAAAGTTGATTTGGCGTGGCTCGGTAGCCGATACCATACGGGATAAGAGCACGCCAGAAGAGCGTGTCGAAGTGGTTAACAAGGCGGTAGCGGCTATGATGCTCAACTATCCACCACAGAAAGAGGCTAAATAGCCCATCATCTTGCGATTAAAGCGGCCTGTAGGTCGCTTTTTTTATCTCTTTTTTTTCGATAAAAGTGTAGCGCCCTCGAGGATTCGACCAAAGTCCAAGTTATTCGAGTACAGCCCAGGTGTTATGCTGCCTCGGCCAGGACTTTTTAAACTCATGATTTAATCGTATCTAGGGGGCAGCGTGGAACAGTTTTTACAGCAGTGGTTTCAGCACTATGAGAAGGGCGAGGGTGTCGAGGCGAAAGAGCTAAGTCAGGAGACACTCACTCATTGGCAACAGCTATTGAGCGGTGCCAAGTCGGGCGAGCTTGAGCATTGGCAGAAGAATCCGCCAGGACGCCTAGCGTTAATTCTTCTCATGGGACCGGTCGCTCACTTGCTGGAAGACGAAGCGGCGCTGTCACTGCAACTTAAGGCGCGCGACCTTTGCGTCTCAGGTGTGGATCGCGGCTTCGATACTCAGTTAGAGCCGCTGCAACGTCGCTGCTTCTATGATCCCCTGTTTTATTCAGCTAAGAGTGAAGACAGGGCATTATTGATCCGTCTGCTTGAAGGCTTGCAATCTCAGCTGGCCACTTCATCAAGGCCTGCCTGGAGCCACTGGTATCAACAGGCGTCACTGAGCCACTAAAAAGATACAATAGGCGGGCGATAGGCTCGCCTCATTCAGCTCACTTATTATCACTCGATGAACCGCAAATGATCTACCTGACAGGGTAAGCGGATTCGGCTTATCTACTTAATAGGCGTTAGGCGATGGCCGCCCGCAAGATTTGACGAAACACCTGACTCACCTCTTGGTTGACACTGCTATGCTGAATCAAATCCACGTTGGCTATCCAGCCCATCTGTTCCATGTCGAGCGGAATATGGCGCAATTGCCCTTTGGCTAACGCTTCCTGCGCCAGATGCTCTGGCAGTAGCGCCCAACCGAAACCCGACTTTGCCAAATCGAGCAGGGCATAATAATTGTCTGCCAGCCAGAGCTGCGGCGAGTGCTCCGCCTGAAAACTCCACTCTTGACCCTGCTTGCTGCCAATGGTGAGCTGACGGTAGAGCTTTAAGCTGTCGAGATTATTCATTTTCTCCTGGGCCAGCGGATGATGTGGGCTGACCACAGGTTCAAATTTCACCGACCCCAGAGATTCAAAATCTATCCGCTGTGGATAAATCTCTTCACTAAAAATCACCCCCATATCGACACTTTGCTGCCTCACCTGCTCGATGATCTCCCGACTGGGCAGGGTGCGAAGCTCAAGCTGGATCAAGGGATATTTATCGGCAAATAGATTCAGGTGCTGGCTAAGCTCAGAGAAGGGCACCCCTTCATCGATCGCCAGACGGAACTGCTGTGGCAAGCCAGCGTCAAGCGAGGTGATAAGTGATTGCAGCCTAAGGTGCTGGGCGATCACTGCCTTGGCCTGAGGCAGCAGGGCCTCTCCAACCGCAGTGAGTATTGGATAGCGGCCAGAGCGATCGAACAGCTCATGGCCACAGTCTATCTCCATGTTGATGATCTGCTGGCTCACGGCAGATTGCACCTTGTTAAGGTGCCTGGCGGCGGCCGAGAAGGAGCCTGTCTCCACCGTCGCTAAGAAGAGCTGCAGTTGTTCCAGTGTCGGCATATCGTAAAACCAGATGGTATCTAACTTTTACCTATCTTATTTAGGGATGAAAATAGGTGCAAGTTAATATGTTGGAGGTCAGATAATGTCTACTACAGAAAGAATCCTACATGCTGCGCTGTTTGAGCTCTTTGCCTTGGCATTTGTGGTGCCTATTGCTATCTGGTTTACTGGTCACAGCTTGGGTGAGATGGCGGCGGTCGGTGTAGGTCTTAGCCTATATACCATGATATGGAACTATGGCTATAACCTTTGGTTTGATCGGTATTTGGGGGATGAGCGCACCAAGCGCTCGCTTAAGCTGCGTGTGGTTCACGCCCTGGGTTTCGAAGGCGGCCTGGTATTTGTGTCTGTACCTGCGGTGGCCTGGTTTCTGGGCATTGCTATTTGGCAGGCACTGATGCTGGAAGCGGTATTCCTCGTGGTGTTTTTCTTCTATGCCATTATTTTTAACTGGCTTTTTGATTGGGCAAGATCTAAGTTTTATGGGCAACGCCTTAACTCGAAAGCATAAGCTGGCATTAACTGGCTAAGTAATGGCTAAAATGAGAATTAATTTCATTAGATAGATATTCTTATATTGGAGATGCAGGCAGAAGGATATAAAATGTATTCCTGTCTGCATCTTTATATTTGATTGTTTTTCATGCCTTTTGAGGTACCTTCGGCATGAGTAACTTAAAAGTGGCTAGGCTTGAAATGAGCAAGACTTCTACCCGTAAGCTAAAACGCTTGATGCTAAGTCTGCTTGGCAGCTTGTGGTTCACTGGCGCCATCGCCGCTCAAGGGGGCATTGACAGTGACCTTGATGGCGTGCCCGACGGTAAAGATGCTTGCCCTAAGACGCGCGCTAATGTGGCGGTCGATGCCAGAGGCTGTGAGATACAAGAGGCCGATAGCCAGTGCCTTATGGCTAAGGGACAGTTACTTACCGACTGTGATAAGGGGACTGTGAGCATCTATTTCGCCTTTGCCAGTGCCGAGATAGCAATATCCCAGTGGTCGCAGCTGGCCCGGGTGAAAACTTTTTTGCAGCACAAGAATGCACGGCTTATCTTGGTGGGGCATACGGATAATATAGGCTCAGAAGCCTTCAATCTTGCACTATCGCGTCAGAGAGCCGAGCGGGTAAAACAGATTTTAGTAGAAGATTATGGATTTCAGGCGGAGCGATTTTCAATCGTCGCCAAAGGCGCCAGCGAGCCCATCAGTAATAATGAAGGGGAGAGCGGGAGAGCCTTGAACCGCCGCGTTGAGTTTATGGTTGAGGCCAGATAATGACTGGCCCGTTTAATTAGGGAGCGTTACATGGAAAATTTGGATAAGTATATCGAGCAGGCGCCTGATCTGATCGTGACCTATGGTCTTAAGGTGGTCTTCGCCATTATCATCTTTATCATCGGTAAGTATCTGGCCAATGTGGCTAAGAAGCTTACCACTAAGTTGATGAATAAGCGTAAGATTGACAAAACCGTGGTCTCTTTCGTGGCCAACATGGCCTGGGCCTTGGTGTTTGTGTTTACCGTGATCGCCACACTGGGTCAGATTGGCGTGCAAACGGCTTCTTTGGTTGCCGTTATCGGTGCCGCCGGCTTGGCTGTTGGCTTGGCGCTGCAAGGCTCGCTATCTAACTTCGCCTCAGGCGTGCTCATGGTTCTGTTCCGTCCTTGCCGCGTAGGCGACTACATCGAGGCTGCAGGTATTGCCGGTACGGTTGACGAGATCACTATCTTCTCAACTAAGCTGCGCACCCCAGATAATAAGGTGATTGTGGCGCCTAACTCATCAATCATGAATGGCACCATCACCAACTACTCAGCTATGGAGACGCGCCGCATCGATTTAGTGATTGGTGTGTCTTACGATGCCGATCTTAAGCAGACCAAAGAAGTGCTTAAGCATGTACTCGATAACAACGCTTACATCCTTAAAGATCCCGCTTACACTGTGGCACTGACCGAGCTGGCCGACTCTTCGGTTAACTTCGTGGTGCGTCCTTGGGTGAAAGGCAGCGACTACTGGCCAGCCCGTTTTGAGATCTTAGAGCAGATCAAGATGGCACTGGACGAGAACAACATAGGTATTCCTTATCCACAGATGGATATCTATGTCAAAGAGACGCCAGCGGCATAAGCCTGGTGATTTGATATGAGAAAGGTCGGCAATTGCCGACCTTTTTTGTGCCTGAATGTAGGCGCTCCAGGCTGAGCACTACCCCATTTAGTGGGCCTGACTGTCCTGGTTGCCATGCTGATAGTCGAACTTAGGCATACCCCAGTGGTAGCGAATGGCCAGCATGCGGAAGCTAAAGCCGACACTCAGGCTGATGGCCAGGTTAATCCACTCGGCGACCTCATAGCTGCGCAGTAAGATATAGAGGCTAGCCGTGGTCAGCGCGACCAAGGCGTAGAGCTCCTTTTTAAAGATCAGTGGCACCTGATTACAGAGAATGTCGCGGATCACGCCACCGAAGACGCCCGTTACGACGCCCATGATGATGGCCAGCGTCGGACTATAGCCTAACATCAAGGTCTTCTGGGCGCCGATAATGGAAAACACCGCTAGCCCCAGCGCATCTATGGTAAGAAATAGCTTGGAGAGGTAGCGCATCACGGGCGAGATAATCACAGTCAGCAGTGAAGCGAAGGCGATGGCCAGCAGGTAGTGAATATTCTCTACCCAGATAAGGGGATAATTGCCCAGGAGAATGTCCCGCAGGGTTCCGCCACCTATGGCTGTGGCGCAGCCTATGATGACCACACCAAACAGATCCATCTGTTTTCTGCCGGCGCATAGGGCGCCTGTCATGGCCTCGGCCAGTATGCCGATGAGCCAGAGTAGGGTGATAAATTCAGCTTCTTGCATTGTCGATTCAGTCGGAAAAAAAGAGAGCGCATATTGCCAGTGAGCAATGACAAAGAACAGCGAGATTTTTTGAGGATTTAGGATTAGATTTTTTAATCTTTTACCTGTTGCTTAGAACTCTTGGTTGCCGATTTTTTTGCCGTTTTGGCACTTGCTGGAGAAAGTAGCCGGATTAGTTTATTCAGGTTAACTGGCCCGTCTTTAGGCTTTAGATAAGAATTTTTGTTGTTGGTGCTAGCGAGCCCCGTCGGTGAAGAGTACTATTTCAGCTCTGTGTAGCAGTTTAAGATGAGTAGGACGGGGGAAAATGATCGATTTTCGAAGTGATACGGTAACCCAGCCAACGGCCGCAATGCGCCGTGCGATGGCTGATGCCCAAGTGGGCGATGATGTATATGGTGACGACCCCAGTGTAAATCGTCTCGAGGCGATGGCCGCCGAGCGTTTTGGTTTCGAAAGTGCCCTGTTTACCTCGTCGGGCACCCAAGCTAACCTGCTGGCGTTGATGTCCCATTGTGATCGAGGCGACGAGTATCTCTGTGGTCAGCAGGCGCATAACTATAAGTTTGAAGGTGGTGGCGCCGCCGTGCTGGGCAGTATTCAACCTCAGCCACTTACTAATCAGGCCGATGGCAGCATCTTGCTGTCAGATATCGAGGCGGCCATTAAGCCGGACGATTTCCACTTTGCCCGCACTCGTTTGTTGAGCCTGGAAAACACCATAGGTGGCAAGGTGTTGCCCCAGTCTTATCTGGCCGATGCCCAGGCACTGGCCTTTAATAAGCGACTCAAGATCCATTTAGATGGAGCCCGTGTTGCCAATGCGGCAGTGGCGCAGAATCTGGATATTGCCGACATTACCCAACACTTCGACTCAGTTTCGATCTGCCTATCAAAAGGGTTGTGCGCCCCGGTAGGCTCGCTGCTACTTGGCGATGAACGACTGATCAACAAGGCCCGTCGCTGGCGTAAGATGCTCGGCGGCGGGATGCGTCAGGCGGGAATTCTGGCGGTTGCCGGTGAGATTGCCCTGAACGATCAGGTATCACGCCTGGCAATCGATCATGAAAACGCCCGTTATCTGGCTGAACGGCTAAGCACCCTAGATGAGTTTGAGGTGGACCTTAATGAAGTGCAGACCAATATGTTGTTTGCCCGGGTGGCCGACGGGGTCGCTATCGACAGCTTGGCTAAGTCGTTGAAGCAACATGGCATCTTGATTAGTCCTGGTAAGACGCTGCGGTTGGTCACCCACGCCGATATCCGCCGCGAAGATATCGACTTCTTTATCGATAAGCTCAAGGCGCTGCTCTAAGTCAGATTTTGTGCGTGTACCTCAATGCAAAAAGCCATCCTTGAGATGGCTTTTTTACTTATGCACTTTTTTACCTAAGCACTTTTTACCTAATTACTTTTTACGGAAGCGCTCTTTACTTAAGCGCTCTTACCTAGCAACTCTATTCTCAAGCATGGGTCGACTTGCTGTTAGGCATGATTAATGCTGATGGCCGTGGCCGTCTTCAAGCTGCTGGCCGTCTGCTGAGTAGAAGCCTGAGCTGCCATGCTGAATAAAGCCCTGGGTGATCATCTTGGCGATGAAAGGGTCGGCTTCGCTGTCGCCCACATCGGCAAAGTCGAGATCCTGATACCCCGAGGTTAAGCTGGCAAAATGTTCCTGGCTAACCTGAGTCAGCTTGGTCAGCCGGTAGTGAACCACTTGCTCGCCTTGAGTGATGGTTAGGCTGGCGGGTAGTTCGAGATCGCTTATCCAGTCGAGAGCCAAGGATTGTTGCTCACCTTGATGCTGGTAGGCTTGGCGCGAGAAGCAGGCATCTTGATGTTGCTCGCCTTTATCGAATTGGTTCACTGCGGCAGGTGAGAGCAGGTGAAACTGTTTGTCGAGATCCGTGTGGATATTGAGTGCTAGCAGATCGCTACGGCGATAGCTGATAGAGCGCTTATGCTCGGGAAAGTAGCGCACATACTCGCCGTTCTTCTGCCAGGCTTCATAGCTGATGGGGCCGCGTTGGTAGATGATGGTGTCATCGAAGCGTGTCAGGGTTAGCTGATGCTGCTGAGCCTTGTCGCCTGTGCCAATAGTGATTTGATAGTTGGCCTGAAAGCGTGTGGCCTGAGTGGCGCTGTCACAGATAAAAGCGCCGCTTTGGGCATGAGCATGCCCCTGACTGTGTGCCAAAGTGGGTAGGCTGAAGGCCAAAGTGCAGGCAACGCCTAGGAAGAGTGAGACAGACTTGAGTGTTGTGCGAGACATATTAGACCTACTGATGTTTCTCTAAAATCAAATAAGCAGCCTGATACCTTAGTGTCTAAAAGGGGCATCAGGCTGCGGGGCGTAGCGCCTTATTGCGCTGCGGCGGTTTCTGCCTTGTTGACCAGGTCACCGGCGAAGTTCATCACATGGAAGATGTGATTCTGCTCGACTGTGCCTTCCACTAAGCTGGCGCCAGGGCCACGAGCGAAGATGGCCACATCTTCACCGGCGTGGGTTTCACTTCCCAGTGGTACCAAAGCTTCCTGATGGAAACCTACACTCTGGGTATCGACATAGTTCAGATCCACACGACCAGGCGCTGCGGCGTAGTTGTATCGCTCGTCACCACCGGTTGCCAGTGAGCCAAAGCCCAGACCGTTGGCATAGCCCACTGTGGTGTAGGGCAGACCGTTGGCATAGCCCACTGTGGTGTAGGGCAGACCGTTGGCATCGGTAGAGTTAGTGACCGAGGGTTGACCGTTGGCATCGTTACTCTTCACTAAGCCAAGGATTGGGTTACCTCGGGTTGGATAACCTGCGATGGTGAACACATGGCTGTGGTCAGCGGTAACCATCAGCAGAGTGTCTTTAGCCGAAGTCTTTTCCATGGCGACACGTACCGCTTCAGAGAGCGCTATGGTGTCGTACAGGGCTCTAGCCGCGTTACCTGCGTGGTGAGCATGGTCGATACGACCCGCTTCGACGATCAGCACGAAACCTTTGTCGTTCTTGCTCAGAATGTCGATACTCTTGGCCGTCATCTCTGCCAGTGAAGGTTCGCCATTAACGCCAGCTTCGACTCTGTCGTAGTCATATTCCATGTGAGATGAGTTAAACAGACCTAAGGCGTGCTCTGTGGTGCTTGTATCCATCGCCAGGAAGCTGTCACGGTCGGTAACATAGCTGGCGTTAGGATACTGCGCTAGCCACTCAGCCGTTAGATCGCGACCATCATTACGCTTACCCGACTTACCTTCTGGATCCACCACAGTATTGGGGATAAAGGCACGGCGACCGCCGCCCATGACTACGTTGATCCCTTTGCCGTTGTTAAAGTCCAGCATCTGGGCGGCAATATCTTTACAGCCGTTGGTCACAGCTTCGGCCGGTAGATTGCTGTCGGCTTCCCAGTTACGCTCTGGTACGTGGGCATAGGTTGCTGCCGGTGTCGCATGAGTAACGCGAGCGGTTGATACCACACCAGTAGACATGCCCGCCATGGCGGCCAGTTCCAGTGAGGTGACCAGGTCTTGCCCTGAGGTCGTTGAACAGACACCGCGCTCGACGCCTTCGGCCTGGGAGATCACCCCTACGTCAGTCTTCACACCTGTGACCATAGCAGTCATGGTGCCGGCAGAGTCAGGTGTCTGACCGTCGACGTTATAGGTTTTGGCCAGACCCAGATGAGGCAGGGTTTCGAAAGAGAGCGAGTTCTCTTCACCGGTTTGCCCCTTAAGCTGACCATCTAAGATACGTGCCGCCGTCACGGTCGATACGCCCATGCCGTCACCCACGAAAAGAATGATGTTCTTGGCTGCGCCCGCTTGGTTGTTCTTGGCCATGTCTGCCGCCTTGGTGACGCGGTTTTGACCATCGACATACCATTGATTCACGCCGGTCCAATCTTTACCATCTGCGCCGTTGCCACCGTCTGTGCCTGGTGTTCCGGCTACGCCGTCTTTGCCGTTGTCACCGTCGCTACCACAAGCCCCTAGGCCGAGAATGGCGGCTAAAGACAGTACAAGTAATTTCTTATTCATTTTATTGCTCCCAATTAATACTTAGTACCGCCAAGCGCTTGGGCTTGGTTGATAATGTGGAAAATGACGTTCTGTTCCATCACGCCTTGAACCAGATTTGCGCCTGGGCCTGTGGCATGCAGGCTGATATCTTCACCAGCGTGGGTTTCGCTGCCCATAGGGACAAGTGCCTGTTGCATGAAGTCTTTGTCTTGGGTATCGACAGAGGAGAGATCGTCACGGTTACCCACAACGGCGCCTGGGCCATTGGTATAGCCCAAGGTGGTGTATGGTTTGCCATCCAGGGCGGTCGAAACAGTGCCGTCAACGCCGTGTACTAAGCCAAGGATAGGGTTACCACGCTTTGGATAACCTGCGATGGTGAACACATGGCTGTGGTCGGCGGTCACCAGGATCAGTGTTTCTTCAGGGTCGGTATTTTCTACTGCGGCCTTAACGGCGTTAGAGAGTTCGACGGCATCGGCCAACGCGCGCTTGGCGTTACCCGCATGGTGAGCGTGGTCGATACGACCCGACTCGACAATCAGCAGGTAGCCGTTGTCGTTCTTCTTCAAAATCTCCAGCGATTTCTCTGTCATCTCGGTCAGTGAAGGTTCGCCGCCCACATCGTCGGCGCGATCGGCTTCATATTCCATGTGAGAGGAGTTGAACAGGCCTAGCAGGTGATCTGTGGTGCTGGCATCGATGGCGTCAAATGCTTCGCTGTTCCACACATAGGCGGCGTTGTCGAAGTTCTCGACCCAGGCCTTAGTGAGATCCAAGCCATCCTTGCGCTTACCTGTTTTGTTTTCACCATCAGTAACGGTTTCAGGAATAAAGGCGCGGCGACCGCCACCCAGGGCGACAGACAGGGCATTGTCCTTATCACGCATCACCATCTGATAGGCGATATCTTTACATTCGTTGGCAACGGCCTCGGCTGGTAGGTTACTGTCGGCTTCCCAGTTACGCTCAGGGCTGTTGGCATAGGTAGCAGCTGGCGTTGCGTGGGTGATACGTGCGGTACTTACCACACCGGTAGATAGGCCTTTGGCATTAGCGAGATCCACCAGGGTGACTAACTCGTTGCCCTTAGATGACAGGCAGTTACCACGTAGCGCTTGATCAGATACCGAGAGTACGCCCGCCTTAGACTTAACGCCTGTGGCGATGGCTGTCATGGTGCCGGCGCTGTCTGGGGTCTGTTGGTTGGTGTTGTAAGTCTTTATCAGGGCGGTATGGTCGAACTTCTCGAAGCTTAAGAAGTTCTCTTCGCCGCCCTGGTTACCCGCCTGCTGCTGGCCTTGGTAGATACGCGCGGCGGTCAGGGTAGAGATCCCCATGCCATCGCCCACAAACAGAATGACGTTTTTGGCCTTAGCTTTGGTTTCTAGTGTGGCCTTGTCTGACACCCGCTCGGCACTTTCTTTATACCAATGGCTATCAGTTTGAACGCTGGGTAACACGGCGCTATTGGCGGCCATGGTTACTAGGCTGCAAGAGATCAACGCAGCTAATCTTTTTATCATCATCACTTTCATCATCCGTATTGGGTTGAAGTAAATTGTTCGCTATTTGAGATAAAGCGGCCTGATTGTCAGGGATGCAGATGACAGAATTGATGAATTTTGATTGCAATTATATGAAGCTAAGATGTAAGCCAAGGCGCTACCTTTGAATTAACTTGGTGCACCAAGCACTAAAATAGTGAGTTGATTATTCAGTGTTGTTTTCTAAGTTGTTGTTTGTATTTATTTTTATTTGTTGGTCTGTTTCTTGTACGGCTAAAGGGTGAATTCAGAAGGGAGAGCCTGAAATGAAATATTACAGCCGTCGGTTTATTAAACCTGAACATTTAAACCCCGCCAATGCATTGTTCGGCGGACAGCTATTAAGTTGGATCGACGAGGAGGCGGCTATCTTTGCTGCCTGTCAGATGAACAGTCAAAGCATAGTGACCAAATTGATCTCTGAGATAAACTTTATGACCCCGGCCCGTCAGGGTGATGTGATTGAGTTTGGCTTAGAGTTGATTAGCGCAGGGGTGAGCTCTATTACCGTCTGTTGTGAGGTGCGCAACAAGGTGACACGACTGCCTGTGGTGACTATAAACAAGATGATATTTGTCAATGTGGATGAGAGCGGCTTGCCTAAGCCCCACGGTATACGTGCTAACGCCGCCTAATAAAAAAGGGCATTAACTGCCCTTTGTTATCTTTTTCTTTTGCTAGCGCTGGTACTTATGTCGGCGCTAGTTTTCTTTGCTGAGATCTTCTTTTACCGATTTAACCGCATCGCGTGAGGCGTGACCAATAGCCTTAGTGGTGTCGCGGGTGGCGTGGCCGATATCTGTGGTGACTTCTTTGGTCGTCTGGCCTATGGTACGACCGGCGTCTTTAAGTTCGGCACAAGCCGAGAGGGCGCCAAGGATCATAATAGCGCTAATAATTTTTTTCATAATGATCTCTTAGTTACAAATGCAACCCTATTTTAACCTGTAAGCGCTAAGAGTAACAGCCTCCCATGAGGGAGGCCATTGGTGGTCATTGGTGCATAGTGCTTGATACCTTGCTGTTTGATACTTAGTGCAGCTTGAGGTGGGGGTGAATGATGCGGCTGATCCCCTTGGCGAACATCAGCAGAGTGCCTTTAAAAATCCCATGCAGCTCAATCAGGTGACGTCTGTAGAGCGAGGTGTAGACGAAGCGGGCTATCTTACCTTCAACCAGAACACCGCCACCGATAAAGGACATTAAATTCCCAACGGTATGAAACTTAGACAGGTTGACCAGAGAGCCGAGATCTTTGTAGAGATACTCCTTGCTAGGCGTTTTTCCGGCTAACATCAAACAGATATTATCGGCGGTCATTAGCGCCATCTGGCGCGCCGACTGGCCTCTTGGTGGTACCCAGGAGCCGTCTGGTTGTGGGCAGGCGGCGCAATCGCCGATGGCGAAGATATAGGGATCTCGGGTAGTTTGCATATTGGGCTTCACCATCACCTGGTTAATCTGGTTGCTTTCCAGACCGCCGATGTCGCGCATAAAGTCCGGAGCCTTGACCCCGGTAGACCAGATAGTCATGTCGCTGGCAATGGTCTGGCCATCGCAGGTATGCAGTTGATTTTCTTCGACCCTGTCTATGCGCGTACCTGTCATGACCCGAACACCTATCTGGTTGAGCTGCTTGGTCACCGCCAGTGAGATCTCCTGTTTCTCCACCTTGGGCAGAATGCGCGAGTCCGCCTCGATCAGCGTGACCTCTAATAGGCTGGTATCTATCTTGTAGCCGAAGCCGCTAAGCTGTTCCACGGCGTGGTGCATCTCGGCCGACATCTCGACTCCGGTTGCGCCAGCACCAACTACGGCAATCTTGATCTTATCGTCCAGCTGATGATGGCTGGCATAGCGCATGAACTTGTTAAGCAACATGGTGCGTATCTGCATCGCCTGTTCGGTGTTGTCGAGAAAGACGCAGTGTTCCCTTACGCCGGGGATATTAAAGTCGTTGGCGATACTGCCGATGGCCAGCACCAGGTAATCGTAGTCGATGCGTCTTGCCGGTAGGAGTTCGTTGCCCTTGTCATCGCTAATCGGCGCCAGGATCACCTGTTTGTGCTCGCGGTCGATATCTGTCATGGCACCTTGTTGAAAGTGGTAGCCATGGGCGGCAGCGTGGCTGCGATAGCTGATGGCGTCTATGCCGATATCCAATGCGCCTGTGGCGACCTCGTGGAGCAGGGGTTTCCAGATGTGACTGTCGGCGCAATCGATAAGGGTGATCTTTGCCTTGCCCTTACGACCGAGTTTCCGACCCAGTTTGGTTGCGATCTCCATTCCACCTGCACCACCGCCGACGATGACGATATTGGCCACTGCACCCATGAGGTTGTTGCTCCTATTTTAAACTTAAGTTGAGGCTAGGTTGACGTAATACGCCAGAAAGAACTGTTTCAATTTTAGAAAAGTGTAAGCTTGTGGTGATATTTTGGCAATTAGCCAGGGATGGTGGGGATAACGGACCGAAAACAAATCTTTTGTTAGATATGCTGTTGTATTTTAATGTTTTGTAATTTTAGTTTTTTCGTTTTATGTCGGTGTGCATCACATTCTGGCGCACGATAAATGTGATCTGGATTGTTTTGTAACCAGAAAAATGTGAGCCAGATCTTGTGCGGTCTGGCTCTGGAGGGATGGCTAAGCGATGGAGTTTAGCTTAGATAACCTCTGATGATAGTCTTTGATCAGATGCACCATGATCTCCTGCACCGAGCTGTCCTTGGTCGCATCGTCCATGAAGATCTTAAAGGTCACCAAAATGTGGCCATCATTTTTCAGTCGGTCGCTCTGCATGGAGAAGTAGGCGCTTTCACCATCGGCTTCTCTCACGATAAAGCCATCTTGTTCGAAGATTCGGTGGCCAGATCTATCGTGCCACTTGGTGATGCGATTGAGGCCTATTTCGCATGACTGATTGAATTCAATATGGTTTTGCCAGGTAGTTGGGTGGGCGGGATCCTTAACGTGCGGGCATCTAACTGTGTAGTTATAGACATGGGAAATGGCTGTCATAAATTACCTTCCTGATTATGGATACAAGGGCCATCATAGGCACTGCATTTCTTTAGGGTCAAGATTTATTCGCCAGGCCTGTCCGGATACACTTTGTCTAGTGGAGAGACCCTTAACCTGTTGTAGCACGATGGGCTAAGGCATAACCTTGTGCTGTGTCTCACTTTTAAGCGCGTTTTGCCATTTGCTTAATAAAGCATCAGCTAATGGAGGCTGCTCCTCTTTCCCTGCTATGCCAGTTGCTGTTTCAATCACCCATGATGGCTAGTCATACCCAGTCGAAAACTTGATGAAAATGCTAACTAGGTCAGCTAATTGCACTTGCTATTCCTGGTTAAAGCATTAGCTTGTTACTAATATGATAAGCAGTTGTAAGACTTTAATTTGGCAATCTAACCTGTCTGCCGTCTGATAGATATTATCCGTGGTTTGTCGCTTGGTGCTCTGGAGGCCCTAATGTTTGCTAGAAATGTATCATCTTTTTCTTGGTTTGCTCTGGTGACGGGGGCACTGTTGCTGACCGGTTGCGGCAAGGCGCCAGCTCCCGGTCCCGCGGTATTGCCCAGTGTGGTGGTGAATACTGCAGAGCTGAAGGAGATCAGGGCTAAGACAGAGATCGTGGGGCGCACGCGCGCCTCGGAAGATGTGGTGATCAAATCCCAGATCCAGGGGCAGTTGTTAAAGCGGAGCTTTGTCGAAGGGGATGATGTGCAGGCGGGGGATCTTTTGTTTGAGATAGACCCCTCTACTTTTGAAGCTGAGCTGGCGCAGAAAAAGGCGCTACTTAAACAGGCGGTTGCCTCGCGAGATGTGGCGGTGATGAATTGGGAGCGAGGAAGTCGCCTGTTGCCCGATGGCATGATCAGCGCCCAGGATATGGATGAGCTCACCAGCCGAAAATTGACCACAGCAGCGGGCGTCGTTCAGGCTGAGGCCGCAGTGAAAGCCGCCGAGTTACAGCTAAGCTATACCAAGGTGTATGCGCCAATCTCTGGTCGCATCAGTGGTGCCAAAGTGAGTCAGGGCGATATCATTACGCCACAATCCGAGCTGGCCAGTCTGGTGCAGTTATAACCCATGTGGGTTAATTTTCAGGTCGCCGAAAAAACCATCATTTCCGCTAAACAGAATTTTGCCAAGGCGGCTAAGCATGAGGTTGAGTTGTCGGATATTGTCATAAGGTTACGTTTGCCCAATGGCACCATGTTTGAGGAGACAGGTTATATCGATTTTGTCAGTAACCGAGTCGACGCAGCGACCGGCACGCTAGAACTCAGAGCCACCTTTAAGAATGACAGCACATTGTTGCTGCCAGGTCTATTTGTCACCTTAGTGATAGAGTCGCCCATCAGTGAGCAGGCCATTTTGATCCCTCAGGCAGCAGTGCAGGAAGATCAGCAAGGCCGATTCGTGATGGTACTGGATGATGAAAATAAGGTGCAGAAGCGGGTCGTTGAACTGGGTAATCGTTTCGGTGTCGATTGGCGTGTCCTGAGTGGTCTCAATGAGGGAGAGCGTATCGTGGTGGATGGTCTACAGAAGATCCGCCCCGGGATTGAGGTCAATGCCGTTGAACAAGAGGTTGTGCCTTTTCAAGATGTCAACAATGGCTAATCGGGAGTCATTATGATCAGTGAGTTTTTTATTCATAGGCCAAAATTTGCCTTCGTGATCTCGACCGTGCTGACCTTAGTAGGTTTAATCTCTATTCCTATCTTGTCGGTCGCCGAATTTCCCGAGATAGCGCCGCCTCAGGTTAATGTGAGCACTAGCTATTCGGGGGCCAGCGCCGATATTGTCAAAGACACCATAGCTCAGCCTATTGAGGCAGAGGTCAACGGCGTCGAAGGCATGCTCTATATGCAGTCCAAGAGCGCCAACGACGGTAGCTATTCACTTAATGTCACCTTCGATGTGGGCACCGATGCCGATATGGCGCAGGTGAAAGTGCAAAACCGGGTGCAGCAGGCCATGCCCAGACTGCCCGAGGAGGTTAAGCGCCAGGGCGTTAAAGTCGAAAAGCAAAGTCCCAACATTTTAATGGTGGTAAACCTGGTATCACCCAATGAGACCTTTGATTCCCTTTTTATTACTAACTATGCCGGCCTGAACGTTAAAGATGCGCTGGCGAGGCAAAATGGTGTCTCTAAGGTACAGGTGATTGGTGCGCTGGATTACGCCATGCGTATCTGGCTGGATCCTAACAATATGGCCAGTTTTGGCGTGACTGCCAGCGATGTGATTGCCGCCCTGAAAGAGCAAAATATTCAGGTTGCGGCCGGTCGTATCGGTGCCGCGCCTGTGGATCCCGATCAGCAGTTTCAATATACCCTGCAGACTAAGGGACGCCTTAAGGATCCCAAGGAGTTTGGCCGGGTGATGATTCGTGCTAACCCCGATGGCTCTAAGGTGATCGTTTCCGACGTCGCTCGGGTCGAGCTGGGTTCGCAAACCTATGACGCACAGGGCAAGCTGAACAATAAACCGTCGGCCATTATCGCCATCTATCAGGCTCCTGACGCTAATGCGCTGGATGTGGCCGCGGCGATCAAGGACGAGATGGAGAACCTGGCTAGCCGTTTCCCGGACGATTTGGAATACAAGGTGCTATATGACACCACTGAATTTGTTCAGACTTCAATTACAGAGGTGATTCAGACGCTCTTTATCTCCATCGCTCTGGTTGTCTTTGTGGTGTTTATCTTCCTGCAAGATGGGCGTTCAACCTTAGTGCCAGGCATCGCGATTCCCGTCTCCTTGGTGGGTACCTTTGCGTTTCTTCTGCTCTTTGGCATGAGTATCAATACCGTCTCTTTGTTCGCGTTGATCTTGGCCATTGGTATCGTGGTGGATGACGCCATTGTGGTGGTGGAGAACGTGACCCGTCTGATGCAAGATGAGGGACTCTCGCCAGCAGAAGCGACCTCCAAGGCGATGAAAGAGGTGACAGGACCGATTATCGCCACCACCTTAGTGCTGCTGGCGGTGTTTGCGCCCACGGCTGTGATGCCGGGGATCACGGGGCAGATGTATGCCCAGTTTTCGGTGACCATCTGTATTTCTGTGCTGATCTCATCGGTCAATGCGCTTACCCTGAGTCCGGCACTGTGTGCCTCCTTGTTGAAGCCGCCCAAGACGCATACACAAGGTTTTCACTATCTGTTTAACCGCTATTTCGAGCGTTTTACCGGCAGCTATATGAAGCTGGTTTCCTCTCTGGTGCGTAAATTGGTGTTGGTCGGCGTAGCCTATGTTTGTCTTATTGGCCTGACGGGGGGGATTGCCAAGGTGTTGCCTTCAGGCTTTGTGCCCATGGAAGATAAGAAAGCCTTTATGGTGGACATTCAACTACCCGATGGGGCATCGCTCAACCGTACCGAGGAGGTGATGCGTGAGCTGGTAACACAGACGTTTGCTGAGCCCGGGGTTGAAAATGTGATTCATGCCAGTGGCTTTAGTATCTTAACCGGTTCAGTCTCTTCCAATGGTGGTTTGATGATTGTGACCCTGTCCACCTGGGAGGAGCGCAGCTCGCCTGATATGGTCGAGGCTGCTATTGTGGCCAGACTACAGGCAAAATATGCCGCCAATCCTTCGGTGAAGGCGATGGCCTTCTCTCTGCCACCTATTCCCGGGGTGGGTAGCGTAGGTGGCTTTGAGTTTGTGCTGCAAGATACCCAAGGACGCTCACCACAGGAGCTGGCTGCCGTGATGCGGGCCTTGATCATGAAGGCCAACGAGCAGAGCGAAATCGCCATGGCATTCAGTAATTTCCGTGCCGATGTACCGCAGATGTTTGTGGATGTGGATCGCGACAAGGCAAAGGCGCTGGGGATCTCATTAAACGAGATCTTCGCGACCATGCAGACCATGCTGGGCTCTATGTATGTCAACGATTTCAATCGGTTTGGTAAGGTATTTAGGGTGATATTGCAAGCTGAAGGGGAGTTTCGAAATTCTGACAAGGATATCGCTAATTTTTATGTGCGCTCCGCCACTGGTGAGATGGTGCCCCTCAGTACCCTGGTGAAGGTGACGCCTATCTTGGGGCCGGATGTGATGAACGCCTACAATATGTTTAGTTCGACCACCATCAACGGTTTCCCTGCGCCCGGTTATAGCTCGGGTGACGCCATTGCTGCGATGGAACGAGCGGCGCAGCAATCTCTGCCCTCGGGCTATAAGTTTGAGTGGACAGGGCAGACTTATCAGGAGATCAAGGCGGGTAACCTGGCGCCCGTGATCTTCGCCTTAGCGCTGGTGTTTACCTACCTGTTCTTGGTGGCGCAATATGAGAGTTGGAGTATTCCCTTTGCGGTGATGTTGGCGGTGCCTATTGCCATCTTAGGGGCTTTCCTCAATATCTTGTTAGTGGGAAGTGAGCTTAACCTCTATGCTCAGATAGGCTTAGTACTCTTGATCGGCCTGGCCTGTAAAAATGCCATCTTGATCGTCGAGTTTGCCAAGCAACTCAGGGAAGAGGGCAAGAGTATTTTGGATGCGGCAGAAACTGCGGCCAGATTGCGTTTTCGCGCGGTGCTGATGACGGCCTTCTCTTTCTTGCTGGGGGTATTGCCTTTGGTGATTGCCACTGGCGCCGGAGCAGGGAGTCGCCGGGCGTTGGGCTACTCTGTCTTTGGTGGCATGATGGCGGCAACATTGGTAGGTACCCTGTTAGTACCTGTGTTTTATGTGATTATGCAGAGATTGCGTGAACGCTTGAAAGGGGAACATCAGGCGAGCCAATAGCTAAATGCTAAAATCTGGGCACAAAAAAGGCGACCTAAGGTCGCCTTTTTTCATCAAGCAGTCAATTAAGCTGGAACTACGTTCGTCGCTTGCAAGCCTTTTTGACCCTGTTCAACATCGAAAGAAACCTTTTGGCCTTCGGCTAAGGTTTTGTATCCTTCAGATACGATAGCACGGAAATGTACGAACACGTCTGCGCCGCCATTTGCCTGCTCGATGAAACCAAAACCTTTATCTTCGTTAAACCACTTAACTGTACCAGTTGTATTAGACATATTTGTCCCTTATTTAATTCATTTAAAAACCGCGACGTTGCGGTATGCCGAGCCGTTGAATTATTAAGTATTACGATGAAGCTAAGGGAAAACTGAGGACAAAAATGTAGCAGATTTGACTAAGGTTTTGACTTTTACTTGATACTTTTAACTAATAACCCTGAACAACAGAGCCCGGCTACGATAACACACTTTAGCCATTTGCCTAGGGTTTATTTTCATTATCAGAGTGGTTATTTGCTACGTTAAACTTATATCGCAATGCTTTCATTGGCTTATGGTAATAAAAAAGTTACGTCCTTGTTGGTATTGATGGGGGAGCTTAGTGCCAAGATTCGTAATAGTTCGCCATAAGACAAAGGCTCGTCGCCCAATCTGGGCAGCGAGCCTTTTAGCTAGCTGAATCTTTGCAGGGAAAAAGCGAGCTGACATCAGTTTATAACAGATGTATCCAAATGGACTAGTCCGAAAGTGTGACGTAAAAAGAGCATTTAGCTATTAGTGCTGGTTTTTTATATTTAAAACATCGAAAAAGCTGACTTTTTGCGTCTATTAGTAAACTTAGCTGTATCGGCACGCTTTATTCCGCTTAAAGTCTTCATTTGCCATCGCCATTAAAAAGGCCCACCAATGGTGGGCCTTGGCAGAATTTCAGTTTGCAGGGAGAAATTCTAAACCGTTGGACTATCTATAGTGCGTTAGTAAAGATCTGGCAGATCTCTTCGTGGGTTGCCTGTTTTGGATTCGTCAGGCCGCAGGCATCTTTCAATGCGTTGTCGGCTAATGTTGGAATATCTTCGGCTTTAACGCCCAGCATGGTTAGGTTTTCAGGGATCTTCACCGCGACAGACAGCGCCTTGATTGCTTCGATAGCGGCAGCTGCGCCTTGCTCATCAGTCATACCGGCAACATCGACCCCCATGGCTTTGGCAACATCCTTTAGACGTGGCGCGGCCACTTGCGCGTTGTAGGTCTGAACGTGTGGCAGCAGCAGGGCATTACAGACACCGTGTGGCAGGTCATAGAAGCCGCCTAACTGGTGGGCCATAGCATGAACATAACCTAAACTGGCGTTGTTAAAGGCCATACCCGCGAGGAATTGGGCGTAGGCCATCTGATCACGGGCTTCAAGGCTCTGACCATTTTCTACCGCTTCCACCAGGTTAGCTTTAATCAGCTCAATCGCCTTAATGGCACACGCATCTGTGATAGGGTTGGCCGCGATAGACACATAGGCCTCGATGGCGTGGGTCAGGGCGTCCATACCTGTTGCGGCGGTCAGGCCAGCAGGCTTGAGCAGCATAAGTTCAGGATCATTGACCGATAGGATAGGTGTGGTGTGCTTGTCGACGATGGCCATCTTAATGTGACGCGATTCGTCGGTGATGATGCAAAAACGTGTCATCTCACTGGCGGTACCTGCCGTGGTATTGATGGCAACCAGCGGCAGTTGAGGTTTTGCCGACATATCCAGACCCTCATAGTCTTTGATATTGCCGCCATTCGTCGCCACCAGGGCGATACCCTTGGCGCAGTCATGTGGTGAGCCGCCGCCCAGAGATACCACGAAGTCACAGTCGTTTGCCTTAAGTAGCGCCAGACCCGCCTCGACATTACCTACGGTCGGGTTAGGTTGCACGCCATCGAAGATAGTCGATGTGATACCCGCCGCGCCGAATTTCTCGACGATCTGGCCAACCAGGCCTATCTCTACCAGTGGCTTGTCGGTGACGATCAGCGCACGCTGAAAGCCTAGGGTTTTTATATCACCAATGGCGTCGTCAACTGCATTTTGTCCTAATACGTTAACGGATGGGATAAAAAATTTAGCAGCCATAAAATCACCTTTTTATGCTTAAAGTTAAAAGTTGTTATCTTTTTCTGGTAACTAAAGTACCAATCAGGTTGCTCCAAAGGTGTGATCTATCTCGTAAAAAGGGGTTGGATAGCCTAAAGGATGGCGAGAACTTAGATCTGTACAACTAAAATTGTAAATTTATGACAAATACGAAATTTGATGGATTTTCAGTTTTGAAAATCTATAACTGTGACTTTCAAAGGTTGAAATAAGGTCAATTTACCTGTTCAGCGTTATTTTGGGTTAAACCGGATTGACCAAGATTTGCTGCATCGAATTAGTTCGCTTGCACAATATTTGTGCAAGCATTCCTGTCGATTCATTCATCACTTCCAGGTTACTTTGCGCGAATGTGTGGAGTGTATTCTATTAACTTTATGATTTTTATCGCTTAAAACGCTTCACCTGATTGACATAAATCTGTCGTCAACTTGTTACCTGTGTTTGGCATGTTTACTGCTCAGGATATTAGGGCGGTTTGATGACGTGCAGGGAAATCGGCGATGAGCTTAGATAAGTTACTCTATTTGCAGGGCGTGGGCGCAGGCTATACCGACTACTCTGGACGGACAGTGCAGCATAGTTTGACCGATCGTATCGGTATACTGGCCTGCATGTTGAGTACGTGCCAGCAGCCTAAGTTTAACTGTGAAGAACTCAGTCCAGAGGCGTTTGTTCGTGCCAACCAGGACGCCATCAATCAGCGTAATTATGACTTGGATGTCGCGCCATGGCAGCGGCCGCTGGCGCCGTTTCAATATGCCAGCCTGTCGGCGCCAAGTTTTATTATCTCCCTGCCAAGTCATTGGTCGCGGGAGCTTAGGGTGCGTATCATCACTGAGGCGGGTACGCCTATCGAACTGACTATTCCCTTCGGAGATCTTGAGCTGGTCGGTGATTATTTTTACGACTCACATGCCTATTATCGCTATCGTGTCTCGCTAGCCCCCTTTATCAATGCTGAGCGGCCGCTTCCCATGGGCTATCACAGATTATCTTGCTGCACCGAGCCAGGGTCACAGCCCGTAGATTGGGATAGCGAAGCACACCATGGCACCTTGCTGCTGGCACCGCCTAAGGCCAAGCAGCTTAGCGAGGGGAGTAAGCCTTGGGGGATCAGCATTGCCCTATATAGCCTGCGCAGTGAGAGCCAGTGGGGGATAGGCGATTTTGGCGATCTTAACAGTCTGATCGCCTGGTTGAGTGATTATGGCTGTGACTTTATTCAACTCAATCCGCTACACGCCTTAGGCGATTCCTTTAATAAGGAGGAGGCCTATATCAGCCCTTATAGCCCCAGTGACAGACGCAGGCTAAATCCGCTCTATATTCATATTGAATCGGTGAGTGAGGCGGACGAGATCACAGCCTTATTACAAACCTGTGCCTTAGATAGAGAGCGGCTTAACCGCGATGACTGGCTCGATTACCCCAAATTAACTCAGCTGAAATACCGTTTGTTTAACGCCCTGTATCGGGTGTTTTGCCGCGATGTGCTCGGCAGTGGCGGAGCGCGTGAAAAGGCCTTTAAGCAGTTTATTGCGCAGGAGGGAGAGGCGCTTTTGAGTTTCTGCGAGCTAGAGGCGATTAAGGCAGAGTCCCATGGAGCAAGTGAGGCGGCAAAGGTAGGTTTTCATCAGTATTTGCAGTTTGTTGCTCACGGCCAGCTTATCGATTGCCAGCGCCATGCCATTGCCGTAGGCATGAGCATAGGGCTGATAGGCGATATGGCGGTAGGTGTGCGCGGCGATGGCGCCGAGGTGAATCATAAAGCTTCACTCTATTGCCAGCAGGCCAGCATAGGCGCACCGCCAGATGATTTTGCGCCCAAAGGGCAAAATTGGGGGCTGACACCGCCCGATCCTATCGCCATGGCTCAGTCCGGCTTTAGTCAGTTTATTGCGCTGATCCGCAGCAACATGCGTTATTACGGCGCACTCAGATTAGATCATGTGATGGGGCTTTTGCGACTCTGGTGGTGGCCGAGTCAGCAATCCGATGGCGCTGGCGCCTATGTGTTCTATCCGCTGGATACCTTGCTGGCGATTGTGCGCCTTGAGAGCATGCGCCGCAACTGTGTGGTGATAGGTGAAGACTTAGGCATAGTGCCCGATGAGGTGCGCGCCAAACTCGGCGAGGCGGGGATCTATGCCAACGAGCTCTTCTATTTTTGCCGTCATGGGGAAAGCTTTAAGCCGCCCGGTGAACACAAGGCGGCCAGTTTAATGATGCTGGCCAATCATGATGTGCCCAATCTGCAGGCCTGGTGGGCCAAGAGCGACCTGCAACTAAAACGCCAGCTGGGACTCATCGACAGTGACCAGGCGTTAGCGCAGGCAATTGGTTTGCGAGACGAAGAGCGTCAGCAGCTGCTCAGTTGGCTAACCGTCAATGGCGCCAAGGGGCAGCTAGAGGAAGATTATCTGCAGCTATTGGCCGCCTGGGTTGAGGTGGCGGCACAGTCTGCTTCCAGCCTCTTTAGCGTGCAGCTGGCGGATCTCTGCTGTGAAAGCCATGGGGTCAATATTCCCGGTACCTGGCAGGAATATGCCAACTGGCAGCGTCGTCTGCCCTACAGCCTGAACAGCTTGAGACAGTCGCCCTCGATTAAACGGTTACTGGGATTGATCGTTCAGGGGCGCACCGCAGAGCAGGCTAAGGCCACATTTCGCCAGGCGGACGAGCAGCTGCGTCAGTCTAATTTCAGCCGATGATACAAACAAGCAAAGGGATAACAGATGACTATGCCGATTATGCCGATTATGCCAATACCACTGATTGCGCCAAGTGACATTGAAGCTCTGCTGGCTGCCAACTATGTCGATATCTTTGCCTTGTTGGGCATGCATCCCATTGAGGTGGCTTCTATGGCTAAGGGCAGCAAGACACCTAAAACCCCAGGGGCAAGCATGGTCAAACGTCTGGTGGTGCGCTGTTTCTTGCCCGGCGCGCAGCGAGTCGAGCTGATTGCTGCCCAGGATGGTCGCAAAGTAGCCGAGTTGACCCCATATGGTGACCAGGGCGTCTTTGCCGGGCTGGCAGGACGGCGAGTGAATCCGTTTGCGTATCGCTTCAGAGTGCATTATCCCTTTAGCGTCGAGGAGCGCAGCGACCCTTATCAATATGCCAGCCAGCTCAGTGAGGAGGCCTTGTACCTGTTCAGCGAAGGGCGTCAGGAGCAGGCCTATCGTTTCATGGGGGCTAACTGGCGTGAGGTCGATGGTGTCAATGGCGTACAGTTTTGTGTCTGGGCGCCCAATGCCAAGCGGGTGTCGCTGGTGCACGATGGAATTGATTGGGACGGCAGGCGTCAGGTGATGCGCCATCATCCCGCCAATGGTGTGTGGGAGATCTTTATCCCAGAGATGAAGGCGCTGACCCACTATAAATATGAGATTGTGACTCAAGAGGGTGAGCGGGTCCTTAAGGCCGATCCCTTTGGCCGCGCCATGCAGGGGGCGCCGGGTAATGCCTCTATCGTGCCACCGCAGCTCGATTATGCCTGGCAGGACAAGTCCTGGTTGGCCAAACGCGTCAAGCAGGCGTGGCATGCTGAGCCCGTCTCCATCTATGAGGTGCACCTAGGCTCTTGGCGCCGTCAGGGGGAGAGTGGCGAGCACTATCTCAGCTATATCCAGCTGATTGATGAGCTGATCCCTTATGTCGTCGAGATGGGCTATACCCATGTGCAACTTATGCCACTGAGTGAATACCCCTTCGATGGTTCCTGGGGATACCAACCCGTGGGACTGTATGCACCGACTCACAGGTTTGGTCAGCCCCATGAGCTTAAGGCCTTTGTCGATGCCTGTCATCAGGCCGGCATTGGAGTGATCCTCGATTGGGTGGCGGCGCATTTTCCCAAGGATCCTCACGGCCTGATGCGTTTCGACGGCTCTTGCCTGTATGAACACCAAGATCCCCGTCAGGGGGAGCATCCCGACTGGGATACTCTGATCTACAACTATGGCCGCGGCGAGGTGCAGAGCTATCTGCTTAGCAATGCCCACTACTGGCTGCAGGAGTTTCATCTCGATGGTCTGAGGCTGGATGCTGTCTCATCTATGCTCTACCTCGATTATAGTCGCGAGCCCCATCAGTGGCTGCCCAATGTCCATGGCGGTCGCGAAAATCTCGATGCCATCGCCTTCTTGCAAGATCTCAACACCCGTCTTTACCAAGGATTTCCCGGCATCATGATGATTGCTGAGGAGTCGACCGCCTGGCCCGGAGTTACTAAGCGGGTGGAAGAGGGCGGCCTGGGCTTTGGTTTTAAATGGAACATGGGCTGGATGAATGACAGCCTGAGCTATCTTAGCCGTGACCCCATTTACCGCAGTCATCATCATAATGAGTTGACCTTCAGTCTCATGTATTGCTTCACCGAGCAGTTTATTTTGGCGCTCAGTCATGACGAGGTGGTTCATGGTAAGGGCTCTTTGCTGCATAAGATCCCAGGCGATGACTGGCAGAAGTTTGCCACCCTAAGAGCCTACCTGGGTTTTATGTGGGGTCATCCAGGTAAGAAGCTGCTCTTTATGGGGGACGATTTTGCCCAGCGAGATGAGTGGGATCATCAACGCAGCCTGGATTGGCATCTGTTAGCCTATGCCCCGCACCAGGGGATGCAGCATTGGGTGAAAGATCTCAATAACCTTTACCGGCAGAGTGTTGCCCTCTATGGCGATGATCATCATGGTGAGGGCTTTCGCTGGCTCGATTGCGATAACGCCAGCGCCGGGGTGCTTAGCTTTATCCGTCAAAGCGGAAATAAGCAATTGGTGTTCATCGTTAATATGACCCCTGAGGTTTACCGCGAGTTTCGTATCGGCCTGCCTCGACCTGGCGATTACCGCGAGCGGCTTAACAGTGACAGTCACTATTACGGTGGTAGCGATGTGGGCAATCAGGGGATGATCCACAGTGAGCCACTTGCCTATCAGGGCCAAGCCCAAAGCGCTTGTATCAGCGTGCCGCCATTGGCCTGTCTGGTGCTGGAGCTTGATGAGAGTGTGTCATGCGACTGACCCAAGGCAAGCCCTATCCCTTAGGAGCCACCCTGGACAGTGACGGGGTTAACTTCGCGCTGTTTTCGGCCTATGCCAGCGCCGTCTATCTTTGTCTGTTTGATGAGACAGAGGCTGAGATAGCCCGTTTTCGTCTGGAGCGTCAGACTCAGCAGATCTGGCATGGCCATGTGTCTGAGCTGAAGGCGGGCTGCCGTTATGGCTATCGGGTCGATGGTCCCTATCAGCCGCTTATTGGTCATAGATTTAACGTCAACAAGCTGCTGCTCGACCCCTATGCCAGGCAGTTGTCGGGGCCGATCATTGACCACAAATCTCACTATGGTTATCAGTTTGGTCATGAGCTTGAGGATTTAAGCTTCTGCGAGCTGGATAACGCCGCTGAGATGCCCAAATGTGTGGTGGTTGACCTTGAGGGCTTAGCGCCTATTGCGCCGCTAATGAATCCAGGTGAGCAGCGAGAGAGCCCGCTGTCGCTTAGACGCGGCGTGATCTATGAGTTGCATGTCAAAGGTTTTAGTCAGCAAAACCCAGAGGTGCCAGAGGAAAACAGAGGCCGTTTTGCCGGCCTTGGGGATCCGGCCAGTATTGGCTATCTCAATCACCTTGGGATCACGGCGGTGGAGCTGTTACCTGTGCAGCAGTTTGTCTCTGAGGCCTTCTTGCAGCAGAAGGGACTGACTAACTACTGGGGCTATAACAGCATAGGTTTCTTCGCGCCCCATCATGGCTATCTCAGTAGCACCGCAGCAGCGGGTGGCCAACACGGCCTTGCAGGGATCAATGAGTTTCGTGACATGGTCAGCGCCCTGCACCGCGCCGGTATCGAGGTGATACTGGATGTGGTCTACAACCATAGCGCCGAGGGCAACCGCCTGGGGCCAACCTATAGCTTTAAGGGGATCGATAACCTCAGCTATTACCGTTTGCATCCGAGCGAGCCACGCTACTACATCAATGATACCGGTTGTGGTAACACCCTGAATCTGTCCCATCCCAGAGTATTGCAGCTGGTGATGGACTCGCTGCGTTATTGGGTTGAGGTGATGGGGGTCGACGGCTTTAGGTTCGATCTGGCCACCACCTTAGGCCGTGAAGAACATGGGTTCGATGTCGGCTCTGGCTTTTTCGATGCCATAGGTCAAGACCCAGTGCTCAGCCAGGTGCGTCTCATCGCCGAGCCCTGGGATATCGGCCCCGGAGGCTATCAGCTGGGGCAGTTCCCCATTGGCTGGAGCGAGTGGAATGACAGGTATCGCGATACGGTGCGTCGTTTCTGGCGGGGCGATGCCGGCATGTTGCCTGAGTTTGCGACTCGCTTTCACGGCTCCAGTGACCTGTTTGAACATGCGGGGCGCAAGCCCGCTGCCAGCATCAATTTTATCACCAGCCACGACGGATTTACCCTGATGGATCTGGTGAGCTATCGCCATAAGCATAACCAGGCCAATGGCGAGCAGAATCGTGACGGGCACAACGAAAACTATAGCCACAACTATGGCCATGAAGGGCAGAGCGATGAGGTGGAGCTTAAGTCACTGAGGGCCCGTCAGTGTCGCAACATGCTCACCACACTCTTTATGTCTCAAGGGGTGCCCATGCTGCTGGCCGGTGACGAGGTGGGCCATAGTCAGCACGGCAACAACAATGCCTATTGTCAGGATAACCCCAGTAGTTGGCTCGACTGGCGCAAGGATATCGCCAGCGATGAACTGCTGAGCTTCACCATGAATCTGATCAAGTTGCGCCGCCGTTTCCCCATGCTCTGCCACAGAGACTATATCCACGAGAGCGCCAATTTTGCCTCACCGGGTCTCGATTGGTTCTGCCGTCAGGGAGAGCCCATGACTAAGGCGCACTGGGGGGAGGCACAGACCCGTACCCTGAGCCTGGTGATCAGCGGCGAGTTGGAGGCGCAGGCCGGTTGCCGTCAGGCGTTACTCTTGATGTTCAATGCCGACGACAGGCCACAGCAGTTCACCCTGCCAAGTCTTGAGGGGATAGTGCAGTGGCAGTGCCTGCTCAGTACTCAGGACAGTTCTCAAGATGGCAAGGCCACTAACAGGCAGGGCTTGTTGCAGGGGGCCAGCCTGGTCCTGCAAGACAGAAGCCTGATGATCTATTACGCGCAATTTACTTCAGCGCCCCAAGCGACAGGAGAGTCTAGATGAGTTCAACTAAGACGACTAAGTCAGTTAGGACCAATAAGTCAGTTAGGACCAGTAAACCAGCGACCACGAACAAGGCCAGTGAACGTAAGGTGAAAGTGACAAGCACCAGTGATGAGCCGGTGTCGCCCGCCAGTCTCATCTGCGATCCCTGTGAGACCTTAGGAGCCTGCTTTGAGCGCCATATCGATAAGAGTCTGGCCCCCAAGGAGCGGGACGATCAGGAGCTGTTTTATGCGTTTGCGTTGAGCGTAAAAGATCAGATGCTGCCCAAGTGGCGCGCCACCCGCCAGCAGGATCGTGAGGCGGGCAATAAGCGGGTGGCTTATCTGTCGCTTGAGTTTCTTATGGGACGAGCCCTGAGCAATGCCTTGCTGAATCTGGACATGAATCAGGAAACGGAGCAGGTACTGAAGGACTATGCCGTGGCGCTCGAACAATTGGAGGAGCAGGAGCATGATGCTGGCTTGGGCAACGGTGGTCTTGGGCGCTTGGCGGCGTGTTTTCTCGATAGTTGTGCCAGCCAGGATCTCAATGTCACCGGCTATGGCATCAGGTATGAGTACGGCATGTTCGCCCAGAAGCTGTGGGATGGCTATCAGGTAGAGCGTCCCGATCGCTGGCTGCGCGATGGTAATCCCTGGGAGGTGCGTGTGCCCAGCCATAATGTGACCGTGCCTTTCTTCGGTCATACCGAGTCCTATATCGACCGCGATGGTAAGCGCCAATACACCTGGGTGGAGACTCAGGATGTGCTGGCGGTGGCCTATGATATGCCTGTGCCCGGCTACCGTAACGAGCGGATCAATACCCTTAGGTTGTGGAAGTCGGAGGCCACGGACGACTTCGATCTCGAAGAGTTTAACCAAGGGGATTATACCGAGGCGGTTGCCCGCAAGAACCTAGCCGAGCAGATCACTATGGTGCTTTATCCCAATGATGCCAGCGAGAACGGCAAAGAGCTGAGGCTGCGTCAGCAGTACTTTCTCTCCTCTGCCAGCCTGCAGGATCTGCTCAATACCTGGGTGAGTCAGCATGGTGCAGATTTCACCGATTTTGCCCGTCAGCATGTGATGCAGCTTAACGACACTCATCCCAGTGTGGCGATCCCTGAGCTGATGCGCCTCTTGATGGACAAGTATGGCCTGGGATGGGATCAGGCCTGGACAATCACCAGCCAGACTATGGCCTACACCAACCATACATTGCTGCCCGAGGCGCTGGAGCGTTGGCCGGTGCGCATGTTTGCTCACATGTTGCCCAGGCTGCTGGATATCATCTATGAGATCAACGCCCGTTACCTGGATATGGTGGCTCATCACTGGCCAGGTGACGGCGACAAGCTGCGCGCCATGTCCATTATCGAAGAGGGAGATGAGCCTCATATTCGCATGGCTTATCTGGCGATTGTGGCCAGCTTCTCGGTGAACGGCGTCGCTGGCTTGCATACCCAGTTGTTGACCTCTGGCCTGTTTAAGGACTTCTACGCCCTGTGGCCCGAGAAGTTTAACAACAAGACTAATGGCGTGACCCCAAGGCGCTGGCTGGCCCAGAGCAACCCTGCATTGGCGCAGCTGCTCAATAAGCGATTAGGGGAGGGCTGGGTGAAAGATCTTAGTCGGCTCAGCGCCCTCAATGCCTTTACCGATGATAAGGAGCTTATCAAGGCCTGGCAGGCGGCGAAACAGAGTAACAAGCGCCAGTTGGCGGCTCTGGTGAAACAAGAATGCGGCGTGAGCTTTGACCCTAAAATGATGTTTGATGTGCAGGTGAAACGCATTCATGAATATAAGCGCCAGCTGCTCAATATTTTGCATGTGATCCATCTGTATCACCTGATCCAGCAGGGCAAGCTTACCGATATTACCCCAAGATGTGTGTTGATTGGTGGCAAGGCGGCTCCGGGCTATGCCATGGCCAAGCTGCTGATCAAGCTCGCTAATAATGTGGCTCATATGGTCAACTCAGACCCTCTTGTGACCCCTTACCTGCGCTTTGCTTTCTATCCCAACTATAACGTCAGCGCCATGGAGCGTATCTGCCCGGCGACGGATCTCTCCGAGCAGATCTCCACCGCCGGCAAGGAGGCCTCGGGCACGGGCAACATGAAGTTTATGATGAATGGCGCCCTCACCATAGGCACCTTAGATGGCGCCAATATCGAGATGCTCGAAGAGGTTGGCGAAGATAACTTCTTCCTTTTTGGCCTCACCGCCGACGAGGTGGAGGCGTTGAAACCTCACTATGATCCTCAGCACTTTATCGCCAAGTCTCAGGCGCTAAGTGAGGTGATGAGCCTGCTGGAAAGCGGCCACTTTAATCTGCTTGAGCCGGGGATCTTCGACCCCATCATCGACAGCATTCGTTGTCCCAAGGATCCCTGGATGATCGCCGCCGATTTTGAGTCCTACCGGCTCGCCCAAGTGCAGGCAGCCAAGTCCTATCGGGATCCCCATCATTGGACACAGATGAGCATACGCAATACCGCCGCCAGTGGTCGCTTTTCCAGCGATGTCACCATTGGTCAATACCGAGACGAGATTTGGGGGATAGCCTAATGAAATCTTATAGGGTCAATCGCGCCGCTATGGCGGTCAAACAATTGGTGTGTTTTTTATCTCAAGGAGTGAGTACTTATGCCTAACATGAATCCTAGCCCACGATATATCAGTAATTTAACCCGGGAAACCTATGCATTAATCTTGGCGGGAGGGCGAGGTTCACGTTTACATGAATTGACCGACTGGCGCGCTAAGCCTTCGCTCTATTTCGGCGGCAAGTTCCGTATCATCGATTTTCCGCTGTCGAACTGTATCAACTCGGGCATCCGTCGTATCGGTGTGGTGACGCAGTATAAATCCCATTCCTTGATCCGCCACGTGATGCGCGGCTGGGGGCATTTTAAGAAGGAGCTGGGGGAGTCGGTGGAGATCTTGCCTGCCTCTCAGCGCTACTCTGAAAGCTGGTATAAGGGCACCGCCGATGCCGTGTTCCAGAATATCGACATCATACGCCACGAGCTGCCCAAGTATGTGATGATCCTCTCGGGGGATCATGTGTACCGCATGGACTATGCCGGTTTGCTGGCAGCCCATGCCGAGTCGGGCGCCGACATGACGGTCTCTTGTCTCGAGGTGCCTGTGGCCGAGGCCGCCGGTGCCTTTGGGGTGGTAGAGGTGGATCAGCGGAATAAGATCTTGGGGTTCGAAGAGAAGCCGGAGGTGCCTAAACATCTGCCAGAACAGCCCGAGATGTGCCTGGCCTCAATGGGTAATTATGTGTTTAACACTGAGTTTCTGTTTGAGCAGCTTAAGAAAGATGCCATGAACGAGAACTCAGATCGCGACTTTGGCAAGGATATCATCCCCTCTATCATCGAGGAGCATGAGGTCTACGCCCACCCCTTCAGAAGCGGCTTCACCGACGAGGAGGCTTACTGGCGCGATGTGGGAACCTTGGACTCTTTCTGGCAGGCCAACATGGAGCTGCTGTCACCCACTCCGGCGCTTAACCTCTATGATGCCAAGTGGCCCATCTGGACCTTCCAGGAGCAGATGCCGCCAGCCAAGTTTGTGTTTGACGATGACGACCGCCGCGGCATGGCGGTGGACTCTATCGTTTCAGGTGGCTGTATCATCTCAGGCTCAACCGTGCGGCGCAGCGTGCTGTTTAACGAGGTGCAGGTCTGCTCCTACTCTACGGTGGAAAACTCTGTGGTGCTGCCCGATGTGGTGGTGCTGCGTAACTGTCAGATTAAGAATGCTATCTTAGATCGCGGTTGCATCATTCCAGAGGGGACTGTTATCGGTCATTGCCACGACCATGACAGGGCGCGCGGCTTTAGGGTCTCGGAAGGGGGGATCACCTTAGTGACCCGCGACATGTTGGGGCTACCGGTGGGCTATGAATAAAACGCATGAAGAAGGCGCCTTGAAGCGCGTGTTGATGGTTGCCGCCGAAAATGGTGCGCTAAAGGGCGCCAAGGTGGGGGGCATGGCCGATGTGATCCGTGACCTGCCGGCGGCGCTCTATCCACTCGGGGTCTGCAGCGACGTGATCATGCCAAGTTATGGTTTCTTGCATCGTCAGCAGGGAGCCGAGTTTTTGGGGGAGCTGGTGGTGAACTTCTACGGTGAGCCTCACTGGCTGGGGCTTTACCGGGCCGTTCATCCGAGTCTGCCTGAAGTGAATCTGTATCTGCTGGATCACCCCCTGTTTGATCAGGGGGGGAAGATCTATACCCCAGGCAGCAGTGAGCGCCCCTTTGCCGAGGATGCCAATAAGTTTGCCCTGTTTGGATTAGGGGTTGGAAAGGCAATAGTCTCAGCGCTTCTCCCTCGGCCCGATTATCTGCACCTGCATGACTGGCACTGCGGCGTGCTGGCGCTGCTGCGCGCCTTTGCCCCCGACTATGAGGCGCTGCGGGCCATTCCGGCTATCTTGTCTATTCATAACCTGGCCATACAAGGGACCCGGCCTTTGTGTCAGGAGCACTCCTCTTTGCAGGCCTGGTTGCCGCAGCTGTTTGACGGCCTTGGTGCTGAGGCGCTGGCTAAGGTGACAGATCCCAGATACCCCCAATGTTTTAACCCGCTACGCGCGGCAATTGTGCTTTGCGATCGGGTGCATCTGGTCTCACCCAGTTATGCCCAGGAGGTGCTGCGCCCCTCATCTGCACCTGATGGCTTTGTTGGCGGCGAAGGGCTGGAGGACGATCTCCAGCACAAGCAGCAGGAGGGCGCCTTGTTTGGCATCCTAAATGGCTGCGAATACCCGAGCCAGCCCAGACGAGCAGGTCAGCTCACCAAGCGTCAGGCACTGCTTAAGGGCAGCATAGATACCTTGTTACCCCTCATCGACAGCGCCGAGCGCGCCATTCAAGGTTGGCTGAGCGCCACGCCTTGGGTGCGCAGCGTGGATCAATTGGCGCTGCTTACCTTGGCAAGGTTAAGACGCCAAGCCGAAGGGCAAGATCTTCCCTGCTTATTGCTGACCTCTGTGGGGCGACTGACGGATCAGAAGATGGCTATCCTCTGCTACCGTGATGCTCAGGGGATTAGCACCCTGGAACATCTGCTTAAGATGTTGGCCCAGCATTCGCCTAACGGCTTAGTGGCCATCCTGGGCAGCGGCGATGAGGCGCTCGAGCGGCAACTGGCTGAGCTGGCGGGGCGATATTCAAATCTTTTGTTTATCAATGGTTTTGACTTGCCGTTATCGGAAACCCTCTACGAGAAGGGGAACCTGTTTGTTATGCCGAGCTCCTTTGAGCCCTGCGGGATCAGTCAGATGTTGGCGATGCGCGCCGCCCAGCCCTGTTTGGTGCATGGGGTTGGCGGGCTTAAGGATACAGTTACTCACGGCGAGGATGGTTTTGTCTTCTATGGTGATAATCTGGCGGAGCAGGCTAAATCGCTTTTGAGTACGCTTGAAGAGGTGCTGCCTATGATAGGCACCGAACCTTGGCAAGCGATCTGTAAGCGGGCCAGTCAAAAACGTTTTAGCTGGGCGGACTCTGCCAAGGCTTATTGCCAACAGCTCTATCGCCTCTCTTGATAGCAACTAAGCCTTAGAAAAATAGCGACTAAGGCTTAGTAAAATAGCGGCTTGGCCTTTGCGCAATAGCGGCTTGGTCTTAGCAAAGTAGCGGGGAGGCTATGGGATGGAACTTTGTCGCAGCTTCCATCAGCGCCTTGGCTGTCAGCTCTGGCACGCCGTAGACTTGAGTCTCTACCGGATGTTTGCGAGCGACATGTTCAAGCAGCATAGCGAAGTCGCCATCCCCAGAGAGTAAGATCACTGTGTCGACCTTGGCGGCAGATTCCATGATATCTATGGTGATCCCCACATCCCAGTCCCCCTTAGCGCTGCCGTCACTGCGCTGAATAAAGGGCTTTAACTTGACCTCGAAGCCAATATGTTTGAGCGCATCCTGAAACTTTAGCTGGCCGTCATCGCCTCTGTGAATGGCATAGGCGTTTGCCTGCACTATCTCGCCCTCCTGACTCAGCCGCTGCCACAGCTCACGGTAATTGAACTGGCGGCCATAGGCTTGCTTACAGGTGTAATAGATGTTTTGCACATCGACGAACAGGGCGATACGTTTCACGCAGACTCACTGGCAAAGAGATGATGTACTGACCATAACTCAGCAGTGCAAAGAGACAAAGGCTTTTACGGCAAAAGATGAGATTGTTATCACTTCGTTGCTTTTGCATCTGGGCGGTGTTTAGAATAGGCCTGCCAACATCAGTAGTTAGAATAACAATAACAACAGGAGTTTGAGTTGAGCCGAGAAGCGCGATATTTAGAGGAAGCCAAAGATTTCTATCAGAGCGGAAAATTTTCCTCTGCCGGTATCTATGTTCGTAAGGTGCTGAGACGAGATCCTGATAATGTTGAGGCCCAGGTGCTATCGGGGCACCTCGCCTTTCGAAATGGCGAGTTTTCCCAGGCGATGAGTGCCTACCTTAAGGCGCTGCAGCTGGGTTATCAGGCTGATGAGTCGACGACGCTCAATCTGGTGAGCCTGTATGAACGCCAGGAGGCCTTCTTCGATGCGGTGAAGCTGCTTAAACCATTGGTAGAAAAGGCCCCCGAGGCCCTGAGCCTGCAGTTTAGATTAGGGATGAATGCTAGCAAAACCGGTGACATGGCCCTGGCTGAGTCGGCGTTGCTCGCGGCGTTATCCAGCACTGAGCATGCGGCGCAGGCCAGTCTCAACCTGGGGCATGTCTACAAGGCCAAGGGTGATACAGACAAGGCCGCGGCTTATTATCATGACTACATTCGTCTCGCGCCGAGCCAGCAGGCCACAGCCTACTGGAGTCTGGCGGATCTGAAAAACTATCGTTTTACCGAGCTGGATGAAGCCGCGCTCAAGGCCAATATCGCCTCAGAGGCATTTTCTCAAGCCAGTCAGTCACTGTTTCACTTTGCCCTCAATCGCGTTTATGAGCAGCAACAAGCAACCGAGCAGGCCTTTGAAGCGGTGCGAGTCGCTAATCAACTGATGCGACCTCAGCGTCCTTTCAAAAAGGAGGCCTTTACTCAGCTGGTCGCCAGCCTGAAGTCGGCCAAGGTGACGCCGCGCTTAGAGGAGACTAGCGGACCTTGGACGCCAATCTTTATCGTCGGTATGCCGCGCTCGGGCACAACCCTGTGTGAGCAGATCCTGGCGAGTCACACTCAGGTGGCGGCCACCGACGAGCTGCCCTTCATAGAGCGCTTGGCGCTGAGTCTTGAGATGAAGGGGGGCTATGGCGCCATGTTACCTCAGCTCTCAGGTGAGATGATTGCCGAGATGCGCCAACACTATATCGAGCAGGTGAATCAATATCTTGAGGCGCAAGGCGTCGAGTCACCGACTCTGGTGATAGACAAGAACCCCAATAATTTTCTTCATATCGGGCTGATTAAAACCTTGTTCCCCGAGGCCAAGGTTATCAATGTGATCCGCGATGCCAGAGATAATGCCATGGGGGTCTATAAGCAGCACTTTAGCCATGGTCACGATTACTCTTACCATCTGGACGATATCTGTCATTACTGGCAGCAATACCTGGAGTTGATGCAGCACTGGCAACAAGTTTATGGCGACAGTCTCTACCATCTGTGTTTCGAGGCGTTGGTGAAGCAGCCTGATCTGCAGATCCCGGCCATGCTAGATTATGCCGGTTTAGGGTTTGAGCCAGCTTGTCTTAAGTTTTATGAGTCAAAGCGCAGCGTGTTAACGCCCAGCGCCAGCCAGGTAAGACGACCGATGAATGTTAAGGCGATAGGTCAGAGCGAGGTGTACGCAAGCTTTATCCCTAATGCTTATCGCACCTTGACTGAGATTGCCGATAACGCCCGCGATACCTTCTTGAGTTAATCACTCTAATATAAAAAAGGCGACTTTCATGTCGCCCTTTTTTGAGTCCAAACTTGGCGTCCCAGCCCATTATTAGCTAGTTAAGCTGTCCATGGCACTGTTTATATTTTTTGCCTGAGCCGCAGGGACAGGGGCTGTTGCGAGTCAGTCCCGCTTCTGTATGTGGCGCTTTTATCGGGCCGCTTGACTGCTCTAATCGAGAATCGCTTGGCTGTCTTGTCGCTAGAGGCTGTGGTGAAGCTTCTGGCGGCGTCGATTGCGACCTTGATTGAGGCGCGGGCGTGTTTGCCTGGGCCAATTCTGGGCTCATGGCTGGCCCCATGATGAGGTGTACCAGCACCTTCATCGCCGATGTCTGGCTGTCCACCATCACCCGATCCTCTAGCGGCGCTGCCTGTGCCAGCGTCTGTTGTCTTAAGCGATGGAAGGCGTCCCACCCGGCTTTATCGTCACCAAATTGTGACCAAAGTGCCTGCCAGTCTAAGGCGAAATCATTGAGTAACTTGATAAAGCGCTGGCTCGCCTCGAGGTCATTATGTGTTGCGCTTTGGATCTGATCGCTGAGCTCCTGAGTCAGCAGGCGCACTTCGCTCGGAGGCATCACCAAGGGGAAGTTCACTTTCTCTGTGATGATATCAACCTGTTTATTTGGGATGAAACTCAGGTGCTCAGGCGTAAAGCTTGGATTATCTAAATCGCCGTAGGCCAGTGAGGCGTCATTGATCATCTGCCAGAAGCGACTCGAGCCCATGGTGTCTATTACCAGGTGCACCCGCATCTTATCGCTGTTGTTTACCACCTTGTGATACTTCCAGGAATCGAATATCCAGCATTTTCCCTCGCCCATATGCACTTGCTTATCGTCGCAGTGAAACTGCACCGCCTCGTCTGTGACTATGGGGATATGAATACGCACCCGGTTGTGCCAATGATAGTTGATGTCACTATGCAGGGGCACTTCGCAGCCTGGGGCCAGACGCATTAGGCGCGAGCGGCCAATCACCTCACCGAAAGAGGCGATCACCTGTTGCAGATAAGGGCTTTGTTGCAGCGCTGGGGTTGGACTCATGGGGCCTTTAAATTCGTTGTTAAAGCTGCCGCCTACCGAGATAAGGGCGATAGCCGAATTGCCCTTAAAGCTCTCGTGATGAGCTCGCCAATCGGCTTCACTAAATGCCGCTAACTCTTGCTGGAGGCGCTCGACATCGAAGCTGAGGGGAAGACGATAGAACTCTTTTGCTAACTTCATAATCTGTTAATCCCTAGGCCAATTTGCCGTGGCATTCTTTATAACGTTTCGCTGCGCCGCAGGGGCAGGGGGCGTTGCGCGGTGTGTTGGGGTAGCCTTGCTGCGCTGAATCTGCAGTCCTTGGCGCTAATGGCGTTTCAATATCCTTTGGCGGCGTGGGCAACTCGGTATCAAATGGGCGCATGCCACGAGCGGTGAGCAGGTGATTTATCTTGTTAAGGCATGCTTGTGCCTCTGGCCAGATGGCGGCGATAGCCGGGTAGTTGGCCAGCCATTTATCTGCCTTGGGCGCCGAGACGGTATAGCGCGAATGGGGCAGCTTGCCACTACTGCACTTGCTCAGCGAGTCATCCATGGGGATCTGACAAAAGTCGACAATCTTTTGGGTGGTGCCTTGAGGATCGCTGACCAGATCATGGTAGCTCACCAGGTGCCAGCGCTCGTCGGGTAACTTGCTTAACGAGGTCATGATGTGGTCGTTGGCCTGCCGCCATTGAAAGTTGGCGACCTTTTCTAATGGCGCGCCCCTGAGCGCTTGCCAATTAGGTGGCAGCAGGAGAGACCAGTCACCATTCCAGCCCGGGAGTCCGGGATAGGTACGAAAACGGCCGCTGCGCCAGGCCTGCATTATGCTGGCGACATTTTCTTTGGGATCCCGCACCAGATAGATAAAGCGCGCGTCGGGAAATACCTTGTTGAGAAAATCGATCCGCAGGCTGTTTTTTGGGGTTTTCTCCAGAAAACGCACGGGGCCCATATCGTCATGATAGGGCTGGCCCAGGTTATCGATCAATGCCGCTTTAAAGTCATTTTTCAATTGGCGGTTGATCTCAAGATCCCAGTCAGATTCATCCAGGGCATTTGAAGCAAACCCCTTGGCGGTAATGTTGAGCTGTCTATGCTTCTCAATCACGCCATGGCTTTCGCCGCCAATGGTCCAAAGCGACTCGCTATGGCTGAGGAGTTCAAAGAGCAGGGTGCTGCCGGATCTCGGTGCTGAGATGATGATAATAGGTCTATCGAAACAAGATTGATGCAACAAGGCCACCTTCTGTCGGGTGTTTAGGTATTGTTATAGTGGCTTTACTTTAATGTTATTGCAGAAAAACTCAAGTTAGCTTGGGGTCTTATCAAGGTATTGCATCAGCTGCAGTGGTTTACCTTGTTCTTGATAGCGTCGCTGAAGCTGTGACAATTCGGCTGGTGGGTGTTGAGGCGGCGCGAATCCATGTCTTTGATAAAATTTGCAAAGCGCGGCTTCACATAGCAGAAAGCTGGGGGCGCGACCAAGTTCTGGTTTTAGCGCTTGCATCAGTTGAGACCCAAGCCCCTGCTCTTGAAGCTTGGGGTGAATCAACACGCCGGTGAGCAGGCGATAGGGACCTATGGGGCGCAGGCGCGCCGCAGCGATGACCTCGCCGGCCATAAGCTGCCCAGCATTTGCATCAAGATAGGCGACGCATAGCGCCTCTTTTTTGCTGATCCTGGCGTGGGGCATGAATGCTTTGTAAAAGCTAAAGGCTGCCCTGCGATGCTCCGGCTCAAGCCAGTCGAGTTGTATCCTCATCTGCTCACTATCTCGCATTTTGGCGCTTAACCTCCCTTGCCAAGCTTGGCCGACATATCTGCTTGCACTCTTTCGATTAAAACCTTGCGCCGCTTTGCTCAGCTTTACATTGCTTTACCCTTTAAGTGAAGGCGTCATTTTACAATAGCGCCTCTCAATAATCCCATAGAATAAGATACCGCCTTCATGGACAAGAAATATTTGCCTCTCATTTTTACCGCGCTGGCTTTGCTACTCACCTTAGGCGTTGCCCTTGCTAATAGCGGAAAAAGTGACCATGCCTCGGCAAAGCGTGCCCCCAGTGCGGCGCAGCGGACTGTGCCTGTTGCCAGTGCTTTAGTGGCAGAGCATCAGGTTTCTCAGCATCTCTCCTTGATTGGGAAATTGGCGGCGAATCGCTCGGTGCAGATCGCCTCTGAGGTGCCGAGTAAAATTCAGCAGATCGATTTGACTGACAACCAAGAGGTCGCCCAGGGGCAGATACTCGTGCGTCTGGCCGATGCCAAGGTTAAGGCCAATCTGGCAGAGGCGAAAGCCTATCTGAAAGATGAGCAGCGAAAGTTGAGCGAGTTTAACCGTCTTATCGGCCAGCACGCCATCACCCAGACGGAGATAGATGCTCAGCTGGCCAGTGTCGATATTGCCAAGGCGCGTCTGGCGGCTGCGCAGGCGGATCTGGATTATCACACTCTGAGGGCGCCGTTTGCCGGAGTCGTGGGGCTGGTGGATTTTAGTCTGGGTAAGATGGTTAGCGCCGGCAGTGAACTGGTGAGTCTGGATGATCTCTCCACCATGCGTTTGGATCTGCAGATCCCAGAGCGCTATCTGTCGCAGATCTATCTTGGTATGCCAGTTGCGGCGAGCAGCAGCGCCTGGCCGGGGGAGCTATTTCACGGCAAGGTGGTCGCCATGGCCCCCAGGATTAATCCCGAAACACTCAATCTTAAGGTGCGGGTGAATTTCGACAATCCCAGTCGCCAGCTCAGGCCGGGGATGCTGGTATCGGCCAGGTTAAACTTTGCCCCTGTTACCCAGGCCGTCGTGCCGGTGCAGGCGCTGGAATATTCGGGCACTAAGCGTTTTGTCTATGTGGTTGACGATAACCAGATTGCCCGCCGCACTCAGGTAACGCTGGGAGCGCGTATCGATGATCAGGTGCTGATCGCCAGTGGCCTTGAGTTAGGGCAGAGAATTGTGGTTAAGGGATTGGTCAATATGCGTGATGGCATCAAGGTTGAAGATGTTGAGGGCGCGCAGCTCGCCGACGGTAGCTCAATGAGTGAATCGGCTGGGGAGCAAGGCTAATGTTGCTGTCGGATATATCGGTTAAACGTCCGGTTGTGGCGATTGTGCTCAGTCTGCTGCTGTCTGTTTTCGGCTTGGTGAGTTTCTCTAAACTGGCGGTGCGAGAGATGCCGGATGTTGAGAGCCCTGTGGTGACAGTGATGACCACCTATAGCGGCGCCTCCGCCAGCATCATGGAGAGTCAGATCACCACAGCGTTAGAAGATGAGCTGACAGGTATCAGTGGTATAGATGAGATCACATCTGTGACTCGCAATGGCATGTCCCGTATTACCATTAGCTTCGATTTAGATTGGGATCTGACCGAAGGGGTGAGCGATGTGCGCGATGCGGTCGCTCGGGCGCAGCGACGTCTGCCAGATGAGGCCGATGAGCCTATCGTCTCTAAGGATAATGGTTCCGGCGAGCCCTCGGTCTATATCAATTTAAGTTCCAGCACAATGGACAGAACCCAGCTGACCGATTATGCCCAGCGGGTGTTGGAGGACAGGTTTAGCCTGATCACCGGGGTGAGTTCGGTCAACCTCTCCGGCGGCCTGTACAAGGTGATGTATGTGCAGCTGGATCCTGAGTTGATGGCCGGGCGCGGGGTGACTACTACAGATATTATCAACGCGCTGCGCAGCGAGAACCTGGAGAGCCCTGGCGGCGAGGTGCGTAACGACACGACAGTGATGACGGTGCGCACCGCCAGACTCTATCTGCATCCTGAAGATTTCGATTACCTAGTGGTGCGTAGCGCCAGCGATGGCAGCCCCATCTATCTTAAAGATGTAGCCTCGGTGTTTATTGGCGCCGAGAATGAAAACTCGACCTTTAAGAGCGATGGTGTGCCCAACCTGAGCTTAGGAATCGTGGCTCAGTCAGATGCTAACCCACTGCTGGTGGCACAGCGGGTACATCAGGAAGTGGACAAGCTGCAGAAATTCCTGCCAGAAGGAACTCAGTTGTCGGTCGATTATGACTCGACCGTGTTTATCGACCAATCTATTGGCGAAGTCTATAACACCCTCTATATCACAGGTGCCTTAGTGGTTCTGGTGCTCTACCTGTTTATCGGTCAGGCGCGGGCGACCCTGATCCCGGCGGTCACTGTGCCTGTCTCCCTGATCTCTGCCTTTATCGCCGCCAACTATTTGGGTTATTCCATCAATCTGTTGACCTTGATGGCGCTCATTTTAGCCATCGGCCTGGTCGTGGATGACGCCATCGTGGTGGTGGAGAATATCTTTCACCATATCGAGCGTGGTGAGCCTGCTATCTTGGCAGCCTATAAAGGCGCGAGAGAGGTCGGTTTTGCGGTGGTGGCAACGACGGCAGTACTTGTGATGGTGTTTCTACCCATCTCATTTATGGATGGCATGGTGGGCCGTCTCTTTACCGAGTTTGCCGTGATGCTTGCCGTCGCAGTGATCTTCTCATCCATTATCGCGCTAACCCTGACCCCGGTACTGGGCAGTAAGCTGCTCAAGCATAAGCACCAGCCCAATGGCCTCAATCGGCTCATGGACAAGGGATTTTCCCGCCTGGAAGCGGTTTATCGTCGCTGCGTAGCCTGGGCGGTGCGCTATCGACTGGCGGCGCCTGTGGTCATTATCGTATGCGTGGTTGGTAGCGCTCTCTTGATGCGCCAAGTACCCGCGCAGCTGGCACCGCAGGAAGACAGGGGAGTTATCTTCGCCTTTGTTAAAGGGGCAGAGGGGACCAGTTACAACCGAATGACCGCCAATATGGATATCGTCGAGCAGCGTCTGATGCCCTTGCTCAGTCAGGGGGTGATCAAATCTTTTAGCATCCAGGCGCCAGCTTTTGGTGGCCGAGCCGGGGATCAAACCGGTTTTGTGATCATGCAGCTCGAAGATTGGAAGATGCGTGATATTAATGCGCAGCAGGCGCTAGGTATCGTTGCTAAGGCCTTAAAAGGCATACCGGATGTGATGGTCAGACCCATGTTGCCAGGCTTTAGAGGGCAGTCCAGTGAGCCGGTGCAGTTTGTTCTGGGGGGCACAGATTATGATGAGCTGTTTCAGTGGGCCAGTGAGCTTAAGGCCATCGCTGATGCATCGCCTGTGCTGACCGGCGCCGATCTCGATTATGCCGAAACCACACCCGAGCTGGTGGTGAGTGTGGACAGGCAGCGCGCCGCCGAGCTTGGGATCAGTGTCTCTCAGGTGTCTCAGACCCTGGAGGTGATGCTGGGTGGGCGCAGCGAGACCAGCTTCATTGAGCGTGGAGAAGAGTATGATGTCTATCTGCGGGGCCGGGAGGAGAGCTTTAACAGCATGGCAGATCTGAGTCAGATCTATATGCGCGCCGCCAACGGTAAGTTAGTGACCCTAGATGCCATCACCCATGTGGAGGAGGTCGCCTCGGCCCATAAGCTCAGCCATACCAATAAACAGAAGTCGATCACCCTTAAGGCCAATCTAGGTGAGGGTTATACCTTAGGTCAGGCATTGGATTTTCTCGATGCCAAGGCGATCGACCTGCTGCCTGGTGATATCAGTATCAGCTATACGGGTGAATCCAAAGAGTTTAAGGAAAATCAAAGTAGCGTCATGCTGGTCTTTGCATTAGCTCTGCTGGTGGCTTATCTGGTGCTTGCGGCGCAATTTGAAAGTTTTATCAATCCCTTAGTGGTAATGTTAACTGTACCTATGGGGATCTTGGGCGGCTTTATCGGCCTCTATATGATGGGGCTTGGGCTTAACATCTATAGTCAGATTGGCATGATCATGTTGATCGGCATGGTGACCAAGAACGGCATATTAATCGTCGAGTTTGCTAATCAGTTGCGGGATCGAGGAGTGTCGCTGGATCAGGCGATTATCGATGCCTCGGCGCGGCGACTGCGACCAATTTTAATGACAGCCGTTACCACGCTTATTGGCGCTGTTCCCTTGATCTTATCCACTGGCGCTGGCGCAGAGAGCCGTGTCGCCGTCGGTACAGTCGTCTTCTTCGGGATGGCGTTTGCGACCTTGGTTACTCTGTTGGTGATCCCAGCCATGTATCGTCTGATCTCGGGGCGCACCCGCTCACCAGGCTTTGTGGCCCAGCAGCTCGATGAGGCCATTGCTAAGCAAGAAGCCCTTAGCTCAGTGAAGAGCCATTAGCTAATCAGAAAGCCATTAGCGAAGCAAAGAGCCATTAGCTAAGTGAAGAGTCATTAGCTAAGCAAAGAGCAATTTGCGCATGGAGAAATGCTTAAGTTAGGTCGTTAATTATATGTGTCTGTCGATCCTGAGTGCCAAGAAATGAATCGAAAAAACGCAGACGATAGAGCGGCTGAGCAATTTAGCGGAGATGCTAGCGGAATCTCTAATCAGCTAAAAGATAATTTCGAGCCAGATCAAATAGATTGCTCTGTGTACCCAAGACCAATGATTTGCGAGTTGAGTAATTAGAACAAGTAAGGAGGTTCGCTTATGAGCAAACCTCCAATTGCTCTGTATTTATTTAGATGCACCGTAACTTTTATTTATCCATGGGTCGATATTCATTATTTGCTCAATGGAGAATGAAGTCACTTGACCTGATTTAGACGAAGGCTTGATGAAAGGGTAAATTTTTTGGCTGTTAGATACATACGGGAACTTTGTTCTAGCTCTAAATGCAGGTCCAAAAACATAGTATTTCTTGTCTAAATCAAGAGACAGAGAAGTGCCAGTATAAAATCTTTCGTAACCAATGACAGCAAAATGTCCTGTCTCTCCATGAGGGGTTACTGTTGCATAACGAAGTAGTTTCGGTGGCACATAATGAATGAAATTACATGTTTTATTTTTAGACAGTCCAACAATTGTTCGATCGAGTTCACACTGATGGCCATTAAAAGTTAGCGTTGTTTTGCCTTCTTCAAAGGATTTACCGATGAAAGTTAAATCGCGAGTCGTTACTGCTGCTGTGATTAGCTCTTTCTCGATGGCATCAAAAACACCCTGCACATCTGCACCTTGAGAAATAGGGTAATAAACGATGCCGTAATAGGTATGGAGAGGCTTATTTCCTTGGTTAGTGCCAAGCATACTTAAAAAAGCACCGCCAAGACCACCACCAAATGCAGCACCGATGATGCCGTCAGCGGCATAATCTAATGATGTGGGAGAGGTGTCACTGTTCTCTGGCCGTGTGGCATCACGCAGGCCATTGTGAAAGCCTAGAGAGCCGTCAATGACATTCATGGCGAAACTCATATCATCATTATAAACGAAGTCTTTTTTGCTTTGGGGTTGATATGGCTCAGATGTTGAAGCGCAACCAGTAAAGAGGGCTGTGGCGGCAAGCAACGGTAGAAACTTTTTTAATGATAAGTGGTTCATAGTTGTCAGGTTCCTTTCGGTTTCGATGTAGCCAGAATACCACTAGGCAACATTCCTGCCACTGACGGTTAATAGCAAAATTACAAATATGAGAAGTAACTACAAATGAGCCTGAGTGAAGAACAAGCTGGCGCGGCGGGTAGTACCGAAGATCACAATCTTGTTGTGGCATTACCTGGGGCCGGCAAGACTCATACTTGGCTAGGTTGGTGTTACTGGCATGCAGTGTGATGGCTGGGCCGCTGAGGGCCGAACCTCGCGAAGACTATAAGTGTTTTATCGAAACCAATAAGGGGCAGACTTTGGTGCGTTTCTCTTGGCAGCCCAGCAAGGCGCCACAATATAAAAAGCAGCTTATCGGTCGTCAGCTGCCCGCATTGCCGCACACAGATGGTAAACCCATGATGGTGAAGCGTGTCTATGAGTGTGTCAAAAAAGAGGAGGCGTTCAGCACCAGTCAGGGGCGTATACTAGAGCATAGTGAGCCCATGGAGGGCTAATTGCCATCAAGAGTACCATCGAGAGCGCTATCGAGTCGTCATCGAAAAAGCCGGGTTATCACCCGGCTTTTTTATCTTATCAGGCCTTGGCCAAGCTTTCTTTAGTGCCTTGTTTGCCTGGGGTGTCTTTGGCTTGCTTCCCATGGCGCCGTTTTTGCGGTTTGCGCCGCGCCCGCCACATCAGATAACCGGAAAGGGCCATCAGGCTTGGGAAAAAGCCCACCACACACCAGATAATTTTGCTGATAAGCCCGCCAAAGTGACCGTAATGCAGTGGGCGGAAGCTGTCGACAAACTGATAAAGTGCGCCCGCCTGGGTGGCATCGACGCTGGCTGTGAGCTGACCGGTTTTATCATCAAAACTGACGATAGAGCCATAGTCGCTGCGAAACGCGCCGCGATCGCTAGCGGCGCCAAATAGATGGATGCCAGCATAGCTCTTGTCGGGGAAGCGAACATAGTGAGTCTCGAAACCTGGGATCACCTGGCTAGCCTGGGTCAATAGTCCATCGACATCCAGCTGCTTGTTGTAGTAGCTCTGGGTGATGGTGAGGGTCTTAGGATCCGGCTCGTGCCACTCCTCTATCAGATGCGCTATGTTCCACCAGGCGCCGGTGAAGCCTAAGATAAGAAACAGCGGCGCGCCGACGATCCCCAGCATCTTGTGGCTATCGCTGAGAAAGAGTCGCAGACTCTTGCCCCATCTCAGGGTAAAGAAGGTTCTCCAGAACTGACGATGTAGAATAAACCCAGAAAGTGACAGTAAGATCAGCAAGATAGACACTATCGTCGTGAGGACAAGCCCCAGATGATCCGCCAGCAGGGTGTAATGTAGCTCCAGCAGCCAATCCAGCAAGTAGTGACTCAAGCCGACGGGTTGGCTCAGTAGTTCGCCTCGGCTTGGGTCGACAAACAGTATCTGCCAGTCGTAGGTGCCCTGTTTGGCCACATAGAGCTTGTCTGCCTCGCCGGCGTGAGCCGCAAACTGCCAACCAAGGATCTCATGCTGTGGTAACGCCTCATCAGCTGTTCTGAGGAGCTGGGTGAAACTCAGGCGAGTCTCGTTGGCGGCGAGCACCTTTTCAGGCATCAACAGATGTTCAAGTTCATTTTTAAACACCAGCACACTGCCGGTCAGAGCGATAATAAACAGTGGCAGGGCGGCGACAAGTCCGAGCCAGCCATGCCATTTCCATAGGAGACGACGCATAGGATTTAATGCCTTTAGTGATCTGGCGCCTTAGTCTTCTCCCTCGGAGGGGACAAGCTTGGCTAACAAATAAAATCAGTCATCAATCTTAATGAGAATCAATTTCATTATCAACTTGTGTAATGTAAAACGGGTCACATTTATGGCAAAAGGGCTTAGCAAAGGCTTGCCGTCAGACTTGGGAGAGGTGAGGTCAGCGTTTTAGGTGAGAGGAGGTCGGCGTTTCAGGAGGGGCTTTAGTTCGAATCAACAAAGTACAAGGATAGCTTAGGGTTATCGTTCTGGCGTACATGTTTCACTGGATCACTGGAGCATTAGTGGGAAAGCATCTCGTCCTCAGGCTAGGCGTTTAGCCCGAGGACTGCGGCGATAGTTAGCGGCTTGTCAGTTTAAGCATGCTAGTTTTTTTACAGCGGCGTTTGTGTCCCGTCATAGTGACCGCGAATGAGCGTGTCTTCTTCCATGAGCAGCAGCTCACCGGACTGCCCCAGTTTGATGCTACTGTCGATGGCGATAACCCGGTTGTCGAACAGACCAAGCACGCGTGTTTGTGAGGTGTGGCCCACTACAATCCGTTTGACCTTAAAGTAGTCTAGGATGCTGGCCAGTTCCTGGGTATCGAAATTTGGCTTAAAGTAGCCGCGATACCAGGTGGGGCCATTGCCAAAGAAGAGAAAGTTCAGCAGATCATCTTGTTTCAACTCAGGCTTAGATTTGTCGACGTTGTCCCGGTAGAGTCGATTGGCCCTGGCGAGTGTTAACCCGCGGTCGACCCACTCCTTGCTGATGCCACCGTGTAGAAACAGGGTATCGTTTATTTTCACGATAGTGTGCTTACTCCTCAGCCATTGGCCGAGTTCGCTGTCTTGGCCGTAGAGAGCATCATAGCTGCGATTAAGCAGCGAGCTGGCTGTTTGGTATTTCTCGTTGATATAGCGCAGATCGCCGCGCATCACCATCTGCTCGTGGTTACCCATCAAGAGGTGCAGTTGACCACCTGCGGCCTTGGCCTGTTTGTCGAGCTTATACATCAGCCAGAGCACTTCGTTGACCTGAGGGCCACGGTCGAACATATCCCCTGTCATCACCATATGGCCCTTACCAAAGGACCAGTCGTTATTTTTATCTATGATTTTGTGTTGTTGCAGCAGCTGAATGAGCACCTCATATTGACCATGAACATCGCTGAGCGCCGCTATCTTATCGACGCCTTGGTAGCTGTCGGCCAGTATCTCAGTGGCATGTGGATTTAGCTCGGGCTCGGGTAGCTGGCCACAATGGTCGGGGCGGTGTAATTTACCTTGGTTGACGCGGGTCTGCTTGTGCTCGCCTTTACAGATCCAATCGGCCATCTCGGCCTTGGGGTTGAGAAATAGGTAGGGGCCGTCACTAATGCTTGAATTAGTAATCGTTTGAGTCACTGCGTTTGTATCTTGCGCAACTTGAGTCTGGGCGTATGCGGTCTGTAGGGGCAGCAAACTGGTCAGGCACCAGATAGCAGTCTTTAGCGCTGAGTTTACAGGCATTAGCCAGAGTGATCTTTTCAAGACAAATCCTTTTATTATTCTGATCTTGTGGGCGGATAAGCGTTCAATCCTACCACGCTTTTACCTAGGTGCCAGAGAGTTTTGAATGGCCTGTCGGGGGAGGGAAGATCTAGTCAAATGCGATAAAAAAACGGAGGCTTCTGCCTCCGTTTGTCTGGGTTTTTGCTCGACTTAATTCGCTTGGCTTACTTTTGTAAGACTTTGCGAATTAGCTGATGCGCTTGTACTTAAGACGGTGCGGCTCAATCACATCCGTGCCCAGGGTCTCTTTCAGCCAAGTCGAGTATTCGGTGTAGTTACCTTCGTAGAAGTTCACCTGACCCTCATCGCGGTAATCCAGGATGTGGGTAGCGATTCTGTCGAGGAACCAACGGTCGTGCGAGATCACCATGGCACAGCCTGGGAATTCCAGCAGGGCTTCTTCCAGGGCGCGTAGTGTTTCGACGTCGAGATCGTTGGTTGGCTCATCGAGAAGTAGCACGTTGCCGCCCGCCTGGAGCAGTTTGGCCAGATGCACACGGTTGCGCTCACCACCCGATAGGGTGCCGATGATCTTCTGCTGATCGCCGCCGCGGAAGTTGAAACGACCCACATAGGCGCGGCTTGGGATCTCTGTGTTGTTGATACGCATGATATCCTGACCGCCTGAGATCTCTTCCCACACTGTGTGCTTGTCATTCATCGAGTCGCGGAACTGATCCACAGAGGCGATCTGCACCGAATCACCTATCTCGATGCTACCGCTATCGGGTTGCTCTGTACCGGATATCATCTTGAACAGGGTCGATTTACCGGCACCGTTAGCCCCGATAATGCCGACGATAGCGCCCTTAGGAACGCTGAAACTCAGATTGTCGATCAGCACACGATCGCCATATGACTTAGTGAGGTTGTTTACCTCGATCACCTTATCGCCCAAGCGTGGTCCTGGCGGAATAAACAGCTCGTTGGTTTCGTTACGCTTCTGGTAGTCGTTGGTGTTGAGCTCTTCGAAGCGCGCCATACGGGCCTTGCCCTTAGACTGACGGCCCTTAGCACCTTGGCGAACCCACTCAAGCTCCTTAGCAATTGTCTTTTGACGAGCGCTTTCGGCAGCTGATTCCTGTTGCAGACGCGCATCCTTCTGTTCCAGCCAAGAAGAGTAGTTGCCTTCCCATGGGATACCCTCACCACGGTCGAGTTCTAAGATCCAACCTGCGGCGTTGTCGAGGAAGTATCTATCGTGGGTAATGGCCACAACGGTGCCTGTGTATTCCTGCAGGAAGCGTTCAAGCCAGGCCACAGACTCTGCATCCAAGTGGTTGGTCGGCTCGTCCAGTAGCAGCATGTCTGGCTTTTCTAGCAGCAGACGGCAGATGGCGACACGGCGACGTTCACCCCCTGAGAGTACCTCAATCTTCTCGTCCCAGTCTGGCAGACGCAGGGCGTTGGCGGCGCGCTCAAGAATGTTGTCAAGGTTATGGGCATCCTGTGCCTGAATGATGGCTTCCAGTTCTCCCTGCTCTTTGGCCAGTGCATCGAAGTCAGCATCAGGCTCGGCGTACAGGGCGTAGACTTCATCGAGACGGGTCAGGGCGTTTTTGGCCTCGCTGACGGCCTCTTCGATGGCTTCACGTACGGTTTGATTCGGATCTAGCTTAGGCTCCTGAGGCAGGTAACCTATCTTAAGATCTTGCATCGGACGCGCTTCACCCTCAATTTCGGTATCGATACCGGCCATGATGCGCAGTAAGGTGGATTTACCCGAGCCGTTGAGGCCCAAGACACCAATCTTAGCGCCGGGGAAAAAGCTTAAGGAAATATCTTTGAGGATCTGCTTCTTGGGCGGGACTATCTTGCCCACGCGTAGCATGCTGTATACAAACTGAGCCATAAAATTTACTCACTGACGAAACAATGGGGGCAATTCTACTGCAATCGAGTTTGAACTTAAATCGGATTTTTGACGGCTTTAGTGCCTGATTCGATGGCGGCAAACTTTTGTTTCGAGCCTCAATGCCGCATTTGTTCATCAGGACGTAATAACACGGCGATTAATGAAATGAGTTCGCGTTTAATTGGCGTTGACTATTCACCACAACTTGGGCCTGAAACTGCGTGGTGAATGAAACCATTGCAGCTGAGCAAGCTGCTGCATAGATACGCATATCGCTTAAGAGAGGTCGATGGCCGCGAGCAAGGCTGTTGGCTGCAACTTGTTGACCATTACGCAGACGAAATGGCCGTTAGTGACCAGCTTTGTTGTTAAGTTTTCAAAACAGTGTTTTCGTACAAAAGGCTGTAATCGCGCCTTTTTATCCCGCATCAAAGAGTAATTGTTGCAAAACAAGGCGTCAGTGGCGTTATTTTGCCTTAAGGGCCAATTTGATGAGCATTTCTCAGTCTTAATCGCAACTATTTTCATGTCGCAAATGCTGGGATTGTGATCGAATGCACTGTAGAATACCGCGCAACCCTACCTTATAAGACTTTCACAGCTGGAGTGACCAATGCTGAAAAAAGAGATGAACATCGCTGACTTTGATCCGCAACTGTTTCAAGCGATCCAGGAAGAGACTCGTCGTCAAGAAGAGCACATCGAGCTTATCGCTTCGGAGAACTATACTTCTCCTCGCGTGATGGAGGCTCAAGGTTCTCAGCTGACCAACAAGTACGCCGAAGGCTATCCTGGCAAGCGTTACTATGGCGGTTGTGAGCATGTTGACATCGTTGAAAACCTGGCCATCGAACGTGCCAAGGAACTGTTTGGCGCGACATACGCCAACGTTCAGCCTCACTCCGGCTCACAAGCCAACAGCGCAGTTTACATGGCACTACTGCAACCAGGCGATACCGTACTGGGTATGAACCTGGCTCACGGCGGTCACCTGACTCACGGCTCTCCGGTTAACTTCTCTGGTAAGCTATACAACATTGTTCCTTACGGTATCGACGAGTCTGGCAAGATAGACTACGACGAGATGGAGCGTCTGGCCCTTGAGCACAAGCCTAAGATGATGATTGGTGGTTTCTCTGCCTATTCTGGCATCGTCGATTGGGCACGTATGCGTGAAATCGCCGACAAGATTGGTGCTTACCTGTTTGTCGATATGGCACACGTTGCTGGCCTGATCGCCGCCGGTGTTTATCCAAACCCTGTGCCACATGCACACGTGGTAACTTCTACTACCCATAAGACCCTAGCCGGTCCTCGCGGCGGTATCATTTTGTCTGCGGCGAATGACGAAGACCTGTACAAGAAGCTGAACTCTGCGGTATTCCCTGGTGGTCAGGGTGGTCCATTGATGCACGTTATCGCCGGTAAGGCGGTAGCCTTTAAAGAAGCGCTGTCTCCTGAGTTCAAGGAATATCAACAGCAAGTCGTTGTGAACGCTAAGGCGATGGCTAATACCTTCATCGAGCGTGGTTTCGATGTAGTATCTGGCGGCACAGAAAACCACTTGTTCCTGCTGGATCTGATCGCTAAAGATATCACAGGTAAAGATGCTGATGCGGCGCTGGGCCGTGCCAACATCACGGTAAACAAGAACTCAGTACCTAATGACCCACGCTCACCTTTCGTGACTTCAGGTCTGCGTATCGGTTCTCCAGCCATCACTCGTCGCGGCTTCAAAGAAGCTGAAGCGGTTGAGCTGACTAACTGGATCTGTGACATTCTCGATGACATCAGCAATGAAGCCACTATCGAGCGCGTGAAGAACCAGGTGCTTGAATTGTGCGCTAAGTACCCTGTTTACGGTTAACCTTAAGGGTTAAATCGGGTAAACTTCGATGGCCGCTACTGATGTTAATATTAGTAGCGGCCATTTTTGTATCTATTGCAAGGGAAAACTCTCTGAGATACTGATTAGCATTTGCTGGAGGCTCAATGCATTGTCCGTTTTGCAGCGCAACCGACACTAAGGTGATCGATTCTCGTCTGGTGGCCGATGGTCATCAAGTACGTCGTCGCCGCGAGTGTCTGCTTTGCCATGAAAGATTTACCACCTTCGAAGGCGCCGAACTGGTGATGCCCAGAGTGATTAAACAAGACGGTAGTCGCCAACCCTTCGATGAAGATAAGTTACGCGGAGGTATGCTGAGGGCGGTAGAGAAGCGCCCAGTGTCCATGGATGAGATAGAGCAGGCGCTGAGCAAGATTAAATCGACCCTGAGAGCCACAGGCGAGCGTGAGGTGACCTCTAAGATGATAGGTAACCTGATGATGGATCATCTGGTGAATCTCGATAAGGTGGCTTATATCCGCTTTGCCTCTGTATACCGCGCTTTCGAAGATGTGTCCGAATTTGGCGAGGCGATTGCCAAGTTGCAAAACGATAAGGCCAAACCGGCCAAGTAGGACAAATGCGTATCTGGGGCTTCCCCCTTTTTCTGACGAGATGGCGAGCGACACATGGCTTGGTCCAAATTTGATTCCCAGATGATGGCGCGCGCCATCCAATTGGCCCGCAAGGGGCAATACACCACAAGCCCCAATCCCAATGTCGGCTGTGTGATCGTACAAGGGGAAACCCTGGTGGGTGAAGGTTTTCATATCGCCGCTGGTGGTCCCCACGCCGAGGTGCATGCCCTGCGCATGGCAGGTGAAAAAGCTAAAGGTGCCACCGCCTATGTGACCCTAGAGCCTTGCAGCCATTATGGGCGAACACCGCCCTGCGCCGAGGCGCTGATAAAGGCTCAAGTGGCCCGCGTCGTGGTGGCGGTAACCGATCCCAACCCCCAAGTTTCTGGCCGTGGCATCAAGATGCTTGAAGAGGCTGGCATTCAGGTCGAGGTTGGCTTGCAACAAGAAGATGCCGCCGCCCTCAACCCAGGTTTCATGAAACGTATGCGTACCGGCCTCCCTTGGGTCAGCATCAAGCTGGCGGCGAGTCTCGATGGCAAGACGGCGCTCTCTAACGGCGTCTCTAAATGGATAACAGGTTCAGAGGCGCGCCGTGATGTGCAGCGTATGCGCGCCCGTTTTGATGCCGTCGTGACCGGCATAGAGACGGTACTGGCCGATGACCCAAGTCTTAATGTTCGCCATCAGGAGCTGGGCGGCTTGGGTGAGCAACTAACCGATGCCGACATTCGTCAGCCACTGAGAGTCGTGCTCGATTCTCGCGCGCGCCTCGGGGCTAAGCCTAAGCTGTTTGACACAGATTCGCCCGTGCTACTGGTGAGCTGCCAGCCCTATCCTGACGCCGTGGTGAGCGCCTGGCCTGAGCAGGTGAGTCAGTTGCAACTGCCGAGCGATAATGGACAGGTGCCGTTAAAGGCGCTGCTTGAACATCTGGGCACTCAGGTCAACAGTGTGATGGTCGAGGCCGGGGCGACCCTGGCCGGCGCCTTTATGGCACAAGGGCTTGCCGATGAGTTGGTGTTGTATCAGGCACCGAAAATCTTAGGTGGCCATGGGCGAAATCTATTGGCATTGCCAGACTATACTGAGATGGCGCAGTTGCCTGCCCTAAAGCTTTGCGATGAAAGGCGCGTTGGAGCCGATAGACGTTTTACCTTTCAATTGAGTCACAATCATTTACCTAGCGATAAGAGTAGTTAGTCATGTTTACTGGGATAATTGAGGCTGTAGGCAGCCTGAGAAAAATTGAACGTCGCGGCGATGATATTCGCCTGACGGTGGCTAGCGGCAAGCTGGACTTAAGTGACGTTAAGCTGGGCGACAGCATAGCGACCAACGGCGTGTGTCTGACCGTGGTTGAGCAGATGGCCGATGGCTATGTGGCGGATATTTCTGCCGAAACCGTTGCGCTTACCGGCTTTGCTCACTATCAGGTGGGACAAAAGGTTAATCTGGAAAAGGCGGTTACCCCCACAACGCGTCTTGGTGGCCATATGGTGAGTGGTCATGTCGATGGTGTGGCCAACGTGGATGACAGACAGTATCGCGGCAAGGCGATCGAATTCTGGTTGACCCCGCCTAAGGGATTGGCGCGCTATATCGCCCATAAAGGTTCTATCACCATAGATGGCGTCAGCCTGACAGTAAACGAGGTTGATGGTGAGCGTTTTCGTTTGACCATAGTGCCCCATACCGCCAGCGAAACGACACTCATCGATCTTAAGGCGGGTGACAGGGTCAATATCGAGGTGGATCTGATCGCCCGGCATTTGGAGCGCTTACTAAGTTTTCAGTCGGCAGAGGAAAATCCAGCCAAAAGCTCAGCAGTCACTATGGATCTGTTAGCTCGCTCCGGCTTTTTAAGATAGACGCTGGCAATCCCAGCCAATAGCAGATTAAATAACTCCTACTATAAAAATATTTCAAGGTCTAACAATTCAAGGTCTAACAATGGCACTACACAGTATAGAAGCGATTATCGAAGATATCCGTCTGGGTAAGATGGTTATCTTGATGGATGACGAAGATAGAGAGAACGAAGGCGATTTGATCATGGCCGCCAACCTGGTGACGCCCGAGGCGATCAATTTTATGGCCACCTATGGCCGCGGCCTCATCTGTCAGACCATGACCAAGGCCCGCTGCGAGCAGCTTAACCTGCCGCTGATGGTAACTAACAACAATGCTCAGTTCTCCACTAACTTCACCGTGTCTATCGAGGCGGCTGAAGGTGTGACCACGGGTATCTCTGCCCATGACAGAGCCGTCACCGTTCAGGCGGCGGTCGCCCGTGATGCTAAGCCATCTGATATCGTGCAGCCAGGGCATATTTTCCCACTGATGGCCCAAGAGGGCGGAGTACTGATCCGCGCTGGTCATACCGAGGCCGGTTGCGACCTGGCTCGTTTGGCTGGTCATGAGCCGTCGGCCGTGATCGTTGAGATCCTTAATGAAGATGGCACCATGGCCCGTCGCCCAGATCTTGAGGTGTTTGCCGAGAAGCATGGCCTTAAGATAGGCACCATTGCGGACCTGATTGAATACCGTAACACCAAAGAAACCACAGTGGTGCGTGAGGCCAAGTGCAAGCTACCGACTCGTTTCGGTGAGTTTGATATGATCACTTACCGCGACACCATAGATAACCAGTTGCACTATGTGTTGGTGAAGGGCGAAGTACAGCCTAATGCCTTGGTGCGTGTGCATCTGCAAAACACTTTTAATGATTTGTTGCATTCAGAGCGTGATGAGAAGCGCAGCTGGCCGCTGGAAAAAGCCATGGCGCGTATTGCCGAAGAAGGCGGCGTGCTAGTAGTACTTGGTCATCAGCAGAGTAACGAAGAGTTGGTTGCTAAGGTAAAAGCCTTTGAAGCTGAAGATAAGGGCGAGGCGGCAGCGCCAGCTCAGTGGCAGGGCACTTCACGCCAAGTGGGTGTGGGATCGCAGATCCTGGCCGATGTTGGTGTCACCAGTATGCGTCTGCTCAGCTCGCCTAAGCGTTATCATTCACTATCGGGCTTCGGTTTAGAAGTTACTGAATATATTGCAGAATAATTCACTCGGATAGGATTTCACCTATTTGATATAAATTGCATGGGGATCAACGCCGTAGGCTGTGGTATTATACCGCCTCTTTTTTCCCGTGCCGGGTTTGTTAAGCTAATTTAGGTAAGATAAATGAACGTAGTTCAAGGTAATATCGAGTCGAAAAATGCCAAAGTGGCAATCGTGGTATCACGTTTTAACAGCTTCGTGGTTGAGAGTCTGCTAGAAGGCGCGGTGGATACATTGAAGCGCTTCGGTCAGGTTGCCGATGACAACATTACTGTTGTTCGTGTACCTGGTGCCGTAGAGCTGCCACTTGCGGCACGTCGTGTTGCAGCAAGCGGTAAATTTGACGGCATCATAGCGCTGGGCGCCGTGATCCGTGGTGGCACGCCACACTTTGATTTTGTTGCAGGCGAATGTAACAAGGGATTGGCTCAGGTAGCGCTTGAGTTCGATCTTCCTGTGTCATTCGGTGTTTTGACCACAGATACCATTGAACAAGCTATCGAGCGTTCTGGTACTAAAGCAGGTAACAAGGGCGGCGAAGCGGCACTTGGTCTGTTAGAGATGGTCAATGTTCTGCAAGAACTAGAACAGCAGTTGTAAGATTAGGAACCAAAATGAAACCTTCAGAGCGCCGTAAAGCCCGTCGTTTAGCGGTACAAGCTATCTATTCATGGCAGCTAAGCGGTAATAATGTTGCCGATGTGGAGCATGAATTTCTCACCGAGCAGAAGATCGATGGTGTCGACGTTAGCTATTTCCGTGAATTGCTATCAGGCACCACGACTAAATCGGCTCAGTTGGATGAGTTGATTATCCCTCACCTCGAGCGCCCATTCGATGAGGTTTCGCCTATCGAGAAAGCAGTGCTGCGCATTGCTGCCTATGAGCTGACTTTCCGTAAGGATGTACCTTACAAGGTGGCGATTAACGAGGCGATTGAACTAGCTAAGGCCTTCGGGGCTGAAGATGGTCACAAGTTCGTTAACGGCATTCTCGACAAGATAGTCGCTAAAAAGTGATACAGTAAACGGCGTCCCAGGATGCCGTTTTTTATGTACAGGTTTAGCCTCGACACCTCCCTCGTCAAAAAGTGTGCTAGCTGATTAACCCTTACTATGGTTCTTAAGACTGTGAAAGAGTTTAAACTAATAGATCATTTCTTTGCCAACCTTGGTCAGACCCGCCGGGACGTTCATCTTGGTATTGGTGATGACTGCGCCCTCGTCCAGCCTGCCGAGAACAAGGCGATAGCCATCTCTTGTGATACCTTGGTTGAAAATGTGCACTTTTATGCAGACATGCCTGCCAAGGCATTGGGTTATAAGGCGCTGGCGGTTAACCTGTCAGACTTAGCTTCTATGGGGGCTGAGCCCGCCTGGATGACGCTCGCGCTTACCTTGCCCGAGGTAGATGAGAGCTGGCTCGAGGAGTTTAGCCAGGGGCTTAATGAGGCGGCGGAGTATTATGGCGTTGCGTTAGTGGGTGGTGATACCACGCGCGGTCCTAAGTCGATCACTATCACGATTAATGGTCAGGTGCCAGAGGGCAAGGCATTAACCCGAGGCGGTGCCAAGAATGGTGATTGGATCTATGTTACCGGTTCGCTGGGTGATTCGGCCGTCGGACTGGCTATTTTAGGCAATAAGCTGGCCATTTCGGGCGCGGCGCGGGAGCACTTTATTCAGCGTCACTATTTCCCCACCCCTAGGGTATTGGCGGGGCAGTCGCTACGGGGCTTGGCCTCAAGCGCCATCGACCTGTCAGATGGCTTTGTTTCAGACATAGGTCATATTCTTAAGCGTTCGGCGGTGGGCGCCGTGGTGGATGTGAATCGTTTGCCTTTATCTGCCCAGATGCGCGAGTCTCTCGATGAGGCCGAAGCATTGGGTTATGCCCTGACCGGTGGTGAAGACTACGAGCTACTGTTTACCGTTCCCGAGGCCCAGCGCGGCGCATTGGAAACGGCGCTGGCTCACGCTGGCGTGAGCTTTAGCCAAGTTGGCCAGATAGCTACAGGTGATAAGCTGCGCCTTATCAAAGATGGCGAGCCTTACGCACCGACAAATTTTGGTTTTGAGCACTTTTAAGCATGCAGTTATGGTCAACCGATCCGGTTCTTAAAAAACTTTCGTTAGCAAATCCTATTCATTTTTTGGCACTGGGATTTGGCTCAGGTCTTGCGGCCAAGGCGCCAGGGACCTTTGGTACCTTGGCGGCTTTCCCCCTCTACTTCTTGATGGTAGGACTGCCGCTCAGTTGGTATCTGGGACTGACCCTGCTTAGCGTACTCGCCGGTTTCTACATCTGTGAAAGGGCGTCTAAAGATATGGGAGTGCATGATCACGGCGCTATTGTCTGGGATGAGGTGGCAGGGCTGCTTATCACCCTCATCGCCGCGCCAGCAGGCTGGACCTGGTTGGCGGTTGGTTTTGTGCTATTTCGCTTCTTCGATATCCTCAAGCCTTGGCCTATCAAGGTATTGGATGCCAAGGTCCATGGGGGTATCGGCATTATGATAGACGATGTGCTTGCTGGGGTGTTTGCGTTTTTGTGCTTGCAGGGGATTGTCTATCTGGTTGCATAGAGATTGGCTTGCCCAATTGTCATTGAGTTCAAATTAAGTTCAAATTAAATCCCGAGTGTCGAAGACCAGAGTGTCAAGACAATCGGGATTTTTGTTTTTTAGCACAGCAGGGAAAATTTGATTTGTTGTGGGGCATAAATATATGCTCAGTTTTAGTTGCTGTCAGGCAAGAGGAGACAGGTTATGGATGATGAGAGCCCTAATCAAAACAAGTCGGACTTTGAGTTCAGTGGCAGTTGCCTTTGTGGCGGCGTGGCCTTTGCCTTAGTGGGTCGTTTCGATGCATTTTATTTGTGTCACTGTAGCCGCTGTCAGAAGGGCACAGGCTCGCTTCATGGAGCCAATCTGTTTTCCAATCATTTAGCCCTCAGCTGGCGGCGAGGGGAGGCGTTAGTTCAACATTTTCAACTGGCGAACAGTCGGCATAGCCGTTGTTTCTGTAAGGTGTGTGGCTCGCCTATGCCTTACCGGCTGGAGGCGTTAAATCTGATTGTGGTCCCAGCTGGTTGTCTGGATGTCGAGGTGCCTATTGCGCCGACAGCAAAGCTTTTTATGGCCGAGCGAGCAACCTGGGGTCAGGATCTATTAGCTGTGCCCGGTTTCGATCGCATACCGGAATAAACTTATGCGTTAAAGATCCCCTGATATATGTCAGGGGATGAGAGTAAGACGAAGATCGAATCAGAAGGCTTATTCTTCTGGCGAGTTCTGCCTAGCGTCTTCACTAACCTCAGTTTCCATCTCAGCTGAATTGGCAGGGTTAGCGGTTAAGCGTCTAATAAGCTCCTGGCGCTGTGATTCCAGGTTATTAGTGCGGGCCTGGTAACCCTCAAATGGTGGCACGCTGGAGCAGAGGATAAATTTCCCCATGGGATTGTAAGCGTACCCAATTAGAGTCGATAGCGAGAGTTCATTGGGGCACTGCTTGATGCTTGTCTTGCCAATTAAGATATCCGCGTAGCGGTTGGCGGTATCCTGTGGCTGCATCAGTGGCATCAGGAGTGCCTCGACTATTTGAGTGGTGATGTCTGCCTTGTCGTCAACGCCAGAGACAGCCTTAGATATTTTGGTAAAGTAATGCCATTCACCTCTCTTGACGCGTTCAAGGGATAAGACGCCCTTGGGCATAGGCCGTTGCCAAAGGCTGGGCAACAAATAGTCTTCGCTCTCTCTATTCATCTGTTCGATGAGCGCTTCACCCAGCTTCATGTTTTGTTGGAGTATCGAGATGGCCATGAGTTTGTTGTGGAGCAAGTTTATTTGTGTAGATGCCTGCAGCCAGAATCGCATATCCTGATCTATATCCGCCAGAAACATGCTAGGTTTGTGGCGGTTTTTCAGAAAGCTATTGAGGATATATAGATGCTGCGCTGCTATAAGGCGGGCTCCGGGGATTGGATTGATAAACAGATTAAAGTGCGTGTCATCTTGCCAGTGCCTAAGGGAGATTAGAGTACGGTAACGCTCAATCAACCAGGCATAGTCTTTAATAGTGAGTTGTAGTTCGTTTGATTCGGTGAGTAAGTTTATACATTCGCTCAGATAACCTTCTTGACTGCGACAAGTCGGAAGTGTTGACTTAGGCAGCTCAAAGGGATGGGGAAAGGCCTTTTCGGGCTGCTGCATCACATCCAACTGTTTGAGCGCTTGATAGCGTTTAAGCCCGAGAGCCATCGGGTCATCATCTTTCGGCGCATCAAAGCCAAAGGCGTAAAGATAAGGGTTGTGTTCAAGATGCTGACTCAAGGCGGCCTCTTCGGCGTTTACCTGCTCAAGATAGGCGCTCGCCTGCGCTGATGGCTCGCTATCTTGCAGATTGACCAAGAGTAAGATGAGATAGCCGCCGACGGGAATGAGTAGCAGGGTGAATAAGATCCATTTCAAAGCATGTAAAAAATGACGCATTTCAAATCCTTGTGGTGTTCGATGCCGTATCGACAGTAGAGCACTCAGTCTATCAGAGTCAGCTTTTTTTGTGCAAATAGCTGTGCGTTGGCGAGACCTGCTATCGGACACAAATAAAAAAGCACGGCTAGAATATTGCCGCGCTTTGCTTGCTAACTAGCCTAATGATGGCCAATTTTTTGATCTTACTGGCTTAGCCCTGTAGTAACTCTTTGGCATTGGCCAGGGTGTTGTTGGTGATGACATCGCCGCCCAGCAGGCGAGCCAACTCTTCGATACGTTGGTGCTTGTCCAGTGGCACCATAGAGGTCTCGGTTTGACCGGCCTTGCTCTGTTTGTTGACGAACATATGTTGGTGACCATTACCAGCGACTTGGGGCAGGTGAGTCACACAGAGCACCTGAGTCGATTCGCCCAAGCTGCGCAGCATCTTGCCGACCACGGCGGCGGTAGGACCTGAGATCCCCACATCGACCTCATCAAATATAAGTGTAGGCGTCGCTACCTTCTTGGCTGTGATCACCTGAATACCCAGACCGATACGAGACAACTCGCCGCCCGAGGCCACTTTGGCGATGGGCTGCAGCGGCTGCCCAGGGTTAGTGGTTACCTGAAACTCCACCGTGTCGCAGCCGTTGGGCGACATCATTTCGGGGTTAAACTGCACGTCGATGACAAACTTGCCCTTGGGCATGCTGAGTTCGTGAATCGAGCGGGTTACCTGCTTGTCTAGCTCCTTGGCGTAACGTTGGCGGCTCTGGCTGAGTTTTTGGGCATGAGCGATAAAGCTCTCGCGGCAACTTTCAAGCTGCTGAGCGATCTCATCGAGTTTCTCTTCATCTGAGTCCAGTTCGCTCAGCTCCTGGCTCAGTGCCTGATGGTGCTGATAGAGATCTTTGGGGCTTACATGGTGCTTACGTGCCAGCATCATGATTTTCGATAGGCGCTGCTCCAGGGCGGCAAAATGATCTGGGTCCAGCTCCAATCTATCTAAGTAACGTTGTAGTTCGCTGCTGCTCTCCTGAACCTGGATCAAGGCGTCATTGAGCATGTTACCCACCCCTTTAAGCTCAGGATCGTAACCTTCGAGCTCCTGGGCTTGATCTAGGCTCATGTTGAGCAAAGATTCGATAGCGCCCTCTTCGCTATCCTGCAAGAGGTAAAGGGTGCGCTGACAGGCCTGGATCAGCGCTGTGCCGTTGGCGAGTTTCTTATGCTCGGCCTCTATTTCGTCAAACTCTTCTTCGCCCAGGGCGAATTCGTCCAGCTCTTCAACCTGATATTGCAGTAGTTGTTTGCGGGCGATGCGCTCATGTTGCGACTGCTGCAGTTGGCTCAGCTCCTTTTGGATCAGCTTAAAGCGCTGGTAGCTGGCGCTGCAGGCTTCGAGCAGCATCTTATGGTTGGCGTAACTGTCGAGCAGGGTAAGTTGATGCTCACTCTTTAACATAGCGTGATGAGCATGTTGGCCGTGGATGCCGATAAGTAGCTGGCCTAAGGCGCGCATCTGATTAAGAGGCACTGGATTACCATTGATGTAGGCGCGTGAGCGTCCATCGCTGCCAATGGTGCGGCGCAGTATGCATTCGTCGTCAAGCTCAAGATCATTGTCTTCTAACCAACGTCTGGCCAATGGGATATCGTTGAGGGCGAAGCGAGCACTGACTTCTGCCTTGGTGGCGCCCGGTCTGACCGTGTTGGCATCGGCGCGGTTACCCAGGCAAAGCCCTAAGGCATCGATGGCGATCGATTTACCTGCGCCAGTTTCACCGGTAATGCTGGTCATTCCGGACTTAAAGTCGAGTTCTAAAAAGCGGACAATGGCAAAGTTATTGATGCTGAGCTGACAAAGCATGATGACATCCTTTTACAAAGTACTGTATTCATGCACAGTATATACTGATTTTTTATACAGTAAATACCTGTGTGCTTTTTACCCGTTAAAATAGATTTTCACCGCCAGAGAGTAACCAGTGGTGCAGTAAGGGAATGGTGACAAAGCTAATGACTATCCCCAGACTGATGGTTTGTGCGCTACTGGTGGCGCCCACGTTAAACCTGTGTGCCAGCAGATAGACGCTGGCGGCGGTGGGCAGCGCCGCCAAGAGCACTCCCATCTGTAGTAGTGGCCCTGAGATGCCAAGGGTGCTGAGCAGTAGATAGGCCAACAGGGGCTGCAGTAGGAGTTTGCTTAGGTTAAGCATAGTCAGTTCGACAATGCGCGACTGGCTTCCTGCTGCGTTGCGGCTTCCTTGATTGGCTTTACACAGCACCATGCCGATGGCAAACAGAGCGCAGGGGCTAGAAGTCATGCCAAACTGCCTGATGATATCGGCGATGGGGCGATACAGCTCTATGTGGGCCGCCGATAAAGCAACCCCCGCTAAGCTACCCAATATGATGGGGTTTTGGATTAGGGCGAAGAACACTGTCTTCAGCGCACTGTCGGTTTGTCCCTGAAACAGCGCCAGCTGGGCCAGTACAATGGCAAATACCGTAACCGACAATAGGCTGGCCAGCGCAGCGGCGGCCAGGGCCAGTTGGTCGCCGGGAAATAGCATCATCATCAGCGGTATACCGATAAACGAGGTGTTGCCAAAGGTAGTGTTGAGGGCGCGGATGGCGGCTAAGGGTTTGTCTTTGGGCTGCATCCAGAGGGAAAATAAGCCTGTGATCAGATAGATAACGGCCATCGCCAGACTGTAGCCGCCGATAAAGCCCCAGTTAGTGATCGCTTCAATTGGGGTTTCGGCCAGCACTATCATCATGATCGCGGGAAAGGCGATGTAGTACACATATTGGTTGAGCACATTGTCGCTGCCCTCGGGCAGTAGCCGGGCTTTCTGTACTATAAAGCCGGTGATCATGATGCCGAACACCACTATCAGTGGCGAGAGAGTGGGTAACATAGACAGGCTGCTTCCTTGGCGTGAGTCTAGCGGGGGGAATATCCGCTTTAGCTTAATACTGACCTTAAGGTTAACACTTAGCCTGGCGAGTCCCTATAACGCGAAAGTCTAATGCTGGGGGCCTGGTCGCCTTTGTAGAGGCTTGGGTGGCGGTAAGATGCCAAGTTCCTGATAGAAATGGATCTGGCGTCTGAGTTCAAATAGGGAGCCGACGCGTCGCTGCTCCCCGATAGTCAGACACCAGGTATTAGTTAACCCATCCGGGTTAGTGAGCACAAATCCTTGGTAGATAAGTTTGCGCATCACGCACCCACGGAGATCCCTATGTTGGAAACGCCTGACTGCACTATCTCTTTGCGCAGTGCCTTGACGAAGTCGGCAGTGATTTTAGGATTTTCTTCGATGATTTCCAGTAATGATGCCTGCAGGGTTTTCTCTTCCTGCATCACCTCATGATTGAAGATGAACTCATCCAGCGCTTCTTCATCCATCTCCTCATCGACTGTTGCCTCGATGTAGTTGGCTACGGTACTTGAGGAGAGTTTGCTGATATTGGTGATATCGTCTTCTACCTTGCTTTGAATGGCGCTTAGCAAGGAGGTTAGGGCAACGGCGGCATCCATGGCCGGGTAGACGCCATAAACATCGAAATCGGCAGGCTCAGGCGTGTTGAGATCCAGACGCTCCAGGTAGAGTTCAATATTGAGCTTAAGCTTTTGATCGTACATAGATTGCCACAGCAGGTTAAGCAGGGTGTCTAGCACTTGAGGATCGCCAAATTCGCACACTTCGCTAAACAACTGATAGTTGGGATACATGCGCTGACACAGGGCGATGGCGAAGAGCTTCTTCTGCTCCAGTTCGAGGGCCTTAAGGCGTTTAAAAAAACCGGGTTTATTACTCATCGATCACATCCATAGATAACTGGGCTATTACTTGATTTGCGGCAGATTCTACCTTAGAAAGCTCGTCAAGTAACTCAAGTATTTCCGGCTCGACCAGATCGACACCGGCATTTTGCTTGAGTGACTGTTCAATCTCTCGACAGAGCCGCTGAGTGGTAGGTACGCCGCAATAGCAGCTGGCGCCGTGGAGCTTATGAACATGGGCTATCATCGCCTCACTGTCCTGATGTTCCAAGGCGGTTGAGATATTCTCTCTGGTTTCGGGCAGCGAATCGAGCAGCATCTGCAACATCTCTAGTGCCAGACTGGTTTTCTGGTTGGCCTGGGTCAGGCAGAGTTCCCAATTAAGGGTGTGCTGATCGAAGTGGGTAAACTGAGGCCTTGTCTTCCAGCGGCTGATCACGCTCTTAAGCGCTGCCTCATCGATAGGCTTTGGTAGGTAGCCGTCCATGCCGCTCTGGTCGATACGTTCTCGTTCTTCGGCAATCGCGTGGGCAGTCACCGCCACTATGGGAGTATTGCGGTTGAGCGAATACTCGCGTATCTGCTTGGTGGCGCTAAATCCGTCTGTGCCGGGCATCTGAATATCCATGAAGATAAGGTCGAAGCTCTTTGCCTTAGCAAGCTCTACCGCCGCCTGGCCGTTGTTGGCCACAGTCACTTTGGTGACTAGCTCCTTGAGCAGGGTATCAATGAGTTTCAGGTTGGCCGGATTATCATCCACCGCCAACACGCTCATGGGCTCACGAATCTGAGTTGCCTTCACCGCTTCTTTAAAGGGCATGGCTTCATATTGAGCGCGGTGGGGATTAATTAGGGTAACGGCCAGGGCGCGCTCGCCTACAGGCGCCTGCATCACCTTGTCGACGTTTGGCTGGATAAGGTTCATCTTGGCGGCGCTATCGCTGCTACTACATATATAGAGGGTGTAGTCGCTGATTTGGGCAATCTTGTTGAGTACCTCTAGCAGTTCTGGGCTGCTGGCCAGATCGTTGCAGCTGATGATGGCGTAGTCGAAGTGACGTTCCTCTTCACCGGCAATACGGGCCAAGTCCTCGGGTGTGGTGATGCTGACACTCTGCATCCCCCAATGCTGCATTAAGTTTTCGTGTACCTTGCGTGAAAGCTTGCGTGGCTCGAATAACAATACTGTCTTATCGATAAGCTTGTCGGTTTCCAGCGCCTGACTGATAGGGTATTGGCTTAACTTAAGTGGCAGTGTGAACCAGAAGGTGGAGCCTTTATCCGGTGCCGAGATACAACCAATCTGTCCGCCCATACGATTGATCAGTCGCTTGGTGATGATGAGACCAAGACCTGTGCCGCCAAAACGGCGCGAGATAGAGGAGTCAGCCTGACCAAATGCCTGGAATAGCTGGGCCTGATGCTGTTTGTCTATGCCTATACCTGTATCTGTCACTTCACAGCGAATATTGATCTTTTCCGGCTCCTCACTGGTGAGGCGTATCTTAAGGTGAACGCTGCCGCTGTCGGTGAACTTGATGGCATTACCCACCAGATTAGTGATCACCTGGCTAACCCGCAGGGCGTCACCCGAGACGTTATCGTTGATGCTAGGTTCTATGTCGACCACGAGCTCGAGGTCTTTGTCCTTGGCGCTATTGGCCAGCAGAGAGATGGTATCGTCAATCACCTCGCGCAGGGCAAAAGGCATGTTCTCCAGTTCCATCTTGCCCGCTTCCAACTTGGAGAAGTCGAGAATGTCGTTGATGATCCCCAGCAGGTTAGTCGCGCTCTTTTCTATGGTCTTGATGTAGTCCTGCTGACTGGCATGCAGTGGCGTTTTGAGCAGCTGTTTGGCAAAACCTATCACCCCGTTGAGCGGTGTACGCAGTTCGTGGGACATGTTGGCTAAGAACTCAGACTTGATGCGGCTGGCCTCGAGGGCGCGCTTTTTGGCCAGATCCAGCTCGACGTTTTGGATCTCAATCTGCTCTAGGGTTTCCCGCAGATCTGAGGTCGCCTGGTCAATATTCTGCTGCATCTCCTCATGGTATTCCGACAGGGAGCTTGCCATGGCATTGATACCACGTTTGAGCAGGTCCAACTCACCGATCAGGTTGCCATCGACCCTTGTGTCTAGCTTACCCTCACGGATCTTGGCCACTACGCGCACCATTTCAGTGATGGGGTGAGTGACGTTTTTTACCAGGCGGAAGGTAAAAAGTAGGTTCAGCTGTACGCCGATCAGCACTATGATGAAGGCGGCTACTGCTGCTCTGTGCTGTTCCAGCAGAGCGTTTTCTTTGTTGAGCAACACGGCAATATAGCCAAGCTTGGCAGAGTTAACTTGCTGGGCCATGGTGTTGCTGTCGTAGGGGCTGACCAAGAGCTCGCGCTGGCTGGAGAAGATGGGACTGCGCATAATAATGCTGTCGCCAAAGGGTTCAATTGCTGTGATCTGCAACGAATCTATGGGCTCGTTATAGCGCATAAATTCATGATTTTTATAGTGATGCGAGGTCACTATTACCCGGTTGTTGGTGTCGAAAATGGCGATAAACTGCACCAGATTAGACTTGTTGAGTTGCACCGAGGTGATCAGGCGTTTGGTGGTTTCGAAATTTTTGGTTTCCAGGCCAATTTCAGCGGAAATGGCCAAGGGCTCGATGATATTGCTGCCCCTTTCGATTAAGCTTTCTTCCAGTTCATAGAAACGATTTATGGTAAAATAGCTGCCAAGCAAAATACCAACCAAAATAGTGGGCGCTAATGCCAGCACGAGAACCCAGGCTCTCAGGCTGTATTTAGTCATATTATCTGCACTATTCATGGAGTTGGTTTTATTCGTCTGCGTTGGTTATAGGTTACATTAGACTGCCAGACTTTGTGCAGTCTTTACTAGTATTTTTATTGTTTTAGAGGCCTAGATGGCACAATTTTATAAAGCTAAACCCCGAAAAACTCAGCGAACTCTCGCCAAGCAAAGTTTCGATGTTACCCAGCTCGACCATCTGGGGGCAGGGATAGCAGATGGCGAGGGAAAAATTGTCTTTATTCCTGGCGCCTTACCCGGTGAGAGAGTGACGGCGCAGATAACAGAACAGAAGAAGCGTCACGCCAAAGCCAAGCTCATTAAGGTTGAGAGCGCAAGCACTGCGCGTATCGAGCCCAACTGCCCCTATTATGGTCGCTGCGGCGGCTGCGACCTGCAGCATCTGGCACTGGATTCACAGCGTGATGCCAAGCAAGCTGCCCTGGTGAATCTTATTGAGAAGATGGGGCGTACCCAAGTCCAGCATATCAGTGCGCCGTTGTCGGGTGAGGGCTGGCATTATCGCCGCCGCGCTCGTATGGCAACTCAATATCAGCGAGATAGCAAGCAGCTCAATTTAGGCTTTCGCGCCTTGGCCAGTAGCGATGTGGTCAATATCGATGCTTGCCCTGTGCTGGCTAAGTCGCTATCGGATCTGCTGCATCCTTTAAACCTTTGTCTGAATCAACTCAGTGGCAAACGCACACTGGGTCATGTGGAGCTCTTGTCGGTGGACTCGGGCGATGGTGTGGTGGTGCGTATCACTACTGCGCTAAATGATAAGGATAAGGCGCTGCTAATCGCCTTTGGACAGGCCCATCAGGTCAGCGTCACCCTGCTGGACGACGATGGTCAGTTAGAGACAGTAACGGGTGAATCGGGTTTGCCTTATTACCGCCTGAAAGATGGAAGTCAGCTTGGCTTCTCGCCGGGTAACTTTATTCAGGTCAATGGCGAGATCAATCAGCAGATGATTACTCAGGCGATCGACTGGCTCCAAGTCGAGCCGGGCGAGCGGGTGCTCGACCTTTTCTGCGGCGTGGGGAATTTTACCCTGCCGCTGGCCAAGGCCGGCGCTAAGCTAGTAGGGGTCGAAGGAGTCGAGGCCATGGTTACCCAGGCTAAACGCAATGCTGAGGCGAGCGGTGTCGAAGGCACCGAGTTTTACCATGCCGACTTGAGTGCCGATCTCTCTAATGCACCCTGGCTTGGGCGGATTGATAAGTTATTGCTGGATCCCGCCAGAGCCGGCGCCTTTGAGAGTCTACAATGGTTAAAGAAGATGAAGCCAAAGGCGATTGTCTATATCTCCTGTAACCCAGTGAGTCTGGCCAGAGATTGTGAGCCGCTACTGGCACAGGGATATGTACTGAGCTGTCTCGGGCTTATCGATATGTTTCCCCAGACTCATCATATCGAGGCCATGGCCTTGTTTGAGTTGGATAAATAAGTCGATTAAGCGGCCAAATAGTCGACGCATATCAATTGACATTGGCGGGGGAATCCCCAAGATAGTGGGGTCGGTATTGGCTATGTCATGTGACACTTTCAGGATGACAGAACAGGTCGAGCAATTTAGGGGCAATAACTTAAGTTATAAAGGACATGCAGTAGATGGTATCTGTTAGAGAAGCACATTTTAAAGACACAGATTTTCAATTAACCGAATGGGTTAATCGTTATCTGAGTGACGCCGAAGAGGCCAGCACCTTACTCGCTCTGATCAAACAGGTCGAGGATTTGGTGGCGAAACATGATGCTAACGATACCCTGCTGATCGGTCGTGCCCGCGAGTTGATCGAGATCTTAGCCCCACTCAACATGGATATCGAAACCCTACAAGCGGCAGTGATCTTCGTGGTGTTTGATGCCGGCCTGTTGACTGAGGAGCAGATGCTTGAGCTGTTTGGCGACAAATTAACTACCTTAGTGAACAGCGTAGTGACCATGGATGCCATTGGTGCGCTAAAGGTCAATGAGCAGAGCCGCAACGCCGAACCTCAAATCGATAACATTCGGAAGATGCTGCTGGCCATGGTGGAAGATGTCCGCGCCGTGGTGATCAAGCTGGCCGAACGTATCTGTTTGCTGCGGGAAGTGAAAAATGCCGACGAGGAGACTCGGGTGCTGTTGGCTCGTGAGATCGCCGATATCTATGCGCCGCTAGCCAACCGTCTGGGGATAGGTCAGCTCAAATGGGAACTGGAAGATATCTCGTTTCGCTATCTGCACCCTGAGGTCTACAAGGATATTGCCAAGCAGCTCGATGGCAAGCGGGTGGATCGTGAGATCTATATCGAGAATTTCGTTAACCAGCTGCAGCAGCGGCTGGATGAGGAGCAGATCCGCGCCAAGGTCTATGGCAGACCTAAGCATATCTATAGTATCTGGAAGAAGATGCGCGGCAAAGATCTCACCTTTGATGAGCTGTTTGATGTGCGCGCCGTGCGTATCGTCACCGAGCGCTTACAAGATTGCTATGGCGCTTTAGGTGTGGTGCACACCCTTTGGCATCATATCCCGCGCGAATTCGATGATTATGTTGCTAACCCTAAGCCTAACGGTTATCAATCTATTCATACCATAGTGGTGGGCCCAGAGGGCAAGACGGTAGAGATACAGATCCGTACCGAGCAGATGCATGAAGATGCCGAGCTTGGGGTCGCCGCTCACTGGAAATATAAAGAGGGCACCACGGGTAAGCAGAGCGGCTACGAAGAGAAGATCAATTGGCTGCGTAAGATCCTGCAGTGGCAGGAAGATGTGGCCGAGAGTGGCAATTTGGTAGATGAAGTCCGCAGCCAGGTGTTTGAGGACAGGGTCTATGTCTTCACCCCTAACGGTGACGTAGTGGATCTGCCTATGGGCTCAACCGTGCTCGATTTTGCCTACTATATTCACTCTCAGGTGGGGCATAAGTGTATTGGTGCCAAGGTCGATGGTCGTATCGTCCCCTTTACCTATCAGGTGGAAACCGGTGAGCGGGTGGAGATCATTACCTCTAAGCATCCCAACCCTAAGCGGGATTGGCTGAACCCTAACCTAGGCTATATCAAGACCTCGCGCACCCGCTCAAAGATCCAGCATTGGTTTAAGCAGCAAGACAGAGACAAGAATATTGTCGCTGGCCGCGAGATGCTCGAGACCGAGCTGGCGCGCTCAGGCCTGACTCTTAAAGATGCCCAAAGCGCGGTGGAACGTTTCAACATGGTGGGCATGGATGATCTGCTGGCCGGAATCGGCGGTGGTGATGTCAGGCTTAATCAGGTGGTTAACCATGTTCAGAGCCGGATGCGCATCAATGAGGTGTCTGAAGAGGAAGCCCTTGAAGATCTGCTGAAGAAGAATCAGGCGCGCTCAACCGGAAAAGGCAAAGGCCAGGTTGAGGTCAATGGTGTCGGTAACCTGCTTAGTCATATCGCAAAATGTTGTCAGCCTGTGCCTGGGGATGAGATCTTTGGGTTCATCACTAAGGGCAGAGGGATCTCTGTGCATCGGGCCGATTGTGAGCAGGTCAAAGAGCTGATGCGGGTGCATCCAGAGCGCAGCGTCGATGTGGTCTGGGGTGAGAACTATTCTGGTGGTTATAAGTTAAAGCTTAAGGTATTGGCCAATGATCGCAGCGGTCTGCTCAGGGACCTCACTTCTGTGTTGGCTGCGGAGAAATCGAACGTGCTGGCCATGAGTTCATCTTCCGATGTAAAGACACAGACCGCCGCCATCGAGCTGGAGCTTGAGCTGTATAATCTCGAGGGCTTGTCGCGAGTTATCGCCAAGCTGTCTCAGGTGAGCGGCGTTATCGAGGCGAGACGTCTTTAAGTCATGCGCTAATCGCTGAAACGATAAACTAAGAGGCGGCCTAGGTCGCCTTTTTGATAGGGAAGATGATGCAGAGTAAATCCGATATCCAGAAGCTGCTGACCATCATGGAGCGGCTTCGAGACCCAGAGACTGGTTGCCCCTGGGATAAGGCGCAGAGCTATCAGACCATAGTGCCTTTTACCTTGGAGGAAGCCTTCGAGGTGGCCGATACCATAGAACGCGGCGCTCTCGATGAGCTGCCGGGGGAGCTTGGGGATCTACTGTTTCAGGTGATCTTCTATTGTCAGCTGGGTAAGGAGCAGGGGCGGTTCGATTTTGAGCTGGTGGTGGAAAAGATCTGCACTAAGCTCACCGAGCGTCATCCCCATGTGTTTGGCGAGATGAACCAGGCCTCTAGTGAGGCGGTACGTGAAACCTGGGAGAGCATCAAAGCCCAAGAACGCGCCGGTCGCTCACTGCATTCGGTGCTCGATGATATTCCCAAAGCCCTGCCGGCCCTTTCCCGCGCGGCCAAGGTGCAGCGAAGAGTAGCGACGGTCGGGTTCGATTGGAATGATTTAGCGCCTGTGGTGGCCAAGATCCATGAGGAGATCGACGAAGTAATGGTCGAGGTTGCTGCCCAGGATAGAGACAAGATGGAAGATGAGCTCGGGGATCTGCTGTTTGCCGTAGTGAATCTGGCAAGGCATCTTAAGCTGGATCCTGAGCAGGCGCTGCGCCGGGCAACCCATAAATTTGAGCATCGCTTTCGCGGCGTCGAGGCCTTGGCTGCCCAGTCGGATAGATCGATGCAGGAGCATACGCTCGCTGAACTGGACGCTTATTGGGAGCAAGTCAAGCGAAATGATCCCCTAAAAGACTAAAATAGTTGCCGTTACCTATTTGTCGAAACCGATGGGCTTTGGTATAATAACGCCCCGTCCTAGTGCTTTCATACAAGCACATATTTCCAACTCATTTTCTCAGGTTCAGCATGACTACAAGGTATATCTTCGTTACTGGTGGCGTGGTTTCATCACTAGGTAAAGGCATTGCAGCAGCATCATTGGCGGCAATTTTAGAGGCTAGAGGCCTTAATGTAACCATTATGAAGTTGGATCCTTATATTAACTTGGATCCAGGTACCATGAGCCCAACTCAGCACGGTGAAGTATTCGTGACTGAAGATGGGGCTGAAACTGACCTCGACTTGGGTCATTACGAGCGTTTCATCCGTACTAAGATGAATCGTCGTAACAACTTCACCACGGGTCGTATCTACGAAGAAGTGCTGCGCAAAGAGCGTCGTGGCGACTATCTGGGCGCCACCATTCAGGTGATCCCACATATTACCAATGCAATTAAAGAGAAAGTGCTTGAGGGCGGAGAAGGGCACGACGTGGCGATCGTTGAGATCGGCGGTACCGTTGGTGATATCGAGTCATTGCCTTTCCTTGAGTCAATTCGTCAGTTGGGTGTAGAACTAGGCCGTGATCGTACCCTATTTATGCATTTGACCCTGGTGCCTTTCCTTGGCGCGGCGGGCGAAGTTAAAACTAAGCCGACACAGCACTCTGTGAAGGAGCTGCGTTCTATCGGTATCGCACCAGATGTATTGGTTTGCCGTGGTGATCGCGCTATCCCATCTAACGAGAAGGCGAAGATTTCGCTTTTCTGTAACGTTGAAGAGCGTGCGGTGATTTCACTGAAAGATGTCGATAGTATCTACAAGATCCCTGCACTGCTGAAGGCGCAAGGTTTGGATGATCTGGTCACCAAGCGTTTCGGTCTTGACTGTAAAGAAGCCGATCTGTCTGAGTGGGAAAACGTTATCTACCAAGAAGCCAACCCAACAGGCGAAGTCACTATTGGTATGGTAGGTAAGTACACTGAATTACCAGATGCCTATAAGTCGGTTAACGAAGCATTAAAACATGCCGGCCTATTCAACCGCGTATCGGTGAACATTAAGTATATCGATTCACAAAATATCGAAGCCAAAGGCACAGAAGTGCTGGAAGGCCTTGACGGTATCCTGGTACCGGGCGGCTTTGGTGAGCGCGGTGTCGAAGGTAAGATCATGGCAGCTCAGTATGCCCGTGAAAATAACCTACCTTATTTCGGTATCTGTCTAGGTATGCAAGTGGCACTGATTGAATTCGCTCGCCACGTGGCCGGTTTAGAAAATGCGCATTCAACCGAGTTCAACAAAGACACGCCGTATCCAGTTGTGGGCTTGATCACAGAATGGATTGACGAACAAGGTAATATCGAGCAACGTCATGAAGAATCAGATCTCGGTGGCACCATGCGTCTAGGCGCACAGCTGTGTCATCTGATCGAAGGTACTAAGGCGGCAGAAGCCTATAAGGGTCTAACCTGTGTAGAGCGTCACCGTCACCGTTACGAAGTGAACAACACATACAGAGAACGTTTAGAGAAAGCTGGCTTGGTATTTAGCGGTCTGTCAACAGATCGTCAGCTGGTTGAAATGATTGAACTCCCTAACCACCCTTGGTTTGTGGCGGGTCAGTTCCACCCTGAATTTACATCAACACCTCGCGATGGTCAGCCATTGTTCCAAGGTTTTGTTGCTGCAGCCGTAGCGTACCAAAAACGCGATTTAGGCTAATCTATATACAAGGGCCGCTTCCGACTCTCGGAGGCGGCTTTTTTGTTTCAGATGATGTAAATTTAGCGATAAGAATTTTAGTTTTGCATTAACTTTTTAAACTTAAATCTTAAACTTAAAGTCGAGGAAATTATGGCTAAAATTATCAATGTCATTGGTCGCGAGATCATGGATTCACGTGGTAACCCAACGGTTGAAGCGGAAGTACATCTAGATGGTGGTTTTGTTGGTATGGCTGCTGCGCCATCGGGTGCCTCTACCGGTAGCCGTGAAGCACTAGAACTGCGTGACGGTGACAAGAGCCGTTACATGGGTAAAGGTGTATTGACTGCTGTCGCTAACATCAACGGCCAGATCCGTGACGCCCTAATGGGTAAAGATGCAACGGCGCAGGCCGAGCTGGATCAGATCATGATCGACCTAGATGGCACTGAGAACAAAGACAAGCTAGGCGCTAACGCTATCCTGGCCGTGTCTCTGGCTGCTGCTAAAGCCGCTGCTGCTTTTAAAGGTATGCCATTGTATGCACACATCGCCGAGCTAAACGGTACTCCTGGCCAGTACTCTATGCCTGTGCCTATGATGAACATCCTTAACGGTGGTGAGCACGCCGACAACAACGTTGATATCCAAGAGTTCATGGTTCAGCCTGTTGGTGCTAAGAGCTTCCGTGAAGCACTGCGCATGGGCGCCGAAATCTTCCACAACCTGAAGAAGGTTCTGCAAGAGAAGGGTCTTAACACTGCTGTGGGTGATGAAGGTGGTTTTGCGCCTAACTTAGCGTCTAACGCCGATGCTTTGGCAGTGATTAAGATTGCGGTAGAAAAAGCAGGTTACAAGCTGGGTGAAGATGTAACTCTGGCTCTTGACTGTGCAGCATCTGAGTTCTACAAAGATGGTCAGTATGACCTATCTGGCGAGGGTAAGGTATTTGACTCAAACGGCTTCTCTGACTTCCTTAAGTCACTGACCGAAGAGTACCCTATCGTGTCTATCGAAGATGGTTTGGACGAGTCAGATTGGGATGGCTGGGCATACCAGACACAAATCCTTGGCGACAAGATCCAGCTGGTCGGTGATGACCTGTTTGTTACCAACACTAAGATCCTAAGCCGTGGTATCGAGAACAAGATCGCTAACTCTATTCTGATCAAGTTCAACCAAATCGGTTCACTGACTGAAACCTTAGCGGCAATTCGCATGGCGAAAGACGCAGGTTACACGGTTGTTATCTCTCACCGTAGTGGTGAAACCGAAGATGCGACTATCGCGGATCTTGCGGTAGCGACTGCAGCGGGTCAAATCAAGACTGGTTCACTGTGTCGTAGTGACCGTGTGGCTAAGTACAACCAGCTGCTACGTATCGAAGAGCAGTTAGGTGAAAAAGCGCCATATAAGGGCCGTAGCGAGATTAAAGGCCAAGCATAACCGAGTTTTTTGCGGTTAAATTGGTAAAAGGCCACCACTTGGTGGCCTTTTTTGTTGTAATATCAGTTCAGCCTTTTAACAGAGATAAAGCCCATTAAGGATGAAGCGACTTCTTATCGCCATGTTTGCGCTGCTTGGCCTGCTCCAGTATCGACTCTGGTGGGGGCAAAATAGTTTACCCGAATCTTTTCAGCTGCAAGAACAGATCCAGTTGCAGCGTGAGAGCAACGCCAAATTAATCGAACGCAATCAGGTACTCAAAGAAGAGATCCTCGATCTTCGTCGCGGCACTGAGGCCCTTGAAGAGCGGGCTCGTAATGAGCTGGGTATGGTTAAACAGGGCGAAACTTTCTTTCGTGTAGTGGGCGAGCCTCAGCGTAAAGCCGAGATAGGCGAGCAGTAGGTAATGGCTCCCGCCATGGCCTTGAAACCTGACATGAGTTCAAATCAATGACAAGTTCCATCAAAGATCTCGTTGCCATCGTTCCCGCCGCCGGTATTGGTGCGCGCATGGGCGCTGAGATCCCTAAGCAGTATCTGATGTTAAATCATCAAGCTATTCTGGCGCATACCCTAGATCGCCTATTGGAACATCCGCGCATAACGCAGGTGATCCTAGCCCTGAGCCCAGAAGATACTCATTTTGCCAAACTGACTCAGGCAACACATCCCAAACTCATGACTGTCGTGGGCGGTAAAGAGCGCGCCGATTCTGTGCTGAGCGCGCTCAATGTGGCGCCAGATTCTGCCTGGGCGCTCGTTCACGACGCGGCTCGTCCCTGTCTAAGTCATGCAGATATCGATAAGCTGATCGCCGCCTGTGAAACCGAAGCTGGTAAGCACCAGGGAGCCATCTTAGCCATGCCAGTACGAGACACCATGAAGCGCTCAACGGCCGATGGCAAGATAGCGAATACGGTTTGCCGAGAAAACCTTTGGCATGCTCTGACCCCGCAGTTGTTTCCTGTGGTGTCTTTGCGACAAAACCTCGCCCAGGCACTGGCGTCGGGAGTGGCTATTACCGATGAGGCCTCAGCAATGGAGTGGGCTGGTGGCCAGCCACTACTGGTAAGTGGCCGCTTTGACAACATTAAGGTAACCCATCCAGACGATCTGCAATTGGCTGCACTGTTTTTACAGGCGGCCCAGGCAGATGACCCAGATTCAACTAAAGGTGACTGAAAGATGAATATACGTATCGGCCACGGTTTCGACGTACACAAGTTTGGTGGTGAGTTGCCGCTGATTTTAGGCGGTGTTGAAGTGCCTTATGATACTGGTTTGGTTGCCCATTCCGATGGGGATGTGGTGCTGCATGCCATCTCAGATGCCATTCTTGGCGCCATGGCGCTGGGGGATATCGGCAAACATTTTCCCGATACCGACCCTGAGTTCAAAGGTGCTGACAGCCGAGTGTTACTGCGCCACTGTTATCAGCTCGCGCGGGATAAAGGCTACCAGCTGGGCAACCTTGATGTGACCATTATTGCCCAGGCGCCTAAGATGCTGCCGCATATTGATGCCATACGTCAGTGCTTGAGTGAAGACTTAGCCAGCGAGATTGAGGCGATTAATGTTAAGGCTACCACAACCGAGAAACTTGGTTTTACTGGCCGAAAAGAGGGCATCGCCGTAGAAGCCGTGGTGCTCATGTGCGCTGAGCAAAGATAAGAGAGAGTTATGACCCCATTGCATTATTTGTTTGGCCAGCCTCAGGCGAGTGCCGATTTGAGAACCCACAACAGTGATTTTATCGTGCAGGAGATCCTGCCCTTTCTACCCACTGGTGAGGGGGAGCATCATATGCTGCATATTCGCAAGTCGGGGCTTAATACCGCCGATGTGGCACGTATGCTCTCTAGCTTTGCCGGTGTGCACCCGAAAGAAGTGACCTTTGCGGGGCAGAAAGACAGACACGCTATCACAGAGCAATGGTTTGGGGTCAGGATCCCGGGTAAGAGCATGCCCGACTGGCAATCGCTAAACAGTGATCAGCTAACCGTGCTTTCCAGTGCCCGTCACGGTAAGAAGCTGCGCACCGGCGCACTTGCAGGCAATCGTTTTACCCTGACGCTCAGAGCCGTCTCCGATATGGATGAAGTGGTCAGGCGTCTTGAGCTGATTAAACACACAGGTGTGCCCAACTACTTTGGTGAGCAGCGATTTGGTCATGACGGTAAAAATTTGATTTTTGGCCGTCAGATGCTCAACGGCAGCAAGAAGGTGAAGGATAGAAATAAGCGCAGTATCTATCTGTCAGCTGTGCGCTCACATCTCTTTAATCAAGTGGTCAGCGAGCGTTTACGTCAGTTCGAGCTTAAGGTGCTCGAGGGGGATTGCGTGATGCTGGCGGGCAGTAAGAGTTACTTTGTCGCCAACCCTTGGGATGAGGCGCTAAACAAGCGATTGGATGAGCAAGATATTTTGCTCTCGGCGCCCTTATGGGGGCGTGGTCAGGCGCTGTGTGAAGCCGAGGCTCTGACGTTTGAGCAGAGTGTGTGTGAGCCCTTTGCTGTAGATTGTGCAGGCCTTGAGCAGGCGGGATTGAATCAAGAACGTCGCCCGCTTATCTTGCTACCCCAGCAACTCAGTTACGAGATTAACGACGATACCTTGGTCCTCAAGTTTGCACTACCAGCGGGCAGCTTTGCCACTTCTGTACTGCGGGAACTGGTGGATTATCAGGATGTCAAAGAGCGAGAGTTTCAGGCTCGTCGAGCCGCAGCGAGTGAACAAGCCCATGATTAAAATATTAGTCAGCAATGACGATGGTATAGCGGCACCTGGAATTGCCGCACTGTCTAATGCCTTGGCAAAACAATATGAGGTGATGACGGTAGGGCCAGATCGTAACTGCTCTGGTGCCAGTAACTCATTAACCTTGACTAACCCTTTGCGAATTAATAAGTTAGACAATGGTTATATTTCAGTCAGTGGCACGCCAACCGACTGTGTCCATCTTGCGATTCGAGAGTTTTATGTTGAGGAGCCAGACATAGTGGTTTCTGGCATCAATGCCGGTGCCAATATGGGTGACGATACCCTTTATTCAGGAACGGTTGCCGCCGCGATGGAAGGGCGCTTTTTAGGCTTACCCGCCATTGCTATCTCTTTGGTAGGCCGAGAGTTGAAACATTATGATAGCGCCGCCTACTATGCCTGTAAGATAGTGGCAGGGCTTATTGAAAGCCCTATTGCATCGGACCAAATTTTAAATGTGAATGTGCCGGATCTGCCGCTAGATGAAATTAAAGGAATAAGGGTGACACGCCTTGGGGCGCGGCACAGGGCAGAGGGGATGGTGCGCATGCAAGATCCTGCCGGACGTGAAATATTTTGGCTCGGCCCTCCGGGTGAAGAGCAAGATGCTAGTGAAGGGACAGACTTTCACGCGGTTGCTAATGGCTATGTATCTGTGACGCCTTTAACTGTCGATCTGACGGCCTTTGAACAAGTTCCAAAAATAAAGCAATGGGTAGAGCAATTATGAATGGGGTAACCACCACGGCGGCACTGAATCTGGCACATAGCCTTCAGCGAGCTGGTATTAACAATACTGATGTATTATCTGTGGTGGCTAACACGCCAAGAGAACTTTTTCTTGATGCGGCTCTGGGGCACAAGGCTTATGAAAATACTGCCTTGCCTATCGGCCAGGGTCAGACGATCTCTCAGCCCTATATTGTCGCGCGGATGACAGAGTTGTTATTGGAAACCAAGCCCAAGCGGGTATTGGAGATAGGCACAGGCTCGGGTTACCAGGCGGCCATTCTCGCCCAGTTGGTTGACGAGTTGTGTACCGTTGAGCGGATTAAGAGTTTACAGATCCAGGCGCGTCAACGTTTAAAGCGACTCGATCTTCATAATGTTTCCTTCAAATATGGTGATGGCTGGAAAGGCTGGGCCAATAAGGGGCCTTTCGATGCCATCATGGTGACAGCCGCGGCAAGTAGTGTTCCCGAAGCACTGCTGGAGCAGCTGGTAGATGGTGGTGTGCTGGTGATCCCCGTAGGGGAAGAGACTCAGCAGTTGATGCGAGTCAGTCGCCAGGGCAATCAATTTTTCTCGAAAACCATAGAAATGGTCAAATTTGTCCCTCTGGTTAATGGTGAATTGGCTTAGTGGTTGTGACACGTATAGAAAGGCCTTTGCCTTGGAGCAGAGGGCTGGCGCTATGATGAGAGTCTTGTCAAAGAGCGTCGTTCATTTTGTTATATTATTCTTGTCGATCTGGATGACGGGTTGTAGCTTTCAGGCCCATACACCAGCACCTGTCGTTAACGTAAACACTCCGGTGAAGACTGCCTATAAAAGAGGTGGCCTCACATCCGACCACTATAAGGTCAAGCGTGGAGATACCCTGTATTCGATCTCCTGGGCTGCCAATAAAGATTTTGCCGAAATCGCCCGATATAACGGGCTTCGCAAGCCATATACCATCTATCCCGGACAGGTTTTAAAGCTAAAATCGACAAAGAATGTTACAAATGCCAAAACAAAGCAAAGCAGTCAAGTATTAGCGAGTAATAGGCAGCATGACACTCACAAAAATATTAATAAACAACCAGTTAAGCAAAGTCAGGCGCCGACCGTCAGTAAAATGGCACCGGTGAAAAAATCACTTGATCGGGGCGATAAATCAGCATACGCTGTTACAACTGACCAACAAGATGTTAACGTTGTTATCCACAAGCCGAGTAGTACTCTACCTAAGAAGGTGCAGCGGTGGCATTGGCCTGTTAAGGGCAAGTTGATCGGAAAATTCTCTACCAAGGAACAAGGTAATAAAGGAATTAAGATCGCAGGATCTCGGGGCGATCGCATACAGGCTGCGGCTGATGGGCGGGTAGTGTATGCAGGTAGTGCGCTGAGGGGATATGGCAATTTGGTGATTATTAAGCATAGCGATGACTATCTCAGTGCTTACGCCCATGCCGATAAGATCTTAGTTAAAGAGAAGCAATTCGTTACTGCAGGACAAACGGTAGCGAGTATGGGACAGACGGGCACCAACCAGGTGATGCTGCATTTTGAAATTCGGTATCATGGAAAATCCGTTGACCCACTTAAATTTTTGCCTAAATCATAATTTTTATAGGCGCCATTTTGGCAATTGGAGGATAGCAAAGTGCAGTAAATTAGCATGTAAAATTTGGGAGAGTATATTATGGGTCGTAAACAATCTACCGCCGTCGCGGAGCCCTTGGTTGACTTGTCTAAGAACGAGTCTGATCTATCAGTGACTAACAGCAAGAAGGTGATCAAAGACGCAGAACTAGAACAGCAAGTACAAGATGACTTACAAAAGAACTTAGATGCGACACAGCTGTATTTAAGTGAAATCGGATTTTCCCCCCTATTGAGTGCGGAAGAAGAGGTATATTTCTCACGTAAAGCCCTAAAAGGCTGTGATAAATCTCGCAACCGTATGATTGAGAGTAATCTCAGACTCGTCGTAAAAATTGCACGTCGTTATAATAATCGTGGTTTGGCATTACTGGATTTGATTGAAGAAGGTAATTTAGGTTTGATCCGTGCGGTCGAAAAGTTCGATCCCGAACGCGGCTTCAGATTTTCAACCTATGCCACCTGGTGGATCCGCCAGACAATAGAACGTGCGATCATGAATCAAACTCGCACCATTCGCCTACCTATTCATGTGGTCAAGGAGCTTAATGTCTACCTTCGTACTGCCAGGGAGCTTGCGCACAAATTAGATCATGAGCCAACGGCAGAAGAGATTGCCGAGCAACTAGACTTGCCAAGTAGTGACGTGAGCAAGATGCTAAAGCTTAATGAGCGTATCACCTCAGTCGATACTCCACTTGGTGGCGACAACGACAAAGCCTTGCTCGATGTGCTGGCCGATGATGATAGCGTAGGGCCAGATTACAAGGTACAAGACGATGATATGTCTAAGTCTGTAGTGCGTTGGTTAGATGAGCTAAACAGCAAACAAAGAGAAGTGCTTGCCCGTCGTTTTGGTCTGCTGGGTTATGAGCCTTCGACCCTGGAAAATGTGGGTAAAGAGATAGGACTCACTCGTGAAAGAGTTCGCCAAATTCAGGTTGAAGCCCTGAAGCGTCTGAAGGATCTCCTCAGCGCACAAGGACTATCGGTAGAAGCGATATTCCGAGTTTAACAAAAGCAAGTGGGGTGTAGGCTTAGTGGTTCAAAGTTGATGCCTCTTCAAAGGTGTTGAGCCTGGAAGAGCCATGCTAGTGTGTTATGGTAATTTGAAGCCCAAGGAAGATATTCTTTGTTTTGAGAGTCGACCCCATACCTTATTTAAAAAAGCGCACCTTAAGGTGCGCTTTTTGCTGTTTAACGAAGTTGTTTTAGCTCATAAAGGAGATCAAGCGCCTGTCTGGGGGTGAGACTATCAGGGTCGATAGTGTCTAATCTGTCCAGTGCTTTTGAAGATTCAGGCATGGCGAGGCTTAGCTGTGCTTGTCTTAGCTCGGGCAATCCCTCTTCTCTGTCTCGGCTTTCCAAGTGATGTAGCTTATGCTTGGCTGCTTGCACGACCTTGGCGGGCACGCCAGCCAGCGCGGCGACCTGTAGGCCATAGCTTTTGCTTGCCGCTCCCTCTTGTACTGCATGCATAAAGGCGATGGTATCGTCATGTTCTATGGCATCTAGATGTACGTTGGCCACATTCTCGATTTGTTCGGGTAGCTGAGTTAGCTCGAAATAGTGGGTGGCGAACAATGTCATCGACCTGAGGCTTTGCGCCAGATGCTCGGCAGCCGACCAAGCGAGCGATAAGCCATCATAGGTTGAGGTGCCGCGGCCAATTTCATCCATGAGCACTAAGCTTTCTGGCGTGGCATTGTGGAGTATGTTGGCGGTTTCAGTCATCTCCACCATGAAGGTTGAGCGCCCCGAGGCGAGATCGTCTGCAGCGCCAATACGGGTAAAGATGCGATCGACCGGCCCTATCGCGGCCTTTTGTGCCGGCACAAAGCTGCCGATGTGCGCCATTAAGGTGATCAGGGCGACCTGGCGCATATAGGTTGATTTACCACCCATGTTGGGGCCTGTGACAATTAGCATGCGTCTTGCGGGATTAAGTGACACTGGGTTAGCGATAAACGGGCTTTGACTGACGCGCTCGACCACAGGGTGCCTCCCTGCCTCGATATGAATGCCGCTCTGGGCCGTCAGTTCGGGCCTGTGATAGTCAAGCTGCTCTGCGCGCTCGGCAAAGTTAGTGATCACATCCAGTTCTGCCGCCGCCCGAGCAAACTCTTGCAACTCATGCAGGCGAGGCATCAGCAGGTCGAACAGTTCTTCCCACAGCTGTTTCTCGAGCGCCAGCGCCTTACCTTGGCTGGAGAGCACTTTTTCTTCATGCTCTTTAAGCTCGGCAACGATATAACGCTCGGTATTTTTAAGAGTTTGTCTGCGTTGATAACTCATGGGGACGAGATCTGACTCGCGCCGACTCACCTCGATATAGTAACCGTGCACCCGGTTATAGCCCACTTTTAAGGTGGAGGCGCCGGTGGCGGCTTTCTCACGGGCTTCGAGTTCGGCAAGGTAATCGGTCGCCCCTTGGCTGAGTTTGCGCCACTCATCCAGCTCGGCATGGTAGCCCTCTTTGATCACGCCGCCATCGCGGATCAGCATTGGGGGATTGTCGACGATAGCGCGGCTGAGCAGGGCATGTTCCTGTGGGAACTCACCCATTGACTGCGATAGCGTGCTTAGGTGAGCGCTGTGACATTGGCTCAGTGTCTGTTGAATGTCAGGCAATAGGGTTAATGCCTGGCGCAGACGGGCGAAATCTCTTGGCCGAGCACTGCGTATTGCCAGACGTGCCGTAATGCGTTCAATGTCGCCAAGAGCTTTTAACTGTTCGTGTAGCGGCTCATGAAAGCCATTGTTTAACAGCTCGTCGATAGCATCGTGGCGGGCATTGATGATGTTGTGATTACGCAGTGGTTCATGGATCCACCTTTGTAACATGCGACTTCCCATAGGTGTCGCCGTGTTATCAAGTACCGAAGCGAGTGTGTTTTCACTGCCCCCTTGAAGGTTACGAGTAAGCTCGAGATTCTTACGAGTCGCGGCGTCGAGTACTATGCTGTCACACTGGTTAAAACGGGTGATCGCATTGATATGGGGCAGGGCGGTGCGCTGGGTATCTTTGACATATTGGATAAGGCAGCCCGCCGCCTGCAGCGACAGGCGCACTTCTCCCAGGCCAAAACCGTACAGATCTTTGGTACCGAACTGTTCGAGCAGTAACTTGTAGCTGGTGTCATAATCGAACTCCCACTCTGGACGGCGGCGTTTGCCGGACAGGGAGTTAATCAGGCTCAGTTCGTTAAAATCTTCGCTATAGAGGAGCTCGGCGGGATTAGTACGCTGCAACTCCGCTTCCAGTGCCTCGCGACTAGCGAGTTCTGTCACGACGAATCTACCCGAGGAGAGGTCTAGCGTCGCGTAGCCAAAGCCCACTTTCCCGTGGTAAACGGCCGCTAACAGGTTATCTTGCCGTTCCTGAAGTAGGGCTTCATCGGTCAAAGTGCCGGGAGTGACGATGCGAACAATTTTTCGCTCCACCGGCCCCTTGGTGGTTGCCGGATCGCCTATCTGTTCGCAGATAGCCACAGAGACTCTTAATTGCACCAGCTTAGCCAGATAGCCCTCCACTGCGTGGTAGGGAATGCCCGCCATAGGGATGGGATCGCCGCCGCTCTTGCCCCGGGCTGTGAGGGAGATCCCTAACAGCTCAGATGCACGCTTTGCATCGTCATAAAATAGCTCGTAAAAATCTCCCATACGATAAAAAAGCAGCATATCAGGCGTTTCGGCTTTCAACGTCAGGTATTGACGCATCATAGGGGTGTGCTTTTCAAGGTGTTGAGTATCGACGGCGTTCATGAATTAACCAAGGTTTCCTGCTACGAAAAGAGTCTGTAATAGCGTGCAGATTATTACAGAATGAATGGCGTCAATACTAACAATAAATTTAGACTGGTTGCGCATTTATCCCGCTCGTTTGGGTAAATTTAGCGCGAATAAACCAGTAATGTCTCTAGCGGGCCTAAACCGATTTAGGCAAAAATAATCGCATACAGTACTTGATACTGTATGATTGTACAGTATACTAGGTTGCATATTCAGATAGCCTAAAACGATGCAGTTGCCGTTTCCCAGGCTTAACCATAACGGATACCCCACAGCGCAGCGTCTGTGATTGAGAGGAAAGCAGAATGAAGATTGATGCGAATAAAGAGAAAGCCCTGAGCGCGGTCCTTGGCCAGATTGAAAAGCAGTTCGGTAAAGGTTCCATCATGAAGTTAGGTGAAAACCGCTCTATGGATGTTGAAACCATTTCAACAGGTTCTCTGTCGCTGGACGTTGCATTGGGTGCCGGCGGTTTGCCTCTTGGTCGTATCGTTGAGATCTATGGCCCTGAATCTTCTGGTAAAACGACACTGACACTGGAAGTGATTGCTGCGGCACAGCGCGAGGGTAAGGTTTGTGCCTTTATCGACGCCGAGCATGCACTGGATCCTATCTATGCTCAGAAACTCGGTGTAGATATTGATAACCTCTTGTGTTCACAGCCTGATACCGGTGAGCAGGCCCTTGAGATCTGTGACGCCCTGACTCGCTCTGGTGCGGTTGATGTGATCATCGTTGACTCGGTAGCGGCTCTGACGCCTAAGGCTGAGATTGAAGGTGAAATTGGTGATTCTCACATGGGTCTTGCGGCGCGTATGATGAGTCAGGCGATGCGTAAGCTCGCGGGTAACCTCAAGCAATCGAATACCTTGCTGATCTTCATTAACCAAATTCGTATGAAGATTGGTGTAATGTTTGGTAACCCAGAAACGACTACGGGTGGTAATGCACTTAAGTTCTACGCATCTGTTCGTCTGGATATCCGTCGTACCGGCGCCATCAAAGATCGTGAAGAAGTCATAGGTAACGAAACCCGGGTGAAAGTGGTTAAGAACAAGATTGCTGCGCCATTTAAACAGGCTGAGTTCCAGATTCTATATGGTGAAGGCATTAACCGTACTGGCGAGCTGGTGGATCTGGGGGTTACCCATAAGCTGATTGAGAAGTCAGGTGCTTGGTATAGCTACAAAGGTGACAAGATTGGTCAAGGCCGTGCCAACGCAGGTAAGTATCTGGTTGAAAACCCAGAGGTGGCCGCAGAGATCGATCATGCGCTGCGTGCCATGTTACTTGGCGGTGGTGAAGTGGTCGCAAAATCGGCGACGGGCGATGAAAATATCGACCTGGAAACTGGCGAAGTATTTTAAGCCTTAGTCATAAGCTACACGTTTCCTTATGAGCATGTCGGCAATGCAAGTTGCGGTGGGTCTTTTGGCCCGCCGCGATTATTCTCGCTACCAGATTAAGAGTAAGTTAGCGCAAAAAGGCTTTATCGATAGTGAGATAGAGGCGGTTTTGACCCAGTGCGAAAGTCAGGGGTATCTGGATGACGCCAGATTTGCTGCATTACTATTACGTTCTCATATTGCTAAGGGCCATGGTCAGAACAAGATACGCCAATCGATGGCGCAGAAGGGGCTGGCTAAAGAGATTATTCAAGATACGCTTAATGCAAGTGACTGCGACTGGTTCGAGTTGGCGAAACAGAAAGCGGCCAAGAAATATGCTGCCAGCGGCCCGATAGAAGATCAAAAAGAGCGCGCTAAACGCGTTCGTTATCTACTTTCCCAAGGTTTCGCCTTTGACCAGGTGGCCTATGCGTTAGAGGTCGAACCCGACCTATAATTCGCTCTTAATGACTAGACCTTTTTTAGCTATGCCCTTGGGGCAAACGCACGCTTTTTAGGGTTTCTTTAGTTATCCTCAGTTAAACCTCTGGTTGTTCACTAATAGACTGCTTATAATGCTTGGCTAACTAGAGCTGTCGGTGGAGCTCGAGCCTTCACCGCGAAAATAATCTAATTCAGGATGATTTCATGTATCAAACCACTGCAGCGCTGAGAAGTGCTTTCTTGGAGTTTTTCCGCAGAAACAGTCACCAGGTTGTGGACAGCAGTTCACTGGTACCTGGTAATGATCCCACCTTGCTATTTACCAATGCTGGTATGAACCAGTTTAAAGATGTTTTCCTGGGCGAAGACAAGCGCGATTACAGCCGTGCCACGACTGCCCAGCGCTGTGTGCGCGCCGGTGGTAAACATAATGACCTGGATAATGTTGGTTATACTGCCCGTCACCATACTTTTTTCGAGATGCTGGGTAACTTCAGCTTTGGTGACTATTTTAAGCACGACGCGATTCGTTTCGCTTGGACCTTCCTTACCGAAGAACTCAAGCTGCCCAAAGAGCGCCTGTGTGTCACGATTTATGAGACTGACGACGAAGCCTTTGAGATCTGGAACAAAGAGATTGGTGTAGCCGCTGAAAACATCATACGTATCGGTGATAATAAAGGGGCCGCCTTCGCCTCAGATAACTTCTGGCAGATGGGTGATACAGGTCCTTGTGGCCCCTGTACTGAGATCTTTTATGATCACGGCGAACATATCTGGGGTGGTCGCCCTGGCACGCCAGAGGAGGACGGTGACAGATTCATCGAGATCTGGAACATCGTTTTCATGCAATATAACCGTCAAGCCGACGGTACCATGGAACCGCTTCCAAAGCCCTCTGTTGATACAGGTATGGGCATAGAGCGTATTGCTGCGATCATGCAGGGTGTGCACTCTAACTATGAGATCGATATCTTCCAGTCGCTCATCAAGAAGACGGCTGAGATCCTCGGCGTGACTGACTTGGAAAACAAGTCACTGCGCGTAATTGCTGACCATATCCGTTCTTGTGCCTTTTTAGTGGCCGATGGCGTGATGCCATCTAATGAAGGCCGTGGCTATGTGTTACGCCGTATTATTCGCCGCGCCGTGCGTCATGGTAACAAGTTAGGGGCTACTGAGTCTTTCTTCTATAAACTGGTACCAACCCTGATTGAAGTGATGGGCGACGCCGCCAAAGAGTTGGTGGCCACCCAAGCGATTGTCGAGAAGGCACTTAAGGCCGAAGAGGAGCAGTTTGCGCGTACCCTAGAGCGCGGTCTTGGTATTCTGGACAATGCCCTTAGCCAGCTTGAAGGTAAGGTACTCGATGGTGAAACCGCGTTTAAACTTTATGACACCTATGGTTTCCCTGTTGATCTCACTGCAGACGTGTGCCGCGAGCGTGATATCACGGTAGATGAAGCCGGTTTTGAAGCCGCGATGGCCGAGCAGCGCAGTCGTGCTCAGGCAGCAGGTCAGTTTGATACTGACTATAACGACAGCCTTAAGATCGATGCCGAGACAGAGTTTTGTGGCTACAACAATCTGAACGGTGAAGCTAAGGTCGTCGCCCTCTACGCCGATGGTCAGGCAGTCGATGCCTTAGCTGAAGGTGAACAAGGCGTTATCGTACTTGAAAGTACGCCTTTCTATGGTGAGTCTGGTGGTCAGTGTGGTGATAAAGGGCTTCTTAACGCCGACGGCATTGAGTTTACCGTTACAGACACGCAAAAGTATGGCCAGGCCGTTGGCCATATTGGTCAGGTGAAGAGTGGTCGCATCACCTTAGGTCAGTCCCTTTACGCAGCAGTTGATAAGAAGCTGAGACATCGCACTGAGCTTAACCATTCTGTGACACACTTGCTTCACGCCGCCTTGCGTCAGGTTCTTGGTAGTCATGTCAGTCAAAAAGGTTCTTTGGTTGAACCTGATCGTTTACGTTTCGACTTTTCTCATTTCGAAGCCGTGAAGCGTGAAGAGCTAAAACAGGTTGAAGATCTGGTGAACACTCAGATCCGTCGTAACCATGAGCTTAAGGCTGAGGTGATGGATATCGACCAGGCTAAAGAAAAAGGTGCCATGGCCCTGTTTGGAGAGAAATATGACTCTCAGGTGCGCGTTGTCACTATGGGTGATTTCTCTATCGAACTCTGTGGTGGTACTCACGTGGGTCGTACTGGTGACATAGGTCTGTTTAAGATCACCTCAGAAGGGGGGATCGCAGCAGGGATTCGCCGTATTGAAGCGGTGACAGGTGCTGCAGCAATGGCCTATGTGGCTGAGCAGCAGGCACAGCTTGAACAAGCTGCCGCGCTACTTAAAGGCGACAGTGCCTCAGTGGTAACCAAGCTGAAGGCGCAGCTAGATAAGACCAAGCAGTTAGAGAAAGAGTTGTCACAACTTAAAGATAAGCTTGCTGCGGCGACCAGTGCCGATCTGGCTGGTGAAGCGCAAGAGCTTGGTGGTGTAAAGGTACTGGTGAAGCAGCTTGAAGGCGTTGAAGCTGGAGCGCTGCGTGGGCTACAGGATGAACTTAAGCAGAAGCTGCAGTCAGGCATAGTCGTATTGGGTATTGCAGGTGATGCTAAGGTGAACCTAATTGTCGGTGTGACCAAAGATCTGACCGCTAAGGTGAAGGCCGGTGAACTGGTGGCCATGGTTGCCGCTCAGGTGGGTGGTAAGGGCGGTGGACGCCCTGATATGGCACAGGCTGGCGGTAGCGAACCTGAAAACTTAAGTTCAGCGCTTGATTCTGTTATCCCTTGGTTATCAGAACGTTTGGCATAAGTTGTCTAATGAAAAAAAGCGCTCTTTGAGCGCTTTTTTTGTGTCAAATTGATGCTCTCTTAAGCTAAGGTACAGTTTAAAGTGCTAAATTTAATGCTGGTTTAATTGATCGTCCTTACTATCCCATTTATCTCTTATGCTCATATCTGATAAATCAGCGATGTGTGGCACATTTAAACGAATTAACATGCAATAAATGGGTGTTTTTTGTCAGAACACTATTAATTTGTACTAAGCTGACCGTATAATAAGGTTATAATGGAATAGTGCCGTAAAAGCAGAATTAGGAACTAAAGGAGCAAAAAAATGCTGATATTGACTCGTCGTGTTGGTGAAACACTGATGATTGGTGATGAAGTTACTGTCACCGTTTTAGGCGTAAAGGGCAATCAAGTTCGTATTGGTGTCAATGCACCAAAAGAAGTTTCGGTTCATCGTGAAGAGATTTATCAGCGTATCCAGTCTGAAAAGTCAGGTGGCTCTTCTGAAGGCGGCAATTTTTAAGCGAAAGATTTAACCAGTGTAACATGATAAGAGTCAGCAATTTTGCTGGCTTTTTTGTTTTTTATTGTAAGCTTTTTAACCATTACGGCGACATAGCATACAGGGCTGTAGGATAATCAGGGGTAACTGCTTAAAAACAGCTCAAACAGTATTTGTTTAGGAGAAATGGTTTGACTTATTTTCTTCAAACAGTAATATGTGCGCCAAGAAAACGGAGAGGTGGCCGAGTGGCCGAAGGCGCTCCCCTGCTAAGGGAGTATGGGCTTTAACTCCCATCGAGGGTTCGAATCCCTCCTTCTCCGCCATTTCTTAACTGACAAAACAGGGCGCGTGTAGCTCAGCTGGATAGAGTACCTGGCTACGAACCAGGCGGTCAGAGGTTCGAATCCTCTCACGCGTACCATTTGTTTTTCAGTGAAAGTAGGTTTATAGATATAAGATGCGCGTGTAGCTCAGCTGGATAGAGTACCTGGCTACGAACCAGGCGGTCAGAGGTTCGAATCCTCTCACGCGTACCATCTATTTCTTCTACTGTTTTATTCTGTGCGCGTGTAGCTCAGCTGGATAGAGTACCTGGCTACGAACCAGGCGGTCAGAGGTTCGAATCCTCTCACGCGTACCATATTTAAAAAATCGACGGTTTTTACCGTCGTTTTGTTTGTAAGACTAGAATTTGCGCGTGTAGCTCAGCTGGATAGAGTACCTGGCTACGAACCAGGCGGTCAGAGGTTCGAATCCTCTCACGCGTACCATTTGTTTTTCAGTGAAAGTAGGTTTATAGATATAAGATGCGCGTGTAGCTCAGCTGGATAGAGTACCTGGCTACGAACCAGGCGGTCAGAGGTTCGAATCCTCTCACGCGTACCATCTATTTCTTCTACTGTTTTATTCTGTGCGCGTGTAGCTCAGCTGGATAGAGTACCTGGCTACGAACCAGGCGGTCAGAGGTTCGAATCCTCTCACGCGTACCATATTTAAAAAATCGACGGTTTTTACCGTCGTTTTGTTTGTAAGACTAGAATTTGCGCGTGTAGCTCAGCTGGATAGAGTACCTGGCTACGAACCAGGCGGTCAGAGGTTCGAATCCTCTCACGCGTACCATTTTAGACGGAGAGGTGGCCGAGTGGCCGAAGGCGCTCCCCTGCTAAGGGAGTATGGGCTTTAACTCCCATCGAGGGTTCGAATCCCTCCTTCTCCGCCATTATTAAAACCCGCAACTTAGGTTGCGGGTTTTTTTATGTCTTGATTTCCCCTGCTCATTTATCCAGTCTTGTCTAGATAGTCCTTTGTTTACTGTTTTTTATGCATAAACTTGCATATTCAACTATGCCTTGTTCTTTTTTGTGAATTCAATTTTTAACTCATTTCTAGGTTTTTAACGTAAATCTAGCCTTGGCGCCTGAATTTCTGATGAATCGCTAAAATTACAGTTAATTTATTATGGAATGTAAGACGGTCTATCATCAATTAGTCTTATTGTGGTAAGACCAATTTACAATGTGCTCGCCTTTTTGTTATAGATTGGTTAAGGTTTCCTGGTCGCAGGAGAGCTTTTTGCGCTTAACCGGTCGACACCTGTAGCGACTTGTGTTTATTTAAATGCGCATATTGTGAATAAATAGCTTGTAGATGGCTGAATCGTCAATCTAAGAGCGCGATTAACCTGAGAGGACTGTATGGATTCAATGGCTCAACAGATAATGGAAGCGTTGATGATCATGGGGCTAGGTATGGGATTGGTGTTTATATTCCTCACTATACTCATTGGGGTTGTGAAATTGGTTGCTTGGAAATTTGCACCAGAGGCCCATGTACCGCCTGTATCAGACGCTTCTGACGAAGGTGTACCCAATTTTACTGGTGTAGACCCTAAAATGGTCGCCGTAATTTCTGCAGCCATACATCAATACCGCGCCAAAGCATAATAAAGAGTAGGGAGTTTTTATGAGCAAGCCACTTGCATTAACCGATGTTGTTCTAAGAGATGCACACCAATCGATTCTTGCCACACGTCTTCGTATCGAAGATATGCTTCCTATCGCCGCCCAATTAGACAAAGTTGGGTTTTGGTCATTGGAGTCTTGGGGGGGCGCGACTTTTGATGCCTGTATTCGTTATCTGGGAGAGGATCCTTGGGAGCGTATTCGTGAATTAAAGAAAGCTATGCCTAACACGCCGCAGCAGATGCTGCTTCGAGGCCAGAACCTTTTAGGCTACCGCCACTATGGTGATGATCTAGTACATCGTTTCGTTGAGCGAGCCCATGACAATGGTGTAGATGTCTTCCGTATCTTCGATGCCATGAATGATGTGCGCAATCTTGAGGCTGCAGTTAAATCTGTGGTCGATGTTGGCGCGCACGCTCAGGGGACTATCTCTTACACCACTAGCCCGGTTCACACCTTAAAGACCTGGGTCGATATGGCGAAACGCTTAGAGGATATGGGCTGCCATTCACTCTGTATCAAAGATATGGCAGGTCTGCTGAAGCCATTTGATGCCTATGAGTTGATTAGCCAGCTAAAAGCGCAGACCAATCTGATCGTTTCCATGCAGTGTCATGCGACCACAGGGTTAAGCACCGCGACCTATCAGAAGGCTATTGAGGCCGGTATTGACGTACTAGATACCGCTATCTCCTCTATGAGCCAAACCTATGGTCACAGCGCTACTGAGACCTTAGTGGCCATGGTGGAAGACACAGACAGAGCCACAGGTTATGACATGGCGCTGCTCGAAGAGATCGCTGCCTATTTCAGAGAGGTACGCAAGAAATACGCTGCCTTTGAAGGGGAACTAAAGGGGATCGATTCGCGCATTTTACGTGCCCAAGTGCCTGGTGGCATGCTCACTAATATGGAAAATCAGCTGAGAGAGCAGGGGGCTACAGACAAGTTAGATCTCGTGCTGGAGGAGATCCCTAAGGTTCGTGAAGACCTTGGCTTTATTCCGTTGGTGACCCCTACCTCACAGATTGTCGGCACACAGGCAGTGATTAACGTACTCACAGGTGAGCGTTATAAATCACTGACTAAAGAGACAGAAGGTGTACTCAAGGGTGAATACGGCGCTACGCCGGCGCCAGTGAATAGTGAGCTGCAGGCTAAAGTATTGGCCGGTGGTGAGGCGATCACTTGTCGTCCTGCCGACCTGCTGCCAGCCGAGCTAGACAGCCTTAGAGCTGAATTGAGGGACAAAGCCAGTAGCGAGCAGATAAGCTTGGCTGCAGAATTGGACGATGATGTGCTGACTTATGCACTCTTTCCACAAATCGGTCTTAAGTTCCTTAAAAACCGCAATAACCCAGATGCCTTTGAGCCTAAGCCAGAAGCGCTTCAGCCGTCGATTAGCAACGATGTACAGCAGGCAGCTCCATCGAAAGGTAAAGAGACCTATACGGTCAATGTACAAGGTCAGAGCTTTGTGGTTGAGGTCTCACCGGGTGGCGATATCAGTCAAATAGTGCCTAGCGAGAATGTCGTGCCTTTTGCTGCGCCAGAACCTGCTGCAACCAGTGTTGGTGAGGGTTCGCCCATGAATGCGCCGTTGTCGGGCAATATTTTCAAGGTGAATGTGCAGCCTGGCGATGCCGTTAAGGCAGGGGATGTGGTGATCATTCTTGAAGCCATGAAGATGGAAACCGAAATCCGCGCCGAATCAGATGGCGTGGTTGCCAAGGTTTGCGTTAAGGAAGGTGACTCTGTTGCCGTTGGCAATCAACTGCTTGCCATAGCTTAGGAGCCACAATGGACGGATTAATTGCCTTTTGGGCGGAATCGGGGATCGCCAATTTCACTTCTGGCCAGCTATTTATGATGGCGGTTGGCGTGGTGTTACTCTATCTGGCTATCGCCAGAGGATTTGAGCCGCTGCTGCTGTTGCCGATAGGCTTTGGTGCCATCTTGGCTAACATCCCTAACGGGGGCTTCACCGAAGAGGGCGGCATGCTTTACTACGCCTATCATGTGGGGATTGAAACCGGCGTCTTTCCGCTATTGATCTTCATGGGGGTCGGCGCCTTGACCGATTTCGGTGCCCTTATCGCTAACCCTAAGATGTTGCTTCTGGGGGCGGCTGCGCAGTTTGGCATCTTTGCCACCTTAATTGGTGCTATCGCTCTCAATGCCGTACCTGGTTTTGAGTTCTCGATGCAAGATGCGGCGGCAATTGCCATCATCGGCGGCGCTGATGGGCCAACGGCTATTTTCTTAGCCTCTAAGCTGGCGCCAGATCTGCTTGGTGCAATTGCGGTAGCGGCATACTCTTATATGGCTCTGGTACCTATCATCCAGCCGCCTATCATGAAGCTGCTGACGACAGAGGCCGAGCGTCAGATCAAGATGGAGCAGCTGCGTGAGGTGAGTAAGAAAGAGAAAATCATCTTTCCTTTGTCGGTACTAGGGTTGACCATACTCTTCTTGCCGGCAGCAACACCTTTGGTGGGCATGTTCTGTCTGGGTAACCTAATGCGCGAGTCTGGTGTGGTCGACAGGTTATCTAGTACGGCGCAGAATGAGCTGATTAACTTAGTCACTATCTTTCTGGGTTTGGCGGTCGGCTCTAAGCTATCGGCTGATAAATTTCTCCAGGTGGAAACCTTAGGTATTTTAGTCTTGGGCGCCGTGGCTTTTGGTATTGGTACGGCGACCGGAGTGTTGATGGCCAAACTGATGAGCAAGTTGTCTGGAGGAACCATCAATCCTCTGATTGGTGCGGCCGGTGTATCGGCTGTGCCTATGGCGGCTAGGGTGGTCAATAAAGTAGGGCTGCAGGCTAATCAGCAGAACTTCCTCTTGATGCACGCCATGGGACCCAATGTAGCGGGTGTCCTGGGCTCCGCCGTTGCCGCCGGGGTTCTCTTAGCGGTATTGGGTGGCTAATCGCTAAAGTTTTACTCGGTCTTGAACGGTCAGCCTGCGTGCTGGCCGTTTTACGTTTGGTCTATGCGATATAACTTAATCAAGCTAATGCTAAAGCAATTGATGCAGATCAACGCCTAGTGTGTCGTTTTAGTGTTTTATAAGTGTGATCTGGTTCGCATTCGCTGTGTTTTAGTGAGCCTAAGCCCATTTTGAGAGAGGATCGAATGATGGAGTTACGACCTAATTGCTATACCGATATCTGTGTTAACGGTAAATGGTTTCATTATGATCACGGTGAGCATTCAGTGTTTATGTTGAATGGCGGCCATCCATTGACCTTTGAGTTAAGCGAACTGCCCACCACAGAAGCAGAGTTGGAAGCGCACTTAGCGGCATTCACTGATCAGAAGTAAGTGTTGTTAAAAAATTTGTGTCTGTACTCGGCATTGCTGTTTTAGCCCCGTAGATTTTGTTCGGCGGTGAGCCAGAGCAGGAAGCCGAGTGACAGCATCAGGGTTGCACTGATTGCTATGATATAGATGAAGCCTTTCTTGCCTTGTCGTAACGGCACGCCGTTAAGATAGAGAAAGAGTGCCCAGAATAGACTTAAGATGATCGGCAGTAAAAACATGCGAGCCATAATGGTTTATCAGTACCTTATTGCTAGAGGCGAGTCTTATATGATTTAAACCCAGTATTTCTGTTTTAACAAGCAATTAGCAATAAAAAAGCCGCATTAAGCGGCTTATTGTTTTCTGGGGAGCTGGTAAGGCTTAGCCTGTGGCCTTTGAAGTTTCAACTTCATCATTGCGGTAGAACTGCTCTTCATCTAGCTGACCTTCAGACTTACCAACCACCACGGCAGTCATCATGTCGCCCGTCACATTGGTCGCTGTGCGCATCATATCGATCACTCGGTCGATGGCGGCGATAAAGGCGATTCCCTCAAGTGGCAGACCAACTACGCCTAAGGTTACCGAGAGCATGACCATGGCACTACCAGGTACACCGGCTGTGCCCACTGAAGCAACCGTTGCGGTGACCGCAATCAGCATGTAGTCGGTCATCTCTAGTGGAATACCGTAGATTTGTGCGATGAAAATAGCCGCGATTGCCGGGTAGATACCGCCACAACCATCCATGTTCATGGTGGCACCTAACGGCAGTACAAAGGCGCCATATTTTTTGGATACGCCCATGGTTTCTGTGGCGCGGGTACTGGCTGGCAGAGTGCCGAAGCTAGAGGCCGTGGTAAAGGCCACCAACTGAGCTGGCATCGCCTTTCTGAAAAATTGGACTGGGCTTAGCCCCGCCGCGAATTTAACCAGGCCGCCATAAACGAACAGTATGTGGATCAAGGCGGCAATGTAGATGGCGCCAATAAACTTACCTAGCGGCAGCAGGGTCGATAAACCATATTCGCCAACCACCCAGGCCATAAGACCAAATACGCCGATAGGCGTTAGTTGCAGCACCATACGGGTAAGTTGGAACATCACCTCTGCACCGGCTTCAATCGTACGTTTCAAAGGCTCGGCTTTCTCGCCAATCTTGTTGATGGCAATACCGACTAAGGCAGCAAAGACGATGATCTGTAGTACTTTACCTTCGGCAAGAGAAGCAAAAGGGTTAACGGGGATCATATCCAGTAGCACCTGGGCAAAGCCTGGCACGTTGCGTTCACGCACCTCTGTGGTGGCTAGCTCCATTGAGCCGCCCATGTCGATCAGACTACCCACGGTGAGGCCAATGAGCGAGGCGATAGTGCCGGTTAGCATAAACATTGCCAGTGTCTTAAAGCTTAGGCGTTTAAGGCTGACATCATTACCCAGTGAGGTGATACTGACGACAATAGCGCAGAAGATGAGCGGGGCAACCAACATCTTGATGGCTGCGATGAAAAGATCGCCCAAAGGCTTAAGGTGTGTTGCTTGTTCGCCCAGAATAATGCCCAGACTCACCCCTAAAATAAAACCGGCGAGAACTTTTTGCCAAAAGGGGATCTGTTTAATTGTTTGCCACATGGGTTTGTTCCAAATTTTTTAAGTTGTTATTGTGGATGGCGTTTTTTATCAATCGTGAATTGCTTGTTCTAGCATGAGCCATCCAGGTATTTCAACCTTAACGAGAGAGCCTGACATTGTATCTGGGCTTTACTTTGCTTACCAAAGCGATTTTGTTATAACTTATTGTGATATAAGAGTTTGTTTTAATAAGATTAAATTTTAACTTTTAGGTAACATTATTATTTTGAATAGATTGCACATAAAAATTTACTTTTTTTCATTAGGTAGCGAATTATGACCGCGTTATGGTTGATCTTTAGTGGCGCCTTTTTCGCCGCAACCTTGCTACCCGGAGGTTCTGAGGTTTTGTTGGTGGCGCTGATCGATCAGGCGCCTGAGACCTGGCTTGCTCTGGTAATCGCGGCTACCCTAGGGAACACATTAGGTTCCTTGACCAGTTATTATCTGGGGGCTCTGGGCCGTGTGGCCAAGACGCCTGAGGAGCTGGCCAGTGGTCGGTATCGTCATAGCGTTAAATTGATTGAGCGTTATGGCTATTGGAGTCTGTTGCTCGCCTGGACGCCGCTTATCGGCGATATCTTGTGTCTACTTGCGGGCTGGATGAAGATGCCTTTGCTTAAATCCAGTCTGATGATTTTGATAGGGAAAGGGTTGCGTTATCTGCTAGTTGCGGCATTAGCGTTACATTGGTTGTAAGCTATTTGGCTGCTACCCTGGGTCGTAAACCTCGGCAGTAAACCTTGGTTGTTTCTTGTAGGAGTAATAAATGAAAAAATGGATATTGGTCGCGGCTATCTCAGCGGCATTGAGCGCCTGCGCGACTGCGCCTGTGCAAACGGCGCTCCCTCAGGGCGTCTCCCTGATTGAGAATGTGGCCTTAGCCGAATCAGGTGTCGGCATCCCCTATAAAAAATATCAACTGGCCAACGGCCTGACGGTTATCTTGCATCAAGATCGTTCCGATCCATTGGTTCACGTCGATGTGACCTACCATGTGGGGTCGGCAAGGGAGTTGCCTGGACGTTCAGGTTTTGCACATCTCTTTGAACATATGATGTTCCAGGGCTCTAAACATGTAGGCGATGAGCAGCATTTTAAGACGGTGACGGAAGCCGGAGGCACCCTTAACGGTACCACCAACACAGATCGAACCAACTATTTTGAGACTGTACCCAGCAATCAGCTGGAAAAGATGCTCTGGTTAGAGTCGGATCGCATGGGCTATTTCTTGCCAGCCTTGACCGAGAACAAGTTTGAGGTGCAGCGTGAAACCGTGAAGAACGAGCGGGCACAACGTATCGATAACCAGCCCTATGGTCGGATGAACGAGCGCTTCAATCAGGCTTTCTATCCATCGGGTCATCAATACTCTTGGCCGGTGATTGGCTGGCCAGAAGATCTTGACCGCGCCGAGCTCGATGATGTGAAACATTTCTTCCAGCGTTGGTATGGACCTAACAATGCCACCTTGACCATAGGTGGTGATTTTGACGAGATGCAGGCCCTTGCTTGGGTGAACAAGTATTTTGGTGAGATCCCAAGAGGCCCAGAGGTGAAACCTGAGCCCAAGCAACTGGTGACCTTGGACAAGACACGTTATATCTCGATGGAAGACAGGGTACATTTGCCGCTGCTGCGCATGGCTTTTCCAACCGTCTATGCCAGCCATGAAGATGAAGCGGCGCTGGACCTATTAGCCAACATTATCGGCGGCGGCCCCACATCACTGGTTTATAAAAACTTAGTGAAAGATGGTTATGCTGTGCAGGCTGGTGTTAGCCATCCTTGCCAAGAGCTGGCGTGTCAGTTCTCTATCTATGCCTTGGCCAATCCAGCACGAGGCGGTCAGCTGTCTGATGTTGAGCAGCGTATCAAGGAGTCTATCGCCGAGTTTGAACAGCGGGGCGTAACAGACGATGATCTGCAAAAAGTAAAGGTTCAGTTCGAGGCCAGCACTATCTTTGGCCTGCAAAGCGTCAAGGGTAAGGTATCGACACTTGCGCTGAATCAAACCTTCTTTGGTAATCCCGATATGATAGCGCACGATCTTAAGCGCTATGCCAGCGTGACCAAAGAAGATGTGATGCGGGTGTTTAACACCTATATCAAGGACAAACCTATGGTTGTGATGAGTGTAGTGCCCCAGGGGCAGAAGCAGCTGATCGCCCATGAGGATAACTTTGTGCCGCCTGCGCCGCGAGTGGCTGCTGAGGCGGTAACAGGCGTAACAGAGGTGGCTGAGGCCCACAGCAGTTTCGATCGTAGTCAAATGCCAAGCGCTCAACAGGCGCCGGTGATCACTGCGCCGAGTCTGTGGACAGATACATTGAGTAACGGTATCGCAGTAATGGGAACAGAAAGCGATGAGACCCCCACGGTCGAGCTGCTTATCTACCTCAATGGCGGGCATCGTCTTGCCGACGTTAAACAGGCGGGACTTGCCAGCCTGACGGCTGCCATGCTCAATGAGTCGAGCGAGCAGCGCAGCACCGAGGAATTAGCACAGGCACTGGAGATGATAGGCAGTAGCGTCAGCTTTGGTAGCAGTGTTTATCAAAGCTATATCAAAGTCTCAGCGCTAACCTCGCACCTTGATGAGACCTTGGCCATAGTGGAGGAGAAACTCTTTCACCCAGGGTTTAAAGAGCAAGACTTTACCCGTGTGATTGGGCAACACATGCAGAGCCTGCAGCATATGCAGTCAGACCCTAACTATCTGGCCGATACTCGGTTTGACGCCATACTCTATGGTGGTGACACTGCACTGGGTGTAAGCGCCATGGGCACCCCGGATACAGTGTCTCAGCTGACACTCGATGATGTTAAGGCTTTCTACGCCAAGCAATATCGCGCCGGTAACGCCCAGATAGTGGCCGTGACTAACTTGTCACAGTCGGAGCTGATGCCTAAGTTAACAGGCTTATCAAAGTGGACTGGAGAGGCGAGCAAACTGCCAGCTCTGGCGGAGCTGCCTAAACTCGATGCCGGTACTGTCTACATTCTCGATAAGCCGGGCGCGGCGCAATCTGTGATTAAAATCGGTAAGCGCGCCATGGCATTTGACGCCACCGGCGAGTTCTTTAAGTCCTATTTGATGAACTATCCCTTAGGCGGTGCCTTTAACAGCCGAATTAACCTTAATCTGCGTGAAGATAAGGGCTATACCTATGGTGCACGTAGCTACTTTAGTGGCGGCAGCGAGCAAGGCTTGTTCGAGGCTTCAGCCAGTGTACGCAGTGATGTGACGGCTAAGGCACTAGTTGAATTTGCCAAAGAGATTGAGGGCTATCAGGCCAAAGGCATGACGGACAAAGAACTGGCCTTTATGCGCAGCTCTATCTCACAGGGACAGGCGCTAGATTATGAAACCCCCTATCAAAAGGCGGGTTTCATGCGTAAGATCCAGCGCTATAATCTGTCACCCGACTATACCGAGCAGCAGGCAAAGATCATCAAGCAAATAGGAAAAGATGAACTTAATCGCCTGGCAAAGGAAAAACTCGAAATGGACAATATGATAGTGTTAATCGTCGGTGATAGCGCTAAAATCGAGACCGAGATTAAAGCCTTAGGCTACAAGGTGAGTCATTTGGAGTTGTAATTTCGATATTACGCCCATATATAAGGCATCAGCGGTGAGCATTAACTCTGCTCACCGCTTTATTTTTTTTCCCTTGCCAAGGATCTAGCACAGCGGCTATTTTGTGGTGATGGCGAAAGCAAACGCGCTTATTGCAGGTCTGACTTGCAAGGCAAACGGTTGAAGCAATGAGAGACAAAGATATTGAACTCTTTCAATGAAGTGATTGGCCTACTCGATAATGAGCAGGGACGAGCCGCACTGGCGGGGATGATACGGGGCATAGAGCGCGAGGCATTACGTATCGAACCATCTGGTCATCTGGCAACAGATAAGCACCCAAAGGCATTAGGAGCAGCGCTAACGAATTCGCGGATCACCACTGATTATAGCGAGTCGTTACTCGAGTTCATTACACCCGTGTATCAAGACATTGACGCACTGCTGACGGATCTTACTCAAACCCACGCCTTCACTGTTCGTTATCTGGGAGAGCAACAGCTCTGGCCGGTTAGCATGCCCTGTTATGTCGGTGATGTGGCCGATATCCCCATTGCCGATTATGGCAGCTCTAACACTGGCAAACTTAAGCGTTTGTATCGTAAAGGGTTAACCTACAGATATGGTGCGCAGATGCAGATCATCTCTGGGGTGCATTTTAATTTTTCCGTATCAGATGACCTGTGGCAAAAGCTTTATCAAGTGTCAGACAAGCGTCTGAGCCTTGGCGATTTCATTTCAGAGTCCTATTTCGGATTGATTCGAAATTACCGCCGACTGGTGTGGGTACTCCCTTATCTATTTGGCGCCTCTCCGGCATTGTGTAGCTCCTTTATCAAGGATCAGAAAACCGATCTGGCTTTCGAAAAGCTAGGCAAGGGCACGCTTTATCTACCTTATGCCACCTCGCTGCGCATGAGTGATCTTGGTTACACCAACAAGGAGCAGGAACGGCTTAATATCAGCTACAACTCCCTCGGCGAATATCTGTCGGGGATCAATGCTGCCATTAAGATGCCGTCAGCCCATTTTGAGGAAATAGGCGTTAAGGTTGATGGTGAGTTTCGCCAGTTAAATTCTAATGTATTGCAGATAGAGAATGAGTTTTACTCGCCTATTCGTGCAAAGCGCGTGACTCAGGCGGGAGAGAAACCCTCACAGGCGCTCGCCCGTGCTGGGGTTGAATATATCGAGGTGCGAGCGCTGGATGTCAATCCATTTAGCCCGGTAGGTATCGAGGCCTACCAGGTGCGTTTTCTCGATCTCTTCTTGCTCTACTGCCTGCTCACGCCATCGCCTAAGAGCGATGCTCAAGATGAGGCGGCGATTAGCGAGAACCTGAATCGAGTCATCACCCATGGGCGTCAACCTGGGCTCACCTTGTGTAAGGCAGGAGATGAAATTGGGTTGAAAGACTGGCTCGAATCGCTATTTGGCGAGCTAGAAACCTTAGCTAAGCTGCTCGATGGCGAGGAAGATGCGTATCAACAGAGTTTGGCTCATTGGTATGAGGCGGTTCAAGACCCTGCTAAGACACTGTCAGGCAGAGTGATGTCGGCCTTGATGGCTAAAGGCGTCGATCACAGTCTATGGGTTAAGGAACTGGCTAAAGAGTATTATCACGCCTTGTTGGATTACCCCTTGAGCCCTAAGGTAGCATCGGATTATGAGGCGGCGGCCGAGCAGTCACTGCAGGACCAGGCTCAGCTTGAAGCCGAGTCGGTGCAGGACTTTGAACAGTATCTAGCCGATTACTTTGCCGAGGCGCCGCAGCCAATAGAACAAGTGGTATAAGGTTAAGGCGAGTGACATGAGAGTCGGTTCAGCTTGTAGGAAAGTCAGTTGTTATCTTGCGGCGCTCGCTATCTTGTCAGGCTGCGCCTCTGGGCCTGACGAGGACGCCTTATGTGCAACTGTGTCCGGCTATCAGATGCCGGATGAATCCCAGGGGCTCTATCGCGCCGTGGTGACACACCTTAATGGTAAGCCGGTGATCTCAAGGCCAAATTATCGCCTGGCGCCAGGGGAGTATCAATTTACCTTGGCCGAGCTTATCGACTCGCCGCGATTGAAAGTGAAACTCGCGGCGCGCCAAACCAAGACTTTGACCCTGCACCTTGAAGCCAACCAACGCTATCATCTGGCGGCCCAATTTAATCAGGATAAGATCTATCGAGGTTTAGATACCGATTATTGGCAGCCTGTCGTTTGGGCGCAGGAACCCCATGAATGTGAGTTTATTAGCGAAACCAATTAGTAAACAGCCTCTTGGCGTTAAATTTGACCACTGCCGATTGCTTCTCGTGGGTAAGGATGTGAAACTAACCTCTGTTGAGCTTTGAAGTTTACTTCTGTTTGATTTAAACGCATTTTGAGCCAAGCGCGACCCTTGAAGTACTGTTTCGCGATGTCAATGGCAACAATCAAGCAATCGCCGATAAACGGACGCAGAAACTGACGACAAAGATTAATAGCCCCTATTTTGAATCGCTTATTGTTTTGGGTCTTTTGATGACAAGAATTTCCGCCCTAGTTACCGCCATGTTATTGCTCTCCCTTGGAGGCTGCGCCACCTCACCGCCTAAGGATCCAGAAAATCTTTGCGCCATCTACCAGGAGAACCGTGACTGGTATGAGGCCGCGGTCGATACCCGTGAAAAGTGGGGCGTGCCCGTGCATGTGCCCTTAGCCATGATGTACCAGGAAAGCTCATTCAAACATAACGCTGCTCCGCCGATGGAATATTTCCTCGGCTTTATCCCTATTGGGCGAGCCAGTGACGCCTATGGCTATGCACAAGCCAAAACCATGACCTGGGATGATTATGTTCGTGAGACAGGTAACTCCTGGTCCAGTCGCAGCAACTTCGATAATGCGATGGATTTCATGGGGTGGTTCATCTATAAGACCCAGAAGATCAACGGCGTGTCTAAGTGGGATGCTCGCAATCAATATCTTAACTATCACGAAGGTTGGGGAGGCTATAAGCGTGGTACTTATAGGCAAAAGCCCTGGCTGATTAAGGTGGCCGACAAGGTGGATAAGCGTGCTAAGCGCTATGCGGCTCAGTATCGCACTTGTCAGGAAAACTTAGATTCTTCCTGGTTGTGGCGGTTGTTTTTTGGGTAAGCAACAGGTCAGAACTCACTGTTTTATCAGCGGTACAATATTTTTAAGGTGAATTTAAGCTAAGCTTTTGCTGCTTATGCTTTTTTTCTTTGGTTGAGTTAATCCGCTCGGCCCCTGTTATCTGCATTTAAAAATGACTATAATGCGCGCAAAACAATAGCCTTACCTACAAAAAGGATAAAAGATGACTAAGCCATTTGTTGCCGTATTAATGGGATCAGATTCTGATCTCCCAACAATGCAAGCCACCTTAGATGTGTTAAAAACCTTCGGTATTCAATTTGAAGCTAAAGTTACCTCGGCGCACCGCACGCCAGCGGCAACTCACGCTTACGTTACCGATGCCGAAGCGCGTGGTTGTAAAGTCTTTATCTGCGCAGCGGGTCTGGCTGCTCACCTGGCAGGTGCTGTAGCGGGTATCACTACTCGTCCAGTGATTGGTGTGCCGGTTGATTGTGGTCCACTGCAGGGACACGATGCCCTACTATCAACAGTTATGATGCCTGGCGGTGTACCTGTTGCTACTGTGGCGATTGGTAGCGCAGGTGCGAAGAACGCAGGTTACCTGGCAGCGCAAATGCTTGCAGTTGGTGACGATGCCTTGGCGCTAGCAGTAAAAGAAGAACGTGCCAAATCGGCAGAAGCCGTACAAGCTAAAGATGCCAAGCTGCAAGAGAAGCTAGCTAACGCATAATAGCGTCACTTATCGACAATAAACCGCGAGCCTTAGGTTCGCGGTTTTTTTATGGGCAGCAATAACCCCTTTTGCTAGCTGATACGTTTACATCACTAAAGGCTTACCTAAAACTCAGTACGCGAAGCACTGAAAATTTGGTGCGTTAGTTAGCCATATAGTTGAATTAACTCGCAAGTTATTGGCTAAGCATGGACAAACCACGTCGGGCGATGCAGACTCACTATTGCATCCGTTTCTCTCCGCTGAAGGAGCTGACATGAGGGAGTCCCAGCGTGGAACAAGTATCTGAAATCGAGACAGATAGTGATCAGGCTTTAATGGCGCAGTATGCCCAAGGAGATCAGACGGCCTTTGAGCTGCTTTACCATAAGCATAAGGGCGGCCTGTATCGTTATTTCATGCGTCAGATAGGTGACAGAGCCCTGGCTGAGGATCTTTATCAAGAGACCTGGAGCCGAGTGATAAAGGCGGCCAGTGGTTATCAGCAAAGAGCCAAGTTCACCACCTGGCTCTATCGAATCGCTCATAATTTGCTGATCGATCACGTCAGAGCCCTTAAACCGGTAGATAGCTTAAGTGAGCCTATAGGGGAAGAGCAGACATTAGAGTCACTGTTAACAGGTGATGTGGCGGTGCCCGATAGTCAGCTTGAAGAAGAACAGAAGGCGATAATTTTAAAGCATTGCATTAGCCAGCTTCCCCATGTGCAGAAGGAGGCTTTCTTGCTCAATGTGGAGATGGGATTTACGGCGGCAGTGATCGGCGAAATAGCCGGTGCGGGCATGGAGGCGACCAAGAGCCGTATTCGTTATGCCAGTCAGGCGCTCAAAGCCTGTGTGCAACAGAAATGGCAGGAGCACGCGAATGTCAGATAGAAGCGAACAGGAGATCTCGGATCTTCAGCTAAAAGCCCTGTATCAGGCTAAGGCTAACGAAGAGCCTTCGGCCGAACTCGACGCGCGAATATTGGCCATGGCGAGCCAACATCAAAGCAAGCTTAATGAGTCGGCGGGCAAGGGGGATGTTAAGGTCGTCAGTTTTTGGCGTCAATATCGCTGGCCATTATCATCGGCCGCCTCTGTCTTATTGCTCTCAAGCTTGTTACTGCTTAATTTTAATCAGCCACAGCCACCCATTACTGAGCAGATGATGCCTATGATGGTCAGCGATCAAGCCGTCGAGTCGATGAGAGCCGTCAAGCCGTCAGACGGTGCGAGTCAGATGCAGCCGCGGACAATGTCGCAGCAAGCACCAGAATCTAGTGAGCAGCAGGGACCTGTTGCGCAAAGCGAAAAGAGTCATAAGCTGGCAGCACCGATAAACGCGGATGGCCAAGCTAAGGCGAATATTTCAGATATTCAGGCGGTAAATCATCTACAGCAGCTGGTCGATAGTGAGCTGTGGCGCGATGCCGATACCCTGTACCAGCGACTGTTGAAGGAGCGTCCAAGATTGCAAGACAGCAGCCATCCTCAGCATGCTCAGTGGTTAGTGCTTGTAGATAAAATTAAGGCCCATCGGCAGGGGAAAGAGTGACCTAAGCTGAAGCATTAGCATGATAAACGGGGCCTTAGCGCCCCGTTTTGCTTATAAAATCGAGGATGATACCGCATCCAAAATCCCCTGAGCCCCGAATAGATTGATCATAAGGGGCAATATCTAGTCAAAATGCCAGGGGATAAAAGAGGTCGAAGGGATAAAAGGGATGAAAAAGGTGCCTAGGCTGTCTATGGCGTGTCGCTGCCAGGCCTTATCTATCAAAGTTGTGCCTGACTATCGCTTGCCGCCAGCGCCTCAGGCTGGCTCGAGAAAAACTACCCAATGCGCTTACTCTGTCCGCAGAAGCTGAAACCTTAGCCGTTACCTTATTATCCATATCTTGTCCTCTAGCGACCTCAGGTGAGGAGTTGTTACGCCTCAGTAAACTTGTACACATTTGCTAATACTTCTTTGGTTATAAATTACTGTAGATTTAAGGAAAGTTTGCTACATTGTTGCCCCATAAGAATAAATTTGATCTTATTTTGAGCGTATTATGAAACTTTCTCATCTTTTTGCCTGTTGCGTCTTGGCATTGGGCACGGCTTCATCCTCTCCGCTTTTTGCTTCTCAGACCAACAATATTCAGACTGTCAATTCAACCGCGTCAGAGAATATTGGCTATTACCGCTCTCCAGCCCTACATGGCGATACCTTGGTCTTTACCGCTGAAGGCGATCTTTGGCTGCAGCAACTGGGTGATCCCCAGGCCAGGCGTTTAACCAGTCTTCCGGCAGAGGAGCTCGGGGCTGCCATTTCAAACGACGGTCGCCAGCTGGCTTTTGTCGCCAACTATGAGGGAGCGAGTGAGGTCTATGTGATGCCGCTTAAGGGCGGCGTGGCCAAACGAGTCAGTTTCGAAAATAGCCGAGTGCGGGTTCAAGGCTGGACCCATGATGGCCAGGTGCTGTATGCCACCGATAATGCCTTTGGTCCGGCGAACTACTGGGTGCTACGCAGCGTCGATCCTCAGACACTTAAGACGCAAGATTTACCATTGGCGGATGCCATCGAGGGCGTGATTGATAGTGCAGGGCAATATGTCTACTTTACCCGCTTTGGTCTGCAGGCTACGGGCGATAACGCTAAGGTTTATCGCGGCGGCGCCAAAGGAGAGTTGTGGCGCTTTAAGTTGGGTAGCGAGCAGGAAGCGGAGCCGTTAACCGCGGGTCATGACGGCTCTGTTCGTCAGCCTATGCTGTGGCAAGAGCGTCTTTATTTTGTCAGTGATAGCAGTGGCAACGATAACATCTGGTCGATGACGCTCGATGGCAAAGATTTGCGTCAACACACACAATTTGATGCCTGGCAGGTGCGCGGTGCCCGATTGGATAATGGCCGTATCGTGTTTCAGCAAGGCGCCGACATCAAGCTTTTTGATATTGCCAGCAATCGCCTCACCACAGAGGAGATCCACTTAACCTCAGATTTTGCCGAGCGTCGCGAGCACTGGGTCAACCAACCCATGAAGTTCGCCACCTCTACGCACTTGGCTCCTAAGGGTGACAAGGTGGTGATCACAGCTCGCAGTCATGTTGCTGTGGCGGGCACAGATGGGTCGCGGCTGGTGGAGCTGGCCTTGCCAGGGGATTACCGGGTGCGCGGCGCCGTGATGAGCCCAGATGGTAAGTGGGTCTATGGTATCAGCGACGCCTCTGGCGAGCAGGAGATCTGGCGCTACGCGGCCGATGGCAGTGCGTCGGCTAAGCAGTTGACTCAGGATGCCAGCGCCCTGCGCATGGGGTTGAGCCTGTCACCCGATGGCCGCTATATTGCCCATGATGATTACAACGGCGATCTCTGGTTATTGGATCTCAAGAAGGGTCGCAACACTAAGATCATGACCAATGGTCAGGGACTTGGCCCTTATGGCGACGTCGTCTGGTCTAACGATAGCCGTTTTATCGCCGTAACCAAGGATGAACGTGGCCAGCTCAGACCACAAATTGTGCTCTATTCGCTGGAGGAAGATAAAGCCCAGGCGCTGACCAGCGACAAGTATGAATCTTTCTCGCCAGCCTTCAGCACTGATGGCCAATGGCTCTATTTCATTTCAAACCGTGCCTTTAACGCCACGCCGACATCGCCTTGGGGCGATCGCAACATGGGCCCGGTATTTGACAAGCGTGGGCAGATCTTTGCCCTGGCGCTTACACCTGAGGCGCGCTTTCCCTTCAGTAAGCCGAATGAACTCAGTGTGACAGCTGAGAAAAAGGACGAAGCGGATGACGCAAAGATACAGGTGCAGTGGCAGGGGCTCAGCGAGCGTCTGTGGCAGGTGCCTGTCGCTTCGGGCAATTACAGTAAGCTACAGGTGACAGACAAAGGCCTTTATCTCATCTCGCGGTCGGTGGATGCTAACCAGGCTCCTAAGCTCGATTGGATTAAATTTGATCCACTGGCGCCTAAGGTGGAGACCTTCAGCGAAGATGTCGCCAGCTTTGCGCTTTCGGCCGACGACAGTAAGTTATTTTTGCGTCGTCACAGTAAAGGCGGCGAAGAGATGCTGATTGTCGATGCGGGTGATGCCTTGCCGAAAGATCTGGCCCATGCCAGAGTGCAGACCGAGCAGTGGCAACTGGCCATTTCGCCTCAGTTAGAGTGGCAACAGATGTTTGAAGATGCCTGGCTGATGCACAGAGACTCCTTCTTCGATAAGCAGATGCGCGGTCTCGACTGGCAGGCGACCAAGGCCAAGTATCAGCCGCTGTTGGCCAGGCTGACAGATCGTCATGAGCTTAATGATATCTTCAAACAGATGATGGGTGAGTTGGACGCCTTACACTCGCAGGTGCGTGGCGGCGATCTGCCGCAAAACCCTAACCTTCCTCAGGGGGCCAATCTAGGGGCTCGTCTGTTGCAGACAGAAAATGGGGTCAAGATTGCACATATCTATCAAAACGATAGTGAGCTGCCTGAGTTGGCTGCGCCGCTGGCAAAGGTGGATGTGAATGCCAAGGTGGGCGATCTCATCCTTGCGATTAATGGTAAGCCGGTGACTAGCGTTGCCGATGTGGCGCGTTATCTGCGCAATCAGGCTAGTAAGCAGGTGTTGCTGACGCTCAAGCGTGGACGCAGTGAGATCAAGACCATAGTGTTGCCTGTATCGAATCGCAACGATGCCAAGCTGAGATACCTGGATTGGGTCAGTAACAATAACCAGAAGGTGACTAAGGCGGGCGACGGCGAGATAGGTTACCTGCATCTCTATGCCATGGGCTCGGGTGATATCGCAAGTTTTGCCCGCGAGTTCTACGCCAATATTGATAAGAAAGGCCTAATTATAGATGTGCGCCGTAATCGCGGCGGCAATATTGATAGCTGGGTGATCGAAAAACTGCTTCGCCGTGCCTGGATGTTCTGGCAGCCGACTCAAGGCACGCCAAACACCAATATGCAGCAGACCTTCCGTGGTCATCTTGTGGTGCTTACAGATCAGCTAACCTATTCAGACGGTGAGACCTTCTCTGCTGGCATCAAGGCCTTAGGCTTGGCGCCGCTTATCGGTAAGCAAACCGCAGGCGCAGGCGTTTGGTTATCTGGACGTAACGCTCTGACCGATAAGGGGATGGCGCGAGTTGCCGAGTATCCGCAATATGCGATGGATGGTCGCTGGATTGTCGAGGGGCGTGGTATCAGTCCGGATATCGAGGTGGATAATCTGCCCCATGCCACCTTCAAGGGACAAGATGCCCAGCTGACTAAGGCAATCAACTACCTTAAGCAGAAGTTGGAAGTTGAACCTGTGTTGCCGATCAAGGCACAGCCTATGCCTGCAAAAGGGATGGCCCAAGACATTAAATAAACTGTGCATTAACGCCTTGTGTTAACTAAGTAAGTTTTAGGGGGTTACCGACCAAGCAGTTCCCAGGTCGGTAACCTCCATTTTTATTGAAAGATGGCTTGATTTGAAACGATTGGTTGTCGCGTAGCAGATATCAATCGAAAAGAGTGATAGCCAAATGAATGGCTAATGGATTGCCATAGCCTCGCTTATCTGCCTGTCTTGACTCGATGTCTCGGGGGATGGAACTCAATCCGGACTGCAATGCTCGAGCTGTCGATTCTAGCTAGGTGTTATCTTTATCGTCAGCTCTTTGGTTAAGGAGTTGGCAATAAAACAATGTTTATGAGCCAAAGCATGCAGCTTGGCTAACGTCTCTTCGCTCTGCTCTGTGTTAAATATCACTTTAGGATTTAGCGTGATTTGCGTGATTGCCGTGCGCCCCTGGCTATTGCGGCCAAGCTCGGCGCTGGCACAGTCTTGGTAGCTAATTACCTCAAGGCGTTTCTTCTGCGCTATGGTTAGAAAGCTCAACATATGACAGGCAGCGAGTGCGCTAAGCAGGCTCTCCTCTGGATTGACCTTATCCTGGCTGCCTTGATACTCAGGAGCCGCAGAACCTTCAAGTGTTTGGCCACTGGCAAAATCGAGTTGATGATCTTTGCTGCGTTGATCTTGATCTCTGGTTTGCGGCCAAGAGATGGTGACTGAAAAAGACATCTGGCTTGGGAGTTAGTGACTGAGATGGCCAATATAGCAAAGATTGCTGGCTTTGCCCTCAGCAAAATCTATTGAATCTAAAAGGTTAGATTTGCATGGTGCTTTTGCGCTGCCAGAGCTCTCTTGGGGTCTCAGGTTTTTTGCTGTGCCTGAGCACTTAACTGCAGCGCCAATGGCGACAGTGTGACTTTGTCTTGGGTATGGTCTGCGGCGTTAGCCAATTGCCGATAAAGCCCTACTTGAGCCTTGGATTTAGCTTTTCCATTTGTGCTGGAATCGTGACGCATCCACTTTTGGTAAGCCGTCGTTTTTGAAATTCGCACCTAGATGCCTGTTAATATCTGCCTGAGTATAAGCAGATGATAAATAACAGTGACTGAATCCAGGCTGAATGAAATTTGTGCAAACAGGCGATTTATGTTTAGAGGCTTAAGTTTAGTCGCTTAAGTTAACCGGCTTAAGTTAATAGCTCTAGTTGAAGTGTCTATCAATCGAAACTGATTCTCTGCACTCAGCTTTGTCTATTTAGCTTTGTGCACTCAGCTTTGTAAACTCAGCTTTGTAAACTAATCCCCTAGCTCCTTTTTAACCTAGCTTGTTATCTCATATGACGAGGTTGCCTAACGCAATAACAGTCGCGGTTATCATGGCGGTGGGCAGGGTTTTGGCTTGATAGCTGAGTAGCAAGATAACGGTAAGCGCTGCGCCGCTCATGACACCAACGAAGGTGATACTGGCATAAGCGATATCATACTCTTGAATCAATAGGCTAAAGCTGAGTGCTAATAAGCCCCAGCCCAGCAAGGTGAATATCCTTTGCTGTTTACTGCTGGGGGCCTTATTAAAACAGCTCTTAAAATGAGTGAACATGGCTAGCGCCAGCGCGCCAAAGGCGGTAAAAGTCAGTGACAGTGCTGCGATCATGGGCGTACTTCCTTCATTTTGCCAGTGTGCTTAGCAGGCATAGAGCGCTCAATCAGACCTGGAGCTTGAGATACTCGCTTGGCGGCAAAGCCAGCGATTAAGGCAAACAGCAAACAAGCGATGTCTACTCCGGCCAAGGTCCATTGACTGGCGACTATGTTGCCGACAAGGTGTTGTCCTGAGGTCATCGCGTTGAGTAGCGGCACTGCGCCAAACGCAAAGGCGGTCAGCATTAGCCATTGTCGCCAGCGTGCCAAGGATTGTTGGTTTCGTATTGCGTCCCAGATGGCGATACAGGCGATAACCGCTATGGTGATAAAGAAGCTATCGACTTCGCGCTGAGCTCTGTCGCTCAGGTCGACGGGTAACAAGCGATTAGCGTAGAGAAACACAGCACTAGCCAGCGGCAGCCCGCAGATCACGCTGATATTAAGGACATTGACTAGCTTAAGGCCCACCGAAGGCTTGGCGCCTGCCTGTATCGCTTTTTGCTGTTTCTGAGCAATCTTTACTGCCCAAAGCAGTGTGCCTGTGGCGATCATGGCGCAGCCCATCAGTCCGCAGAGGAAGAACAGCCCCCTTAGTGCCCAGTCGGCAAAGCGCGCGGTATGCAAGGCCATCAGGGTATCATAGGTCTGATAGGTCACGGTTTTGAGATCTTCTTTAAAGAGCGGCTGGCCGGTGACGCCATCGAAACTTAGCATAGTGCGGCTGTCTGTCACCTTATGGGCGCTATTGAGGGTGAAGCTGATGCGGCTGTTATCACGTCCTGGCGCGTTTATGGTCACCTGCTTTAATGGCGCCAAACCCCACTGCTGCTCTACTTGTGGTAATAGCTGCTTTGCTTGAACCAACTCTGCGGATACTTGGCTTGGTTTAATCTGCATGCGGGCGGGATTGAGGTCGGCGCGAAAGGCGCGTACATCGCCATCATATTGAGTTAAGGCGCCCCAAGGCATGAACATAAACATCAGGGTGATCAGGCCTGTATAGGTGATGATCAGGTGGTAGGGCAGCGCCATGACGGCACTCACATTGTGGGCGTCGAGCCAGGAGCGGCTTCCCTTGGCACGTCTGAAACTGAAGAAGTCTTTAAAGATGCGTTTATGGATCACCACGCCGCTAATCAGGGCGATAAGCATCGCCATAGTGGCCAGGCCAACAATCCAGCGCGCAGTCGCTACCGGAAGGTAATGAAGATCAAAGTGTAAGCGATAGAAGAAGTTGCCCCCTTTCGAATCGCGTATTTCGGTGATCATCTGCTGACTATTCTGACTGACCACATGTTCGTGATATTTACCGCGGCGCTCGCCTTTAATCGGGGCATCTTGCCAGGCAAAGCTTAGGTAAGGTTTACGCTCGGTAGGCAGGCTGATGATCCAGCTATTAGCATCGGGTGCGATTTCGGCCAAGTAGCTCTGGCCTTGTGCGATCTGTTTGTCTAGTAGCTTTTGAGAGTAGCTTTGAAATACTTCCTTGTGTAGCTCAGGTTTGCTCCAAAGGGTGATCTCATGGCGAAAGTAGCTCAAGCTACCCGCAAAGAAGATAAGCAAGAGTAGCCAGCAGACTGCTAAACCCGCCCAAGTATGCAGCCAGGTCATAGAGCGGAAAAAGGTTTCTTTCATGGTATCAACCCAAAGCTAAGGTGAGGCAATAGAGCGCTAAGCAAACTGTCAGGGGTTCCAGTACCACGCGTTTGTGGGATCTCAGGCTAAAAAGTCGAATGATCATGGCAGCAAACAGGCTAAAAGAGCTCATGGTTGCAATCAGTACCGCATCGATTCGGCTAAGGGGTAATAACTCTGTTAGTAAGACGCAGGCGAGTGCTGCAATGCCGTAACCGCCGAGAAGAGAGCAGAGTAAACGTATAATGACGGAAGCTGTGGGAGAGAGGTCTCGCTCAAACAGCGACTGATACTTGGCTATGGTGCTATTCACTATCGGTTATGTCATGGTGTGTTAGGTATTCGGTATATTACCCTTGTTGACATAAATTCTCATTCGCATTTACATGTAAAGCTAACAGATCATCATGAGTGTGGTAGATAAAAGACAAATTGATTAAATTTTGTTTACTTTGTGGGATTTATGCTCGATATACCCTATTTGTGCCTGATATTCTGTTTTGCCTGCTTGCTTTTAACTTCTATGGGGAGTACACATTAGTAGACACTGAATGGATATTTACTTGGATTTCGCCCATGCTTAAATAGGCGTTAAATGAAAAAAAAGCGTTTCACCCCTTGTTTTTTCTTTCACTCATCCCAAGTTCATTATTGAAGTCATCCTAAAAAGGAAAACCTATGAAAATAAATCTTTCTGGTCACCACGTAGACATTACCGATTCAATAAAAGAGCATGTGAATCAAAAGTTTTCCAAAATCGCGACCCATTTCCCCACGTTAATCTCACTCGATGTCATCATTGCCAAAGAGCATGGAGAGTATCAGGTCGAACTGAGTACGAATTATGAAGGTAGTCGGATATCAGCCTCTGGGAGTGACGATGTTATGTATCCGGCTATAGCGGCTGCAGCCAAAAAACTTGATGCGGCGCTAAAGCATAGAAAAGGTCAGTTGAAGGCAGATTTACATCAAAAGCCAGTAAGTACGACACCAGAGATAGCCCATGAGATCATCCAAGAGATGAAATTGGTCTAATCGGTGTCGAGTTTCATTGATAAAAAACCACCCTCTGGGTGGTTTTTTTATGTCTGAAGATCAGGGCAGACTTATTAATAAGCTGGGGCATTCAAGGTAAGTCGCATCTTCTTTGTGGGCCAAACTTTGGATTAGATGCAAAGTCTTGAGCGATACCCGATACTCGCCAGGTGCGATAACGTAGGCCTGAGAAAGCTGCAGCGATGCGGTTAACGGTTTATCCGTTGGTAACAGCAGGTATTCATCGTCACTGGGCTGGCCGCGCTTGGCCAGTGCGCCTTGATACTCGAGAACTGTCTGGCGCTGAGTATTGGTTAGGGTCAAAAATTCACTAAACCAGGCATCGAAAGGTGTGGCACGGCTAAGCAGGTACCATTGGCTATTTGGCGGCGCGCTGATCTCAAAGGTGAGGCTGTTTGCCAGGTCCGCCTTATACAGGCGACAGCTGGGCATGGCTTGCTGAGCAAGACTATTCATACTGACCATCCAAAGCATCAAGAGGCTAACTGATAAGTATCCTAAGGGATTTGACATAAGCATTTATCGAATAGGCATTTATAGGAACAGGTGAGAACAAAAAAGGGCGGAAACTTCCGCCCATAATGACAAGAAAGAGTACAACTAGATTAGTTCAAGTTAGGTGTGTTTTCAGCAAAATATTCATGGCTGTCAGCATTTTGTATTGCTTTAGCTGGATCGCTGATCGCCAATGATTTTGCACCACTTTGGCCATAGACAATATCGTCGGTACCGGCCACGACATTAAAATGGCTGGTTTCATGGATAATAGTACCGCCTTTAGAGTCGGTACCTGTTGTCGGGGCAGACCAGAAGGCATTACACATGTAGATCTTATATGGCTGCGTTGGGTAAACATAAGCAAAGTATTGCTTCTTACAGCTGCAGTCGAAGGTGAGGGGCTCGTTGTTTAACGCGTTATCAATTTTGCTGAAATTGTTGCTCACCGTGTTCCAGCGAGATGAGCTGTATGCGCCAAACCAGGTGCTGTAACGCTGTGAATTGCTGCTGGCAGTGGCTAGGTGCTGGTTCGCATCGGCTGACATGTTTTTCGCCGCGGCTAGACCCGCCAGAATATCGCTTTGTTGTGAGTTGCTGCAGCGTCCAGTGAAAGAGATACCGTCTGGCGTCGTACCACCGCCATCACCAGTGCCGGGTTTACCTTTATTGGCACCGCCCTTAAACTCACGACCTTCCAAATAGAAACTGGCTGATTCAGACTGTATCCCTTCGATACCGAGACGAGCTAGCTTTTTCGCCTGACCCGGGTTAGGAGAAAACAGTTGCATAGAGCTGACATCATAGCTGATCTCATAGTTGGCGGTTGCCGACATGTCATATAGTGAAGACAGTTCTACTTGGTAAGAGATACTCTCACCCGCTTTTAGCTTGATGTAGTCCTTATGGCTTGGTGCTGGGCGCTTGTAGTGAGCGCCTAAATAAGGACGAGCTTGACCATCTGCTGTGACTTTAAAGAGCGACTCTTCAACACCCTCTGCCGCCGTAAACCACTTAAGTAGTTTTACCGGTACATTCTCTTCGTTGGTTAACGTCAGGGTTACCATGACGTCTTGATCGCTACTAAAGCTGTCTTGGCTCATTTGAAGTTTAGCGGCGATCCCATCGGCAAGAGCCGATTGACTTAGTAAGGTGGTAGCGATGGCGAGTGTTGATAATGTGAATAGTTTGCTCATCAATTTTTCCTTTTGATTGAGGTTATTTTTATTGGTGTTAACAAATGTTACTCAGTTGTTACAATTTCGGAGTTTAATCTTATTAAGGTTTGAATAGCAAGCATTTGTTGGTGCTTTATTTTGTATAACACCAATTGGGTAGAGTATTGGTCTTTATCTCTTGGGGTGGGGAGATATTCAGTTTGAAGTCAGCTAACTTGTAGAGGTATGGGATGGTTTGCGGTGGGTTATGAAGGTGAGGCCAGTGGTCATTAGTGCCTGTTATCGTTTTCTCTCACAGTACGGATTTTAGGTTTTCATATTCATCTCATTCAGGGCATCGACTGGGTCTTTCAACTTGGCGTTGTGCAAGCGCTTTGTCGCAGGAATTAAAATTTAAGTTGCACACAATTTAATTTAGGGGTATAACTTTGGGTAAATGAGTTGCGCGCAATTTAAATTTGTCTTTTGAAGTGATCTTAGGAGTTAACATGAAAACCTTATATGAAACCCAAGCAACAGCCAGTGCAGGGCGTAATGGCCTGGTAGCAACCGATGATGGCAAGCTATCTATTGCTCTTAGCTACCCTAAAGAGATGGGCGGAACTGGCGAGGCGAGCAACCCGGAACAGTTATTTGCGGCGGGCTACAGCGCTTGTTTCTCAAATGCCATTTTGCATGTTGCCAAAGAAGCAAAAGTCAAATTGTCTCAGGCGCCAGTCACCGCCAAGGTGGGTATAGGGCCTCGCGCCGAAGGCGGTTTTGCCTTGACTGTGGCCCTAAGTGTCGAGCTGGATTTGCCACAGGAGCAAGCTTCTGAATTGGTTAAAACGGCTCACCAGATTTGTCCTTACTCTAACGCCGTACGCAACAACATTGACGTAGGAGTAATGGTTAATGGTGAGTCTTTGTAAGTGCAAATTATGAATAGCCATTCGATAGATGAACGATTCGCTTCTGCGGGTATCATAGTTGGGCGTATCATGCTTGCGCTCTATTTTCTTGTCCCTGGGATCATGAAGTTTGTCAGTTGGGATATGCATGTAGCCTTAATGGAGCGACATCAGATGGTGCTAATTCCGCTGCTGCTTGCCAGTGCCGGCGTTAGCCAGATTGTGGCGGGCATTTGTTTAATATTAAACCGTTATACGTCAGTGATTGCTTCGCTGTTAGCTATGATGGTGTTACTGATTAACGTTACACTGCATGATTTTTGGCATTTCGAAGGGCTTGAAGCGGCACATGAGATGCAAAATTTCATTAAGAATCTAGGTATATTCGCAGGTTTACTGGTGTTGGCTGGCCACAGTCACCTCAAGCACCTTGGTAACAATGGGTTTCGCTAGGTCTAGTTTAGATAATCCGTAAGCCTGAATTTGTCAGCCATTGCCTATGGGCGTCAGTTATAGTGGCGTCCCCTAATGACCTAGCTTGTATAAATATCTGCAAAATGGCGCATAGATAAGCTAGATCTTCACCAGGACACAATAAAAGGCCCCATCCTATGGGGCTTTTTTATAGCTTGTGCTTGGCGAGCTCGGTCAGCAACATTTCGCGTCCCTCGCTTTCCACATGGGTCAAAAAGGCCTGGGCGATCGCCGAGGGACGTTTAGATTTTAGCCAGAGAAAATACCAGTTGGAGTTGATCGGCAGTTCCTTAACATTTAGCTGAGCCAATCCGGTATTACCACCAAAGGCGAGGGTATGGGCCGAGAGTATGCTGACGCCTAGCCCTGACATTACAGAGTGCTTGATCGCTTCGTTGCTCTCTATGGTCATCTTGACGTTGAGTTTAACGCCCTGTTTAGCCATAAAACGCTCGATGGCCAAGCGAGTGCCCGAGCCATTTTCACGCATCAAGAAGGGCGCCTCGCAGAGCTCTGCCAGAGAGACGCCTTCCTGACTGACGAAGGGATGATTCTCGGGGGCTATGGCCACCAGGGGATTGTTGAAAAATTCTATGCTCTCGGTATTGAGCTCTCCTGGCGGGTGACTGAACACATAAAAGTCATCAATCCCTTGTTTGAGTCGCTCGATGATCTGTTTTCGGTTACCCACATTTAGCTGAACGGCGACATTGGGGTAACGCTCGCAAAAGGGGCCCAGTAGATGGGGAATAAAGTACTTTGAGGTGGTCACCACGGCCAGACGCAGGGTGCCCGACTTTAACTCTCCCATATCAGACAGGGACATTTCTAGCCGCGCAAAACTGTCGAGGATTTCGGTCGCTGCCTTAACGACCTCCAATCCCGCTTCGGTAAATACCACCTTACGCCCGACAATGTTATACAGCGGAAAACCTATCACATCGGCCAGTTTTTTTAGCTGCATAGAGATGGTGGGCTGAGTGAGGTGTAGCGTTTCGGCCGCGCCACTGACACTGCCACAGTCATAGACAGCCAATAAGATCTCCATCTGTCTGAGGGTGCCTAAGTGTGCCTGTAGCCTAAGAGACATAGTCGTCACTCCATGTATAGATTTTTATCTATATAAAAACATAAAAATATCTATTTTTATATATAAATTATTTTTGGCAAGATCGTCTCTATTGAAAGAACACCGAAAACATTGCGGTATCAGTCGTAAACGGGGGATCTTATGAAACACCTATTTCAATTTGTTTTGGCAGAGAAACAATCACTTTTCAGTATCTTTGTTGGCTTAATGGTTGCGGCACTCGCCTTTGCCACCATGAATGAAGGTCACAACGGTATGGGACTGCTTATTGTTGGCATCAGTTTGATTTCACTGAGTCTAGTGTCAATCGCCATCAAGATGTCATCTAAGCGTCGTGCCGTAAAACCTGCGCGTAGCCTGCAAGTCAAGGGCGCATAAGATGCAGCTCGATATCACGATAGCCTTTTTTATCCTCGGCGCCTTGGCAACGTTATTGAGATCTGACATCCAGTTTCCAAAGGCGCTGTATCAGAGTCTGACCCTATTTCTTATGTTGGCCATCGGTCTTAAAGGTGGCGTGGCGTTGTCTAAATACGGCTCGATAGCCCTTTTGCCTCAGTCACTTTTGGTGATTGGGCTTGGTTTGGTTCTTCCTCTGATCGCCTTTCCCATTCTGCGTTTTATCGGCCAGCTTAAGCTTGAAGATGCGGCCTCTATCGCCGCTCACTACGGCTCTGTCAGTATAGGCACCTATGCGGTGGCCGTGGCCTTTCTCGAGACGCAAAACATCAGTTATGAAGCCTATTTCCCGCTGTTTGTGGTGTTGCTGGAGGTCCCTGCCATTGCAGTAGGTATCGCCCTTGCTAGACGTTCGGGTACTAATGTTAAGTGGCGAGAGCTGATTCATGAAGTGTTTTGCAATCAAAGCTTAGTGTTGCTCGTCGGTGCCCTAATCATTGGCTACTTGTGGGCTGAGCGTATTGAAGGGATCACGCCGCTCTTCTTCAACCTGTTTCATGGCATATTGGCACTCTTTTTACTTGAGATGGGCATGCTCGCGGCCAGCAGGCTTAAAGATCTCAAGCATATGGGCAACTTTATGCTGGCGTTCGGCGTATTTATGCCGCTGCTAGGCGGTTTATTGGGCTGTATTTTAGGTTTACAGATGGGGCTGTCGAACGGCGGCGCAACTTTACTGGCTGTACTGGGGGCTAGCGCGTCTTATATCGCGGTGCCGGCAGCCATGCGGGTCGCTATTCCCGAAGCCAACCAGAGTCTGTCGATCACCTATTCATTAGCAATTACATTTCCGTTCAACGTATTGGTGGGCATACCTACCTATGCGCTGTTCACAAATTGGTTATCAAATTAAGAGGCACGTATGAGTAAAGCAAGAGTAGCAATCATCATGGGTTCACAGAGCGATTGGCCGACCATGAAAAATGCCACCACAGTCCTGGATGCCCTAGGTATCGCTTACAGTAAACAGGTGGTTTCGGCCCATCGCACGCCTGAGCGTCTGGTGAGCTTTAGCCATGGCGCAGCAGACGAGGGGATTGAGGTGATCATCGCTGGTGCCGGCGGCGCGGCGCATCTGCCGGGCATGACGGCGGCCATGACACATCTCCCGGTGATCGCTGTACCTGTAATGAGTAAGGCCCTAAAAGGAATGGATAGCCTGCTGTCTATCGTGCAGATGCCAAAAGGAGTCGCGGTAGCCACTCAGGCAATTGGCGATTCAGGCGCCTTTAACGCAGGCCTAATGGCAGCGCAAATCTTGGCGCTGGGCGATGCAGAACTGACCAAGCGTCTATGTGACTGGCGCGCTAGCAAAACCTCAGGTGTGCCGCTGGAGGTAGAATAATGCGCATTGGCATCATAGGTTGTGGTCAGCTGGCGCGTATGATGGCACTAGCGGGCATTCCCTTAGGCCTAAAATTTAGCTTTGTGGCCGATGGTGGCCCTGATACGGATCTCAGTTGTGTCGAAGGCCTGGGCCCTGTGGTTCCCTGGCAGCCAGGGCAGAGTGTAAGCGAACTCTATAAGGCCTTGGGACAACCGGACGTTATCACGGTCGAGAAGGAGCAGGTGGATCTGGATTTAGTGCGAGCACTCGAAGCACATTGCACTATTAGGCCCAATGTTGACAGTATTGCCAAGTGCAAGAGTCGTATTCATGAAAAGCAGCTGTTAGCCCAGCTTGATATTCCTTGCGCGCCTTTTACCTATGACGTCAGCCTCGAAGAGAGTGCCAAGACATTAGGTTATCCCATGGTGATCAAGTCGCTCGATGAAGGTTATGACGGCAAAAATCAGTGGGTAGTGCGTAGCGATGAGGATCTTGCCAAGGTGTCGCCTGAGCTGAAAGCAGGTCATTATTTGGCCGAGCAATGGATCCCCTTTGACGCCGAAGTGTCTATTATCGGTGTGCGTAGTGCAAGTGGTGAGGTGAGCTGTTACCCCCTAACCGAGAACCAACATCAGAACGGTATTCTGGTGCGCTCAATGGCACCGGCTAGAGGGTTAAGTGCCGAGATGATGCAGCAAGCGCAAACTTATATGACCAAGCTGCTGGAAGCACAGCAGTATGTAGGCGTACTTGTCATGGAGCTGTTTGTGGTGGGTGATAAGCTGCTGGTTAACGAGTTGGCGCCAAGGGTGCACAATAGCGGTCACTGGACCCAGCTCGGCGCTCAGACTTGCCAGTTTGAGAACCATATACGCGCCGTCGCCGGACTCGCCCTAGGGGCCACTTCGGCTATAGGTAAGACGGGCATGCTGAACCTGCTAGGTGTTGCTGCACCACCTATGGACGCCCTGAGTGCCAACGCTAGTCTGCACTGGTACAACAAGGCCGCCAAGCCTAACCGCAAGCTAGGACACATCAATTTCATGATGGATGATTACGGCCAACTCGCTAGCCAGATGCAAAGCGTCGAACAGTCGCTGGTGAAGTGCTAAGTTAAGTGACTGTGTCTAGTGCTCTAAATTAGCGGCTAGTTAAATCCCGAACCGTTGATGAAAGCCCCGACAAAATATGTCGGGGCTTTTTTGTGTCTTAACATCTGAATTTAAATACTTTATTTGGCTTTAGTGGGTAATGTGACAGTCGACAGATACAAAAAAGCCGCTAAACCCGTCTGGTAAGGGTTTAGCGGCTTTTGAAGGTCATTGCTAACCTTTGTGTTGGTGGGGCGGCGGGGCTCAGGTAAAGTTTTTAATTGTTTGTTTTTTATTGGCTTGTGTGTGTTGGTTTGTTTAGGGTGTTACATTGGGTGTTACAATAAAAACAGGCTCTATAGTGGAGTTAATTCAAAATATTTGCAGAAAGTGAGTATATAAGGCCAGCGTTGACCATAAATTCAGCTAAATGCATGCAGGCATCTTACTGATAGATTGAGTCGTCGATATACCTATTCTCCTTTTCTGATCTTAGTTTTAAGCCCAAGTCAACGGGCTTTAATTTGTCTGCTCTTCCTCCCAAATCAATGACTTCTTCATACTCCTAAAGTGCCTTCTATGTAACCATAACGTGTGCCATGACTACTGCCCGAACGGATTTTATAAGCGGTCGATTCTTATGCTTTTGAGCGACAGAGTACATGACTTACCTGTTGAACAAGTAAAAGGGGAAAGTCGAAAATGAGCAAGTTATTTAAATTAAAGAATTATTTTACGGTTGAAGAAGCTGCGAAACACCTGTCCAACTTAATTGAGGAGACTGTGTTGCTAGCTGACCTATACAGATTAGTGCTTGATAAGCATCTAATTATGTCAGTTAGATTCAATAATCAGGTCTATGCCCAAGCGGGTCACTATGTATGCAATCAAGATGATCACAGTAACGCTCTTGTCTTTGACAAATTGGTTCATGTACTTGATGGAGTTTGGGACTTGGCGATGATTGGCACAGAGTCTCAGGAGATTGAGACTTTATATCAAGAGGAAGTTGGTGGTCCCGGTCCAATGTATCCAGAGGTGAACGGCTTTTGCTTAAAACGTGCTGAAGTTATTTACAAGCTGCAAAAAAGCCTTCATCTAGAGGGTAATAGATATAATTTTAATGCGTTAGAATCTAGGCGGGACAACCTATTGAAATCAAAGGGTCTAAATATTGATGATCTTGGTGAAAGTTGCAATGGTTTAGTATTCGATTGCTTTAGCTCTATTGAGCTTGATGAGTTTATGTCAATTAATGAAGCACTTATGCAAGGTGAAGATGGTAATTATATTAAAAATGATGATTACCTAGCCCTTGAAGATGTTGGTTATCAATTTGTTATTAGAACCAGCGAAATAACACGCTTTGCTCAGTCGTTAGAAGATGCTGCGCACGAAAAAGCTCTTACTACCAATGAAAAATATTCTTTATTAGTTTTAGTCGCCGCGTTATGTAAAGAGGCAAATGTAGATTATAGCCAAAGAGGGATCGCAACATCCTTAGTCGCTATGACTGAGTTGATTGGCGCGCCTATAACAGACGACACTGTACGTAAAATATTAAAGCAAATCCCTCAAGCAATAGAGTCTAGAAGCAAATAGCCCTGCCTAATAAAAACCGAATTCGGAATCCTAAAACCGAATTCGGTTTTTACCCTGTCCAAAGTCAATAACCTCTTAAGTGAACTATTAACCACTTAAGAGGACTTATAATGTCTCATAAGATTATACGACTACCTGAAGTTAAAGAGATGGTCGGTTTATCCCGACCAAGTATCTATAAACGCATGGCTATTGGGGATTTTCCCCCAGCAATATCACTTGGCGGCAGAGCTGTAGGCTGGCTTCAGTCAGATATTGAACTGTGGCTAGATAAGCGTATCGCAGTATCTAAGGGGGCCGACAATGACTAGTCGTTGCAACCCTAACCGTATCAAAATTCATCGTTGCTATACGGTCATTGAAGTTAGCGAACTACTGGGAGTTCACCCCAGGACGGTGCGTAACTGGATTCGTGCTGGTTTGCCAGTTTTCGATGAAACCCGCCCTTTACTCATACAGGGTGCTGACCTAAAGATCTTTTTGAAGCGGAAGCGCAAAGCTTACATGCACCAATGTGCCGCCAATGAGGTGTATTGTTTCATGTGCAAACAATCAAATAAGCCAAACATTGAGTCCGTCAGTTTTATAGGTAAACCAGCTGGCATGGCTCAAATGGCTGGGCGTTGTAGTGTGTGTGGAAGCAAAGCAAATAAGTATGTTTCATGGCGCAATATAAACGCAATTTGGAGTGATCTCGGGGGGAAACTACCGATAGCTGAAAAACACTTAAACCTGAGAGGAAAAGCTCTCTTAAATTGTCCTTTAAAGGGGGGATTTGATCATGAAAAAGAGTAGTACGAATAATGTTCGAATTTTGCATGATTACATCAAGTATTTGAGGGATGCAAGACGCCAAGATGACTCAACAATTGATGGTGCGTTGAAGTCAATTAACCGGTTTGAAGAGTATACGGGCTATCTAGATTTCAATAGGTTTAGGGCGAAGCATGCCATAGGGTTTAAGAAGCATCTTCTCGGCCAAAAATCATGCGTAACAGGGGATCAACTAAGTAAGGCTACGGTGCTTACGGCAACTCGTCACTTGAAGATGTTTTTCCAGTATTTGGTTACCCAGAAAGGCTATAGATCGAAAATCAGCTACAGCGATATTGAGTACTTCAACCTGTCTGAAAAAGATACCCGTATTGCCAATGCCAAGCGGAAAAGAAACGTGGCAACGATTGAACAAATTCTGCAGACCTTGGAAGCGATGCCTAGTGAGACTGTATTAGAAAAGCGTGATAGAGCGTTACTTGCATTCGTTCTCTTGACTGGCGCCAGAGATGGGGCGGTTGCTTCGGTTAAGATCAAGCATGTTGATCTTGCTGAACAAAGCTTCTATCAGGATGCTAGGGAGGTTAAGACCAAGTTCAGTAAAACGTTTGTCACTTACTTTTTCCCCGTGGGAGAGTTGCCGTCACAAATTCTGGCAGAGTGGCTTGAGTGTTTGACTAAAGACCTCGGGTATAAGCCAAATGATCCGTTGTTTCCCAAGACTAAGTTGGCACACAACGACAATCAACAGTTTACAGCGGTTGGCTTGCTTAAAGAGAGTTGGAGTAATGCTACCCCTATACGTAAAGTTTTCAAACAAGCCTTTGAGGCTGTTGGTCTGCCATATTTCAACCCCCATAGCTTTCGTAACACGTTGGTCAGGCTTGGTGAAAATCTGTGCCGAACACCTGAAGAGTTTAAAGCGTGGAGTCAAAACCTGGGGCATGAAAGCGTGTTGACCAGCTTTTATAGCTACGGGGATGTGCCTGACTACAAACAAGCCGAGTTGTTGCGTAAGTTGTCAAAGCCTGCTGAGAAGACTACGCCGGAAATGGAAGACCAATTTAAGCAGTTCATGGAGTTTCAAAAAATGATGGCGGCAAACTAAAAGCTAGCAAATCGACCTAAACAGCTGGTATCAATAAACATTCGTATATTGATACCAGCTTTCTCTCTTAAATATTGGTATCAAAAAAATAGGGTGTGGCCTTTATGATTCCAAATCTATATGATACCCCTATATTTGATACCTTCAGTAAAGGTAGGTGAACAATGCGTATCTTTTCTTACTGCCGTGTTTCGACGACTGAGCAAACTACAGAGAATCAAATTATAGCTATTCGGCAGAAAGGCTATGAGGTAAACGATTCCAGGGTTATCAGCGAAACGGTCTCTGGATCTGTTGAAGCGATGAAGCGTGAAAAGTTTAAAATGCTCATCAACCATCAGATGGAGCATGGTGATATGCTGGTGGTCCTGAAGCTAGACAGGCTAGGACGAGACAACATTGACGTACAAAACACCATTAACTTGCTTACAGATAAAGGCATCAAGGTTGTTTGCCTGGATTTACCCGTGGCAGACCTTTCTAGTGCTGAAGGCAAGTTGATGCTACAAATGTTTTCAGCCTTTGCAGAGTTTGAGCGAAATCGGATAAGAGAGCGTACAAAAGAAGGCCTTGTACGAGCTAAAGCCGAAGGCAAAAAACTCGGTCGGCCAGCAGCGCATAACACTACAGCTTTGGTTCAGGCTAAAAAGGCGGAGGGCTTATCTCAATCTAAAACGGCTGAAGCATTAGGTATTGGTATTGCTACGGTGAAAAGGCATTGGAGTAAAGAAATCTATGATTAATGGTATGAATTCTAGAGCATGCTCATTGTTCATCCACCTATTTTCCCATATTCTCTAATTATCAATGTTAAGTAATGAAACTAACATGACATAACACTCTGAATGGCTGGAAAAATTTTAACCTTGAAAGAGGTTGCTGCTTACCTAAAGTTGGCCGAAAAAACAGCATATAGATTAGCAAGCGAAGGAAAGCTTTCAGGTTTCAAAGTTGGCGGTTCGTGGCGTTTCAAACGTGAAGACCTTGAAGCGTGGATCGAAAGTCAAAAGCCTAAAAACTAACTAGTGTGCTCTACAAATGCTGTGTCAGATGATGTTTATTTTCCAGCGAATCAATTCATTGCAGACTACACACAAATTAATATATTTCACCGCATAGCGGTGAGTCGAATCAAAAATTTTCAGGTACCACAATGAACTTACAAGACAAAGAACAAAGCGCCAAACTCTCCAGTGCTATTTGGCGTATGGCAGATGACCTATGGGGTGATTTCAAACACACCGACTTTGCACGAATCATCCTGCCCTTTTTGCTACTGCGTCGTATTGAATGCGTGTTGGAACCCACCCGTGAGGAAGTGCGCAAGTTCTATCTGGCCGAGAAACAATCGGGCATTGACCTTGGTTTAGTGTTGCCAGAAGTTGCGGGATTCGCCTTTTACAACACCAGTGAATACAGCCTAGAAACCTTAGGCGCTTCAGATACAGGCGACAACCTAGAACACTACATCAGCCAGTTCAGCAAAAACGTTCGTACCATCTTTGATGAGTTCAAATTTGGTCAAACCATAGAAGATTTGGAAAAAGCCAAGCTGCTCTACCGCATGGTGAGCTACTTTGCCAATCTCGACCTACATCCTGATGTGGTGTCTGATCGCGTATTGTCTGATGCCTATGAAGAGCTGATTTTCAAGTTCGCCAGCTCGGTTAATGAAAAGGCGGGGGAATTTATGACTCCGCGCGATGCCGTGCGTCTTGCCACCAAACTGGTGCTGGCAGCAGATGAAGATATCTTTAGTGAAAAGGGCGTGATCCGCACCATCTATGACCCAACCTGTGGTACGGGCGGCTTCCTTTCCGATGCTATCAGCCAAATTGAAGAGATGGGCAGCAGCGCCAAAGTGGTGCCTTTTGGTCAAGAGCTCGACCCAGCGACCCATGCCATGGCGCTGACCAATATGATGATCCGTGGCTTTGATGCCAACAACATCAAACAAGGCAACACCCTATCCGACGATCAGTTACGTACCGACAAGTTCCACTATGGCCTTGCCAACCCGCCATTTGGCATTAAGTGGGAAAAAGCTAAAAAAGAAGTGGAACGTGAGCACAAACAGCTCAAATACGCAGGTCGCTTTGGCCCTGGTCTACCCAGTATCTCTGATGGCTCCATGCTGTTCTTGTTGCACTTGGTATCGAAAATGGAAACGCCGGAAAATGGTGGTGGCCGCGTCGGCATCGTGCTCTCAGGATCGCCACTGTTTAACGGTGACGCAGGCTCCGGCCCATCCGAAATCCGCCGCTGGCTGCTCGAACAAGACTTGGTAGAAGCGATTGTTGCTCTGCCAACCGATATGTTCTTCAACACCGGAATTGGTACCTACATTTGGATTTTGTCTAACCATAAAGAGCCAAGACGTAAGGATCAGGTGCAACTAATTAACTTGGCAGACATCTGGACGCCAATGCGTAAGTCGCAAGGCAGTAAGCGTAAGTACCTCAGCGATGTGCAGATCGACGATATTGTCCGAGCCTACGATGGCTTTGAAGCCAGTGACAACTGCAAGCTCTTCCACACCACCGATTTTGCCTACCGCAAAGTCACCATCCAGCGACCGCTGCGCGCCAAACTCAATATCACTGAGGGTGGTATTGTTCAGTTGAATGACTTAATGGCGTTCCAAAAGCTCAAACCAGAACAGCAAGCGGCGTGGGTACAACACCTCACTGATAACCTTGGCCTTCAGCCTTATGAGTGGGCGCGTTTGGCCGTGAAGAAAAATAACAATAAGAATGACTTTGGTAAGTGCCCGAAAGCACTGGCTACGGCCTTAACTTCGCACTTTATGTTGATAGATCCGCAATTCGAGCCAGTAATGGATGAAAAAGGCCAAGTGATCGCCGACCCGAAACTCAAAGACACCGAAAGCATTCCCTTTGATCGTGATGTTGAGGATTACTTTGCGCAAGAAGTACTGCCACATGTGCCAGATGCCTTTATTGATCATTCGGTGCGTGATGAAAAAGACGGCGAAGTGGGCATTGTCGGTTATGAAATTAACTTTAACCGCTATTTCTACCAGTATGTGCCGCCACGCGAGCTGAGTGTAATTGACGGTGAGCTAAAAGCATGTGAAGCGCGCATTCAGGCACTACTCAATGAGGTGGCGGAATGATGATGCCCTATAGCGCATACAAAGATTCAAAATTAGACTGGCTTGGCAAAATCCCATCTCATTGGGATTTGGTCAAGTTAGGGGCTTGCTTCAAAGAAAGAAACGAAAAAGTCAGTGACAAAGACTTTGCAGCGTTATCCGTTACCAAAAACGGCATCCTTCCTCAAATGGAACACGTTGCAAAAACTGACGCTGGGGATAATCGAAAAAAAGTTTGTATTGGCGACTTTGTAATAAATAGCCGTTCAGACAGAAAAGGCTCATCAGGAACTTCTGACTATGATGGCTCCGTGTCGCTAATTTCGATCATCTTAGAGCCACGTTTATATGAACCAAGATTTGCTCATCATCTTTTGCGCTCATACAACTTTCAGGAAGAGTTCTACAAGTATGGAAAAGGAATAGTAGCGGACTTATGGAGTACGAGATATTCAGACATGAAAAATATCTTCGTTCCCTTAATGCCAATAGCTGAACAAAAAGCCATTGCGACATTCCTTGATCGCGAAACCCAGCGTATCGATAGTCTGATCGAGGAAAAACAGACCTTTATTAAGCTACTGAAAGAAAAACGCCAAGCGCTGATCAGCCATGTGGTCACTAAGGGGCTTAACCCCAATGTGGAGATGCAGGACTCTGGCATCGAGTGGATTGGGCAAGTGCCGAAGCATTGGATAGTTAGAAGACTTAAACACACTTCAACGCTCCAATCTGGCATAGCAAAAGGAAAAGATAACGCAGGAAAAGAAACATTATCTATTCCGATGCTTCGCGTTGCCAACGTCCAAGATGGTTACGTCAAGCTAGATGATGTTCATGAAATAAATGTGCTTCCCCATGAAGTGGAACGATACGCCCTAAAAGGTGGTGACGTTTTAATGAATGAGGGAGGAGATAACGACAAGCTGGGTAGAGGTACTGTATGGAAAGAACAGATAAAGCCTTGCATCCATCAAAACCATGTTTTTGTTATTCGTGTTACTGATATAGAGCCAGAGTGGTTAGGTTGGCTAACTCAGTCATCATATGCAAAGTTTTACTTTTTCCGTGTATCAAAACAGAGCACTAATTTAGCGTCGATTTCATCGACCAATGTGAAAGAAGTACATTTATTGATTCCACCTGCTGATGAACGAAAGATCATCATGGAATACTTGGAAAAGCAAACCAGTAAGCTGAAGTTGTTGGTTCAGGACGTAGAAGAATCCATAACTTTACTCAAAGAACACCGCACATCGCTGATCAGCGCGGCTGTCACAGGGAAAATTGACGTCAGGGAGGCGGTGTAATGGCAGCACATCATGAAGTGCATTTTGAACAATATATTACCGAGCAGTTGGTGAACAATGGCTGGAAAGAAGGCCATTCCAGCCACTATGACCAACAACGCGCTATTTACCCGCAAGATGTTATGGATTGGGTAAAGGCCACCCAGCCAGATGCCTGGCACAAACTGAATAAACTGCATGGTGCGAATGCCGAGCAGGTGCTACTGGAGCGTTTAGAAAAAGCCCTTGCCAGTAAAACAGGTGGCACCATTAATGTATTGCGTAAAGGCTTTACCATTGCAGGCTGCGGCACCATTGCCATGGGCCAACGCAAACCCGAAGATGCGCGTAATGAAGAGCGTATTGCCCGTTATGAGCACAACATTTTGCGCGTGGTGCGCCAACTGAAATATTGCCCGACTCGCGAGTGGGAAATTGACTTGGTGTTCTTTATCAACGGCCTACCCGTTGCCACTGCCGAGCTAAAAACCGATTTCACTCAGTCGATAGAATCAGCCATAGCGCAGTACAAGCAAGACCGTTTGCCCGTTGACCCAAAAACCAAGCGCAAAGAACCGCTGTTAACCTTTAAACGCGGCGCAGTAGTGCACTTTGCCATGTCAGATACTGAAATTGCCATGGCGACCAAACTAGCGGGAGAAAACACCTATTTTCTGCCCTTCAATAAAGGTCATGACGGTTCTAGCTCTGATTTGCCCGTGCATATCAACTTGCCGGGTAAAGATGGAGAGTATCCAGTCAGCTATTTCTGGCAAGAGATCGCCCAAAAAGATAATTGGTTGCGTATCTTCTTCAGCTTCGTGTATGTCGAAACCAAAGAAGTCGCCGATAGCAATGGCAAGGCTGCGCGTAAAGAGACGCAGATTTTCCCCCGTTACCATCAGCTTGATGCGGTAAACAAGATGATTGACGATGCCCGCCAGAACGGTGCAGGCATGCAGTATCTTTGCGAGCACAGCGCTGGCTCAGGCAAAACCTCGACCATTGCGTGGACAGCCCATGATTTGATTCGTTTACGCAGCACCGATGGTAAAGCGGTCTTTAAATCCGTGATCATTGTGACCGATCGCACCGTGCTGGATTCGCAGTTGCAAGATGCGGTGCAGCAGCTCGATCATCAATATGGGGTGATCAAGGCAATTGACCGCGAAAAGAGCAGCGAGTCGAAATCAAAGCAACTGACTGAAGCGCTGCTAACAGGCACGCCGATCATTGTGGTGACGATTCAAACCTTCCCATATGCGTTAGAGGCGATTCTGACCAATCAATCTTTGGCACAAAGTAACTTTGCGGTGATCATTGATGAAGCGCACACCTCACAAACTGGCTCTACCGCCAAAGGTTTACGCGCAGCGCTTACACTAAACCTGAGCCCTCAAGAGTTGGAGCAAATGAGCATTGAGGAGATCCTCACTAAGGTGCAAGAAGCGCGTGCCATGCCCAAGAATGTCTCGCACTTTGCTTTTACGGCAACACCCAAGCACAGCACCAAGATGCTGTTTGGTCGCCCGAAAGACCAAAACCTTCCTATGTCTGATGAAAACAAACCAGAATCGTTCCACCTCTACACCCAACGTCAGGCCATTGATGAGGGCTTTATTCTCGATGTGCTGGAGAATTACACCCACTACGATACGGCTTACAAAATCGGTGAGAACAATCTGGATGAGAAGCGCGTAGACAGCAAACAAGCCCGTCGCGCTTTGGCGCGTTGGATGTCACTGCACCCAACCACTGTCAGCCAAAAAGTCGAATTCATTATTGAGCACTTCAAAGCCAATATCGCTCATCTTCTGGAAGGTGAAGCCAAAGCCATGGTGGTCACATCTGGCAGGCCGCAGGCGGTGAAATACAAGCTTGCCTTTGATAAGTACATCAAAAAGCATGGCATCGAAGGTATCCAAGCTTTGGTTGCCTTCTCAGGCAAAGTACCCGGTAAAGATTTGGGTGATGAAGACAGCCAAGACCCACTGGAGATTGATTACGACAAAGAGTACACCGAGTACAACTTAAACCCCGACACACATGGGGCTGATTTGCGCCACGAGTTCGAGAAAACCGAATATCGCGTCATGCTAGTCGCCAACAAGTTCCAAACAGGCTTTAACCAACCCAAACTGGTTGCCATGTATTTGGATAAGAAGATCTCAGATGTAGAAGCGGTACAAACCCTGTCCCGCTTAAACCGCACCTACCCAGGCAAAGACACCACTTATGTGATTGATTTTGCCAATGAGCCGCAGACTATTCTCAATGCGTTTAAAAAGTACGATAAAGGCGCGCAGCTCAACGAAGTGCAAGATGTAAACGTCATCTATGACATCAAAGAGATTCTGGATGAGCAAAGCATCTACAACCATCAAGATTTAGAGTTGTTTAAGCAAGCGCGTGGTAAATCGATTCTCGGCCAAGCACCCGATAAAAAGTCACACGCGCACAAAAAGCTGCTTGCTGCCACGCAACGCCCTACCGATGTGTTCAACGTTAAGCTTAAAGAGCTGGTTGATGCTGCAAACCATTGGGATCAGCAATACAACAAAGCGCATCTTGCGGGTGATGAGAAAGCGGCGAACTACGCAGAATCGCAACGCAGCGAGTTCACCAAGCAGCGCGAAGCTCTGATGCGTTTTAAATCGGATTTAGCTCGATTTGTGAAGCACTACAGCTATATGGCGCAATTGATTGAGTTTGGTGATCCTGAACTGGAAAACTTTGCCGCGTTTGCCCATTTGCTTGCTCGTCGATTAAAAGGCGTGACACCAGAAAATATCGACCTCAGTGCCCTGGTGCTGGAAAAGTTCAAAATCAAGTACGACAAAGAGCCGCTTCCAGAAGCGGTTAATCAGGTACTTGAACCTATCCGACCCAACTACAATGACCCAACGGATCGCGAACAGGCGTTTCTTGCCGACATCATCCGCCGTCTCAATGAACTGTTTGGCGATGTCGGCGATGAACCAGGCCGCCGAAACTTTGCCAACGGCACCATTACTCGTGTCACCCAAAACCCAATTGTGGTTGAGCAGGTAGAAAAGCACGACAAGTCGATAGCCCTCAAAGGCGACTTGCCACAAGCGGTGAAGCAAGCCGTTGTACAAGCTCTGCTGAAAGAAGGCGATATCGCAAGAACGCTGCTGAAAGACTCGCAGGTGATGACTAGTTACGTAGAAATTATTTTTGACATGATGAAACAGAGCCTGAAAGAGCAGGTCGCAGGTGAATAGAATGAATATTGTTATTGTACCGAAGGAGCAGAAAATCCCGTCTTCCTCAACAAATACTGCTTATTTGCATGTCGACTATTGGAATGACTATTCATTTGTGACGATGTTCTTTTTGTCTGTATTTGATGAAGACGGTACCAGTCATGACATAGGGCAGGTAAAAATTGGCTTCAAGGGACAAACAACTGAAAAGTCGACTTACAGAACTTTAAAAAGCCCCCTTAAATCGCTTCCTCAAGAATACTTTTCGGTTGGTCAAGATGTTGAATATTATAAAAAAATGCATCTACTTCCTGAACAGGTAAGAATTGCGCTTCTCGAAGGGTTAAGAGATATCGTCCATACCCCAAACTTGATTGATTCGGTACAAGATGAAGATGTTTTTCGCACATCTCTATTGCGGTGGGTCAGTCTATCCGTCATTAAGGGCCAATTTTCTGCGGTACTGGAGGGGCGGAACGAGCTAACTAACTTTGAGTTTAAGTTTTCTAGGCCTGCAACAGATAAAATGTCAGCGATTGATTTGACATTTAAAGTCAATGTGGGTGATAAACCGAGCACCAATATCCATGCAATCATTGGCAGAAATGGGGTTGGGAAAACGACAATACTCAATGGAATGATCGAGGCTATAACCAACGCGACTGATTCAACTGGTAAATTTTACGACTTGGAAAACAGGGAAGATAGTCCAATTGAACCGGACTATTTTAGCAGCTTAGTTTCAGTATCGTTTAGTGCTTTTGATCCGTTTAATCCACCAGATGAGCAGCCAGATCCCTCCAAAGGCACATGTTATTTCTACATCGGCTTAAAGCAAAATGGAACTGACAAACTTAAGGAGGTGGTTGATGTTCACGAAGATTTTATTCAGGCTCTAAAGGCTTGCTTAAGTCAAGAATCGAAACGAGCTAGGTGGTTGAGAGCAATCGATACACTGGAGTCTGATGAGAACTTCGAAAGTATGAATCTCAAAGCACTTCCTCGTTATTCTGGTGTACGTCTCGCCAGAAATGCTCGTAAATGGATAAAAAAAATGAGTTCGGGACATGCTGTGGTACTACTAACAATTACTAGGTTAGTGGCTACAGTTGAAGAAAAAACCTTAGTGCTTATTGATGAGCCAGAAAGCCACCTTCATCCTCCACTGCTATCTGCATTTTTGAGAGCTCTTTCTGATTTGTTGCTTGATCGGAATGGCCTGTCAATTATTGCAACTCATTCACCCGTTGTTTTACAAGAGGTGCCACGCAATTGCGTCTGGAAAATCAATCGTTCGGGGTTGGTTACTGAACCTCGTAGACCAGACATGGAAACATTTGGAGAAAACGTTGGTGTTTTAACCAGAGAAGTATTTGGTCTTGAGGTTGTTAAGTCTGGTTTCCATGACTTGTTGGTTCGAACCGTTGACGCGGGTGGCACTTATGACGAGATAGTGGAAGATTATCGTGGTCAACTTGGTATTGAAGCCAGAGCGTTACTCAAAGCCCTCGTTGTAAATCGTGATAGGAGTATGGGGGAATGCTAAAACTTGCACGACCAGCCAGCTCCTATTCAGAAATGCTAACAAATTGTCGGAATGGAATTACCGGCAATCCTGGTTTGTTGCGAAAAGTGAACAGTGGGGCAGCAGAATTACAGAGACAGGCCCAGCTATATGAGGCATCAGGCGCAACTGGTGAGTTGTTTACGATTGTTCCGCTGCAGGACCCTGAAAGTGACCCCGTAGTCATTGGGCGATTAAAAAAGTCAGACTTGGTAAAAATGTACGATAACTATGTTGTTGGTAAAAGCAAGCCTGCCAGGGCTATCTATGATGCTCTAATGATTGCAGCAAACGAAAAGTGCCCTTTTTGCGGTGGAATTGGGCGCCCTAGAAATCTTGACCATTACTTACCCAAAGCACATTTCCCTCAGTTTTCGATAGTACCCGTAAACCTAGTTCCTTCGTGTCGAGACTGCAATATGGATGGTAAGAGCGACTTGTTTGCTACTTCAGCATCCGAGCAGGTAATACAGCCATATTTAGACGAGGATAGGTTTTTTAACGAACAATGGCTGTTTGCCCGTTATCAGCCTAGTGAGGGGGGTGAACCTGGTGTTATAGAGTACTTTGTTTCTCCTCCTGATTATTGGGAGGGTGCCCAGAAAAATCGAGTTGAAAAACACTTTGAAGATTTTGATTTAGCTTTAAGGTTTTCAAAGGAAGCTGGTCCAAGGCTTGTCTCCTTGATGGCTCAATACAATGCACTACTAGTTGCTCCGGTTGATAAGGAGACAAGCAAAAGCATTATTTTTCAAACTGTCATAGATGCATCGCCTTTTATTAATCATTGGGAAAGAGTGATGTGTATGGCTTTGATGGATGCTTTGTGACCGAATTTTGGAAATTTTGGTAGTTAGTTGGGTTCAACAGCAGTAGCCTTGCTATGAACATGCATCTAAGGTACTGCTGCTAATTTTAAATCACTTTCAACTGCTTGGTTCCGGTCACCGACAGGTTGCCTTTGGCGGCCTCTTCGATATGCTCACTCCACCAACACATAAGTTCTCTGCGTCGCTCAATGTAATCAGCGCGGTTATAGGCTGCTCTAACGGTGTTCTTATCCACGTGAGCCAGTGATACTTCTATCAGCTCGGCATCAAAGCCTTGCTCATTGAGCGTTGTGCTGGCTAGTGCTCGCAGGCCGTGAGCAACTAGGCGGCCTTTGAAACCCATTCGCTTGAGAGCCATATTGGCTGTTTGTGTATTGGTATGGTTTTTAGGGTTACGATCTGCTGGGAACATGTATTCTAGATGGCCGCTAATCGGTTGCATGCGCTTCAATAGTGCTATGACTTGAGGCGTTAGTGGGATGACATGCTCACGCTTCATCTTCATGCGCTTAGCCGGTATCACCCAAAGCGCTTTATCTAGGCTTATCTCCTGCCACTTCGCTTCTGCCGCCTCTGCAGGTCGCGTCATTGTGTGAAGCTGAAATTCAATTAAGCAGCGAGTTGTCAGTTTTATGCTGGCATATGACAAAGCCTCCATTAGTTCAGGCAGCTCAGCTGGTTTGAGCGTAGGCATTTGCCGTTTCTCTGGAATACCGAAGGCAGCAGCTATACCAATCAATGGATTTGAGTGTATTAGGCCAGTATTGACTGCAAAGGTCATTACTTCGTTTAACCAGCTAATCACGCGTTTGCAGGTTTCGACATTGCCCTTTGCTTCGGCGGGTTTTAGCACTTGAATGACTTGGGGAGCAGTTAGCAATCTGATCGGCGTATCGCCCAGTGCTGGGAACAGGTACATCTCAAGACGTCGATATAGCTTCTGACCATGGTTTTCAGAGACCTTCTGCTTTTTTATCTCAAACCAACTGTCAGTTACCGATCTCAGTGTGTTCTTGGCATCGATATTTATAGCTTCTTTTTGTTGTTGCTGGTGGTGCTGGGGATCAATACCTTGAGCAAGTAATTCACGTGCGGCTTCTCTTCGTTTTCTCGCTTCCGCCAGCGATACGTCAGGGTAGGTACCTAAGCCTAGGTTGGCTCGCTTTTTGGTTATGGGCCGAGTGTAGTTTAATAGCCAGAATCTGGAGCCACTGGTTTTAACTCTGAGTGATAATCCTCTGCCATCGGAGAGATTGTATTCTTTGTCCTTTGGCTTTGCGTTGGCGACTTGAGTTGCGCTGAGCTGTTTAGTGGTATTGCCCATAATTGTAACACCCGGATTCGTATTTTGGTCTGATGTTACATTAGGTGTTACAAAAACCTCAAGCTTTCCTGAGACGTTATAAGACGTTAATAGACGCTAAGTTATTGATTTTTGATTGCTGTGGGTAGAAAAAAAGACGTCCTGAGACGTCTTTAATCCTTATGTTGGTGGAGGCGGCGGGGCTCGAACCCGCGTCCAAAAAGCCTACATCCTCGGCGCTACATGCTTAGTCTCTCTTTTGGTTAACCAAGTACACTCCGAAAGACAGGATTGCAATTGGCGAGTTCAGTACTGTTTCGCGGTTCACCCCTGAACGTGGTTCCCTCGCTATCAAATGTAAAGGTGACCATCTTAATACTCTGCCCATTTGAGAAACGTGAGCAAGATGGCTAGCTAGCCTAAGCTGCTAGAGCGTAGTTATCGTCGTTTGCAACTATAACTGTGCGGCTTTTTACGAGGCCAACCGCCCCTCGGCATGCTCCTAGGGTTTCGTGAATCTTGTCGAATCCAGAATCGCCCCCAGTACAATGTTGATTGTAACCTGCTAAATCCTCTAACACCAAGGATAAATCATGTTGTTACAATTGATTGTTCGTTATCCGACCATTTTACCTGTTTAAACAGTAAGCTTACGCTAATTACTGTTGAACGGCTTTTTTCATGGTACGAGATTTTTCAATCTTCCACTCGCGCTCTTTGGTATCGTCGCGCTTATCGTGTTCTTTCTTACCTTTACCCAAACCTATCTCAATTTTAACCCAAGCGCCTTTGCGCCAGTACATTGAGATCGGCACAATTGAGTAGCCTTGACGGTCTACCAGACCTTGCAACTTATCCAGCTCTCTGCGGTTAAGCAGTAGCTTGCGATCGCGCATAGGGTCGCACACCACATGGGTCGATGCGGTGTTTAGAGGTGTGATAGTGCAGCCAAATAGGTAGGCTTCACCGTCTCTGAGAAACACATAGCTTTCAGATAGGTTGACCTTACCGACTCGGATCGATTTCACTTCCCATCCCATCAGGGACAAGCCGGCTTCAAACTTTTCTTCAAATTTATAGTCGAAGTTTGCACGTTTATTACGAGCAATCGTTGCCGGTGGGTTCTTTGATTTTTTTGCGTTTTTCTTTGCCATAGGTGGGCTATTATACGCGCGCTTGATCAATTTGGAATTGGCTACCGCGATTATTTGTTTAATTTGCCCACTTTAAGTGGTCGAGATGGCGTTTTTTTGTTCGAGGCAAGCTTAATGGTTGAGGTGACCCGCCATGGCTAGCATGTTAAAATCATTTTTTTGCTTTATGGTGTAAAGGCCAAGGTTTCAGGTTAAACAGTCATATGCCCAAGATTTCCCGCAGTGTGTTAGTCCGCTTTAGTGCCATGCAGATGTACGAGTTAGTCAATGATGTTGAATCCTACAAGGAGTTTTTGCCTGGCTGTGTCGGTGGTAAGGTGATCGAGTTTGATGGCAAAACCATGTTGGCTTCGGTCGATGTGTCTAAGGCGGGGATTAGTAAGACATTTACTACGCGCAATCAAGTGATCCCTGGTAAGCGAATTGAGTTGGAGCTTGAAAATGGGCCTTTTAAACACCTACATGGCCGGTGGGAGTTTACTGAATTAACCGAAGATGCCTGTAAGGTGGACTTTGAGCTTAGCTTTGAATTCTCCAGCCCGATTGCAGATATGGCATTTGGTAAGGTGTTTAAAGAATTGATGTCATCTATGGTTACTGCGTTTACCAGTCGTGCCAAAGTGGTATACAGCCAATAGCGATTTTTAAGATTCCTAGGAAGTAAGATGAGCGATCAAGATAAGTTTGCCGTTGAGATTATTTACGCTTTGCCCTCGCAGCAAAAGCGTATCAATGTGATGGTGGAGCCTGGCACCAGTTGTATCGAGGCCGTTAGACAGAGCGGTATGTGTCGTTTTTTCCCTGAGATAGATCTGGAGACGGTTAAATTGGGAATATTTAGCCGCGCAGTTAAGCATGATGAGGTGTTGCACCCTGGACAGCGGGTAGAGATTTATCGTCCCTTGATTGCCGATCCTAAGGATGTACGCCGACAACGTGCTGAAAAGGCTAAAAATGAGGGGCGAGCCAATAAAACCACAGGGGCTAAGGTGAGCTAGCCGAGTGAGTTATCATTAAAAAAGGGTCTAAGGCTAAGCTTTAGACCCTTTTTTACGCTTTAAGCAATGTTATTCAAACTCTTTGACTTCGTTGAGTTCCTGCGTCTTTTTCTCTTCTACGAGCGGCTTGGTATCTGGACGCTGCTCAGGGTTAAGCGGCACTAGGTCACCTTTGGGGGCGCTAAGTTCAGGTAATTCACTTTGATCAAGCGGCGTATTAAAGTCGGCGGCCAGTTCATAGTCGCCATCGACTTGAGTCAATTTGTCGCCAGTGAAGTGCAGCACGAGTTCTTTGTGGGTAATGCTGGCATCACGTCCATTTTTGTAGTGGTAGACATAGTACCAGGTATCATCTGAGAAGCTGTCTCTAAGAACCGGACGCCCCAAGATATATTCGACCTGCTCTTTGGTCATCTGGATTCTGAGCTTTTCTACTTGCTGGGTTTCCATATAGTTGCCTTGCGGCACGTCAGGTTTGTAAACCAGCCAGTCAAAAGCGCCACATCCGCTTAATGAAAGAGACAGCGCCGCAGCGCCTAATAGAGTCATACTATGTTTTTTTATGGTCATTGAAATGCGCTACTTCCCTAAAAATCTGTCGGCCATGATACCCAAGCATTCCCTATGCTGACAAGCGCTATCGACTTTTTATACGTCTCCTTGCGCTGTCAATGCCAGCCTGGTGTTAGCCTTGCTAATTGACTAAGGCAGCTTGTGTGAATAGGTCAGACAGATGGTTTGGCATTAAGTTTCTTGTCTAGCGGATAAATTGATATGTAGAAAAGGGCGAGAAGATCAATTTAGTGTTGAAAATTGATTGGGATATTAACTGTTAGTGTTTGTTTTATCCCGAATTGTGGTAAGTTAATTTGGTTTACCCCTCTACGGTATTGCCAGTCGACGCCGTGGTTAAAAAAGGAACAGCAAGTCTGATATCAATGGGTGGTTGTCACAGCGTATGGCACAAGTTGGAAATACATAAATGAATGAAGCCTGTAAAAAAGGTAGTTTAGTTTGTGTCGGCACTGGATTAAACCTAGGCGGTCAGATAACTGTGCTTAGTAAGAGTTATATCGAACTAGCCGATGTCGTGTTTTCCTTGGTACCCGATGCCTTCGCGCTGCAGTGGTTAACAACCCTGAATAGCGACGTCCGTTCATTGCATGGTTACTATGCTCAAGGCGATGAGGTTAAGAGTCGGCGAGATACCTATCAGCAGATGGTTGAGGCAATACTCACTCAGGTGCGAGCGGGAAAGCGAGTGGTGTGCGCCTTGTATGGCCATCCTGGTGTGTTTGCCTGTGTTTCACATCTTGCTATTAAACGGGCTCGGCAAGAGGGCTTTGATGCTAAAATGGAGCCTGGGATCTCGGCAGAAGCCTGTTTGTGGGCCGATGTTGGAATAGATCCCGGTCAATCGGGCCATCAAAGTTTCGAAGCCAGTCAGTTCATGTTTTATTGTCACACACCAGATCCCTCCACCCACTTATTACTATGGCAGATTAGCATTGCCGGTGAGCACACCTTAACTAAGTTTCATACTAACGCCGATTGCTTGCAGGTGTTAGTCGAGCAGCTTAATGAGTGGTATCCCTTAGAGCATGAGGTCATTCTGTATGAGGCGCCGAATTTGCCGGTGCAGTCGCCGAGAATCGATAGGCTACTACTCAAAGATCTGCCTCATGCGAAGTTGACGTCGATAACAACACTGCTGATTCCGCCGTCGCAGTCGTTAAAAGTGAATCATAAGATTTTGGCAAAACTGGGAATTTCTGAAGACTTACTGGGTTAAAAAGCAAATTAAGTTTGATTAGCTGCAAGTGGTCAAACATTTTTCTAGCAACTAGTGTTATTACATAACAATGGAGAATGATATGTCGAAGCTAAGTGATTTTTTTCAAAAATTAGGATCGGATGCCGCGCTATTAGAGGCTTATAAGGCCGATCCTGAAGGTGTGATGCAGGACAATGGATTGTCGGATGAAGAGATTGCAGCTGTTATGTCTGGTGATAAAGAACAGATAGATTCGCTATCAGGTGACAGCAGTGACACGCAAGCTTACTTGATTGTCACTAATCCAGATGACAGCAACTAAGCTGTAGTTAACGGCCATGTATTACCTCAGACTCATATTGGTTTCTCTTTTCGCTCTGTTTGCCAGCTATCAAGCAGTGGCGGACGATGTAGATTATGATGCGGTTATTGATGAGCTAAAAGCCTCGCTGATTGCCGAACCAACCAAATCGTCTGAGGTCATTGCCTACCTTAATGAAAATAGTCAGCACTTGACTAGAGAGCAGCGAGCTAGGGTCTTGACCCTAGAAAGTAATAAAGAAGTTTATAACGGCAACTATCAGCGTGCATTTGAGTTGCTTAAACAGGCCGAACAACTTAGCCAATCCCCTGAGACCCTCAATTCTATCTACCTTTACCAAGCCACCTCACTGATCGCCATGAAAGAGTATCAAGGTGCGTTGGATGCGATGGCAAAAAATCTGGATAGGATAGAACAGATAGATGATGTCACCATCAAGATGACCTCCTATTTAAGATTGGCCAATCTGTACCTGGATCTTGAAGTCTATGATGAATCCAAACGCTATGGGTTAATGGCTTTTGGACTTAGCCAGGGAACATCGCCCAAAGAGCAGTGTTATGCCCAATTACTGTTGGCAGCGGCCGAATTAAAACTTTTAAATTATGAACTTGCAAAACAGCAGTTTACTGACACTCATATTTTTTGTGAAGAGCATAATATTCCATTAATTGTTGCCATGGCAGATAAAGGCAAAGGCACTTCACACCTTAGACTCGGCGAGCTTAAACAGGCACAGACCCTGTTGTTGTCTGCACTCTCTGAATATGAAAAATTTAAATTTAAGCTAGAGATCATCGATGTTAATGCCTTATTGGCGGAAACATATTTAAGCCAGAAAGAGATTGATAGCGCCAAACAATATGCCCAGCGAGTGATTGACGAGCCAGATGAGCCTAGCGTACTTGAAGAGAGAAAACGCGCCATAAAGGTCATGGCCGATGCATTGGCAATGGAGGGGAGCTATCAGCAAGCCTATCAATATCTCGATCAATATATGAAGCTGAGTGAGGCGAGCATAGATGAGACTAAGGCCAAAGCTTATGCTTACCAGATGGCTAAATTTGAAAATGCCGAGAAGACTCGTGAAATTAAGATGCTAAATCAGGATCGGGCACTCTACACCGCACAACAAAAGGTGGTCGAACTCGAAAGATACAATGAAAGTATGGCCTTAACGATCGCTTTGGGCTGTTCCGTGGGGCTTATCATCTTTGGCGCCACCATGTTTGTGCAAAGGCGTAAATATAAGCGTATCTCTCAGCTTGATCCGTTAACCGGGGTGTTAAATCGTGGCACAGGGCAAGATTTTGCTGAGAATCTGTTTATTGATGTGCTAGCCCACCGAAGTGTGTTTAGTGTGATTATGTTCGATCTAGACCATTTTAAGAGCATCAATGATAACTACGGTCATAGCGCTGGAGATTGGGCGCTAAGACGTGTCGTTGAAGCTGTGTCGCCCCATTTGAAGAGCAAAGATCTTTTTGTTCGAATGGGGGGCGAAGAGTTTGCCATTTTCTTACCTTATGTGGGGGAGCAGGAGGCTTTAAAGATCGCCAAGCAGTGCTGCAATGCAATAGAGGCTATTCAAACCCGTCCTCATTATAATGATTTAAGTATCACGGCCAGTTTCGGTGTTTGTAGCAGTCTCGAAGCTGATCTCAGTTTGGATCCCCTGATGAAACGAGTGGATCTGGCTATGTATCAGGCTAAGCGAAATGGTCGAAATTGTGTGGTGACCTATCGTCCTAGCATGGACAGGGTGCTAGAGCAGGCTGCCAACGCTTAACCTTTGTCAGGTGAAGCGTAATAAACAAAGTCAAACTATCACTCTGTCTTGCAGCCGAAATATAAGTCCTAACCTTCGCCTTCTGTTGTAAGCCTAGAGTTTGCTCAAGGCTTACATCTATTCACTTTATCTTTATTCACCTTACTTTTACTGCGCCTCAGTGATTCTGATTAGGTGGAAAGGGTAAATTAAGGTGTTTTAGTTGAGTTAAGTCAGATTGGTGACTTACGAGTCTAATCTTATTAAACCGTCTCAGGTTGATTGCGTTTACCGTCACCATTTTTGGCTATTGGCTATTGGCTATTGGTTATTGGCTATTGAGGTGAGGACCTTTGTGCTGACCTTATCACTTACCCTTCTTTTTAAATCACGGATTTGCTCTGCCCTTTATGCTTCAGGCCGTTATATCCCTGGCATGATCTCTTGTTTACCTTGGTTCATTGCTCCCTACCTGCGGGACAGCTTGGATGGAGTTTGTCGCTGAACAGCGGCGATTACCTTTGATGCTATCTATATCGAGCCTCTAAATAGCAACCGGGGAGAGCGTCTCGATAAGAGATTAAGCTCATCACTCGGATAAATATGCAAAAACGACGGTTTTTTCTAATTATTTTCGCAGCTAACCAAAAAAAATCGTGATGTTGATCGACAAACGTTACCAATTTGTGACAGGCAATTGGAATGGCTTTGGGTGTCGTTAACGTAAACGTAAAATTAAAACGCTTGTTTGATTTTCGTGTTTGTGCATTTTTTGTCAAAGTATTGTTTTTAATGCCTTTTGTGGTGTTGACTGGCGGGGAAAGCAAAACGCTGTAGAGTTTAATTTCTTAGGGATTAAAGCATTATTTGTGTAATTTTAAATTTACAATACGTATTTAAATTACGTAATAACTTTCAGTGGCGGGTGATTGGTTAATTTGTCAGACAACTTTAATTGTTAGGTGGTGTTTATAAAGTTTTTGATATTTTAATGTGTTGTAAATCAATGCTTTAAGTTGTTATTCTTGGCTTGGTATTACCAGTTTTTTATCTTGTTTATTGTCATTTTTTGCTGCTTTTATAGACGTTGGTATTGTTGCAATCACAACTGTTTGTTAGTAGGTTTTGTTCAAAACGTACATTTGGAACTTTTAACACAGTGTTTCAAGGTGTATGACCCACAAGGGTATGGTTCACAGCAGATTAATTGGCTTTATGCGGTAAATAAGCGCTTGGGAGATATCGGGATGACTGAACAAGTAATGAATGAACATCAGCAAGATACGGGATTATCTATCCTAGGGGCGCCTGTCGAGGGTCAAGAGCTTGTGCTTAATGAAGGTGCACTGAGTCTGCTCGACGTCTTGTGTAGCCAGTTTGCGGCAGAGGTTCCGAAACTGCTTGAGATGCGTAAGCAAAAGCAAGCACTGATCGATGCAGGCGCCTTGCCTGACTTTTTACCAGAAACCCGTGCTATCAGAGACGGTGAATGGCAGATCCGTAGCATCCCAGAGGATCTACAGGACAGACGGGTAGAGATCACCGGACCTGTTGACCGCAAGATGATCATCAACGCGCTCAATGCCAACGTAAAGGTCTTTATGGCCGATTTTGAGGATTCTCTTGCACCTAGCTGGCCTAAGGTGATTCAGGGGCAGATCAACTTGCGTGATGCTGTACGTGGCGATATCGAATACACAGCGCCTGACACAGGTAAGCACTACGCCTTGAATGACGATCCCGCAGTGCTTATTGCGCGTGTTCGTGGTCTGCACCTTAAAGAAAAGCATGTGACCTTCAATGGTGAAGCGATTCCAGGGTCACTGTTCGACTTCTGTCTCTACTTTTACCACAACTACCGTCAGTTATTGGAGAAGGGTAGCGGCCCATACTTCTATATTCCTAAGTTAGAGAGCCATGTTGAGGCGCGTTGGTGGGCCAAGGTATTTGCCTTTGTTGAAGAACGCTTCTGCCTTGCACCTGGCACCATTAAATGTACTTGTTTGATTGAGACATTACCTGCGGTGTTTGAGATGGAGGAGATCCTCTATGAGCTGCGCTCTAATATTGTCGCACTCAACTGTGGTCGTTGGGATTACATTTTTAGCTATATCAAAACGTTGAAAAAACATAGTGACCGTATCTTGCCAGACCGTCAGGCGGTGACCATGGACAAGCCGTTTTTAAGTGCTTACTCGCGTCTACTTATTAAGACCTGCCACAAGCGTGGAGCCTTGGCGATGGGCGGCATGGCGGCCTTTATTCCCGCCAAAGATGAGGCGCAAAACGAAGCTGTATTGGTCAAGGTGCGTGGCGATAAAGAGCTTGAGGCGCGAAATGGTCATGACGGCACCTGGGTAGCACATCCTGGGCTGGCCGACACTGCCATGGGAATCTTCAACGAATATATAGGTGAAGAGCACGTTAATCAGCTGCATATAACCCGTGATGTGGATGCACCGATTCTGGCCAGGGACTTGCTGATGCCTTGTGATGGTGAGCGTACCGAATCAGGCATGCGTCTGAATATTCGTATCGCGCTGCAATATGTCGAGGCGTGGATTCGCGGCAATGGCTGTGTGCCCATCTATGGATTAATGGAAGATGCGGCGACTGCAGAGATCTCCCGAACCTCTATCTGGCAATGGATCCAACATGAGCAGAAGCTGTCAAACGGCAAGTTGGTGACCAAGGAATTGTTTAAAGAGATGCTGGTAGAAGAGTTAGCCAATGTGAAGTTAGAAGTTGGCCCAGATCGCTTTACCCACGGTAGATATACCCAAGCGGCAGTGTTGCTAGAAGAGATAACAACGGCCGATGAGTTGGTGGATTTTCTCACCCTACCAGGCTACGAGATTTTGACCCAGGCCGAAGAGGCTTAACACCTGATTGATTACACAATTGAAATGGGTCTTTGACCCCTACTTATTTAGCGCCTTTGAATGTGAGTGGTATTAAGGGAGCTGGATGTAAACACCTGAGATGGAGAAGATTATGACTAAGGCAACTACACAAAATTCACGTCAAGCACAGATTGATGCGTTAAAAAAGGATTGGGCTGAAAATCCACGTTGGGCAGGCGTTCGCCGTCCCTATTCAGCAGAGGACGTAGTGGCCTTACGCGGTTCAATTGTCCCGGAAAACACCATAGCGACTCGCGGCGCTGAGAAATTATGGCAACTGGTTAATGGCGGTGCCAAGAAGGGCTATGTCAACTCGCTGGGCGCCCTGACGGGTGGCCAGGCGGTGCAGCAAGCTAAGGCAGGTATCGAAGCTATCTATCTGTCGGGCTGGCAGGTTGCCGCAGACGCTAACCTAGCCGGTACCATGTATCCCGATCAGTCTCTCTATCCGGCGAACTCAGTGCCAGCTGTTGTACAGCGCATCAATAACTCGTTTCGCCGTGCAGACCAGATCCAGTGGAGCAACCAGGTAGATCCGCAAGATGAAGGTTACACCGACTACTTCTTGCCAATTGTTGCCGATGCCGAAGCGGGCTTTGGTGGTGTACTTAACGCCTATGAACTGATGAAGAATATGATCGATGCAGGCGCCGCAGGTGTGCATTTTGAAGATCAGCTAGCTTCGGTGAAAAAGTGTGGTCACATGGGCGGTAAGGTGTTAGTGCCGACACAAGAAGCTGTGCAAAAGCTGGTATCCGCACGTTTGGCAGCCGATGTAAGTGGCGTAGAGACTCTGGTTATCGCCCGTACCGATGCAAACGCGGCGGATCTGCTGACCTCAGACTGCGACCCATATGATCGTGACTTCATCACTGGAGAGCGCACTTCTGAAGGTTTCTACCGCGTAAACGCTGGCTTAGATCAAGCAATCTCTCGCGGCTTGGCTTATGCTCCTTACGCCGACCTCATTTGGTGTGAAACTGCCAAGCCAGATCTTGAAGAGGCACGTCGTTTCGCCGAGGCGATTCATGCCCAGTACCCAGATCAGTTGCTGGCTTATAACTGCTCACCTTCTTTCAACTGGAAGAAGAATCTGGATGATGCCACTATCGCTCGCTTCCAACAGGAGCTGTCGGACATGGGCTATAAGTACCAGTTCATCACCTTAGCCGGTATCCATAACATGTGGTACAACATGTTCGACCTAGCCTATGACTATGCTCGTGGTGAAGGTATGAAGCATTATGTTGAGAAGGTGCAGGAAGTTGAGTTTGCGGCGGCTAAGAAGGGGTATACCTTTGTGGCGCACCAACAAGAGGTGGGTACAGGCTACTTCGACAAGGTCACCAACGTGATTCAAGGTGGTCAGTCATCGGTGACAGCACTGACGGGCTCGACCGAAGAGGATCAGTTCTAAAGTTTCGACTTGCTGTCCTTTAGCAGCGGTTGTTCCTCGCACTGTGTTCCTACGTGCAGTGCGAGGTTTTTCTTTCCTTTCAATACTTTTTTATTTTGCTTGCCTTGGCGGTCCCTCTTGAGCCGCCTTTTTTATTTTGTGCTCATCAAATTACCTGCAGTGTCGATATAAAGGTGAAATCCTCGCCAAGTAACAGAGCAATGTAGACTAAACACGATTTGCGACTGGCGACTGATGTAATTGTTATGTTATAAGTTTTTCTGCCTATAATTCATCAATCGCGCCGTTTTTCGTTGGCGTATTTGCAAACCCTTCATTAAGAGTAAAAACGCATTGAATAGTGCAACGTCAGGAAAAGGTGCCGAATACTGGACTAAACGTATCAGCGAACAGGAGATGCCGGCGCTGAGCTCGACGGTTAAGACCCTGGAGCAGTTGGCTAAAGATGATGTGTCATCTTTGGCGATATTAGGCCGCAGTGTAATGCATGATAATGCCTTGACCTCGCGTATTCTTAAGGTGGCTAACAGCGCCATCTATAACAAGGGGATCTCCCATGTCACTACGGTGAGCCGCGCGGCGGTAGTCTTGGGTTTCGATACCATTCGCAACATCTGTATTACGGCAAAGCTGCTTAGTAGCCTTCTGGAAAACAAAGGTTTGTCTGAACCTGTCTATCATAGGCTACTGACCCTGATGGCTAGAGCATTTCAGGCAGCCATGCTCGCTAAGATGATGCTAAGGGATCACGACGAGGAGTTGCAGGAGGAGGTGTTTATTGCCGCGCTTCTGTATCACCTGGGTGAGAGCGCTTTTTGGAGCATGGGGGGCGAGACCACTGAGAGGCTCGATGCCCGCCTGAATCAGGTAGATGCTAAAGAAGCCAGCGCCGTGGTCAGAGAGGTGCTGGGAACCTCCTTTACTCAACTTTCGATGGGGATCGCCAAAAACTGGGGCTTAGGTGAGGTGCTGGTCAAGTCACTGTCTAATCCTAATGAACGAACCCCTGAGATCCGCTCTATATTCCTTGCTAATAAGATCAGCGAGTTAATGGCTAGTGACGCTAAGGATGATATCGAAGAGCTACACCGCAGAATTAAGCAAGCGGCCGATATGCTGGAACTTGAAGTGGATGAATTCAAGGGGCGTATGATCCAGTGCAGTCACGCCACCAGAAAGCTGGCCGATACCTATGGCGCAAAAGTGTTGGTGGCATTTTTGCCCGATACTCATCAACTTACCTTGGCACCATCGCAACAAGATGAGCCGATAAAGGTACGCGAGTTCAATGTGAGTCTGCAGCTTAAAAAACTGCGTGAATTGACCGATTGCGCCATCAACAAGGCGAACTTCAATGAAGTGATCACTATTACCCTAAGTGGTCTACTCGATGGTATCGGCATGGATCGCTGCGCCGTAATGTTGCTGTCGCCTAATCGGAAACGCATACAACCAAGAGTCGTCCTTGGTGATAATGTCGACAAAATGAAAAATGAATTTATTGTCGAGTTGTATCAGGGCAAGAATGTGTTTGCCGAAAGTATAGATCTTAAGAAACCGCTGTTTATCGACAATCCACAATCTGAAAAATGGCGCTTGTACCTGGATGATGAGTTAAAGAAACACACCTCATCCCAGGGCTTTATGTTGGCGCCCATATTGGTTGATAACAAGGTGATTGGCTTGTTATATGCCGACAGACACAGTTCTGAGCGTAAGCTAGCCGATGAAGATTTCGAGCGTTTTACTCACTTTGCCCAGCTGACGAATCTCTGCCTGTCGGTGTCGGTACACTAAGGTTATTTACCCTGAGTCGCCTTAATCTGCGCCGTGATCCGTTTGGCCATGGCGTTGGGGATAGGAAAGCTCAGGTGGTATTGCAGTACCTTCCAGCCAGTATCGGTAAGCACTAAGGTGCCTGTACCCCGGCAGTTACCGTAGGAATTGCTGCTCAGATGCTCATCAAACACAATCACATCACCGTGCTGTTGAAGACTCCTAGAGATTAAGCTATAGCGCCAGCCCTTGGTGGGACGGGCGTACTCGGCAAATTGTGTCATGGTCCAATTTTCACTGGCGTCAGTGCCGATGAAGTGGGCGTCTTCCGTGTAGAGATCAAAATACCTGTCCCAGTCGGCGCTCGCCGCGTAGCGATGTAAATTATCTAGGGTTTCGGTTGCCGCCGCTGGAATTTCGGCCCGGCACAGGCTGGACAATAGTAGGGCACAGCTTGCTAAGAGCAGAGAAAAATGGGGTAGCCTTGCGGTCATGGTGCAACTCCTTTTTGCGAATATTAATGCCAGTTTACCGGATCTAATTTGAAAAAATGACTCATCTGTTGATAAAGCGCTTGATGTTGCTGGTAAAACTCATGGGGACGCTCGAAGAAGGTTTCTGTGATCACCGCAAAAAACTCGGCCTCATTGGTGGCACCATAGTAGTTGAATAAGCTGGGGAGCTGCCATTTTGCATCGTGGCAAAGTTGCTCAAATTCCTGGGTCATGACGGCAGACCAGCTTTGATAATCATGGGGGCTTGCCAGGATAGGTGCACCGTTGGAATGACCGTCCTCCTGGTCTAACTGGTGAGCGAACTCGTGGATCACCACATTATGGCCATCATAGGGTTGGGCGGCATCTTCCTTAGTATTATGCCAAGAGAGGATCACCTTGCCATACTCCCAAGACTCCCCCGAGAGAATGTTTTGCCGCTCCCAAAGCACGCCATCACTGTTTTGTTGATGGTGAGTGACAATAAACAGGCTGGGATAGACAAGGATCTGCCTTAACTTTGGATAGTAGTCTGTATCGCGGTTAAGCAGCAGCAAGCACGCCTGAGCGGCAATGGTCACTCGAATCTCATCATCTATCTCTATCCCCTGACAGCCGACAAACTCCTTTTCGGCGATAAAGATTTGAATATGGCGCTTGAGCTGCAATTGTAGATCACTTGGCAAGGCGCGAAAGTAGGGCATGCGGTGCTTTAATATTGCTCGCCAACTGGTGGGAAACGGCCGCTTGGCGATCTGGGCGCGTCTGTGCCTGATATAACTTGGTTTAAACAGTATGTAGCCGATGGCCGCACAACTCACCAAGGCAATAATAAAGAGCGCCAACATAAAAATCTCCTAATGATATAGCAAGATATGTGGCCGTGTGGCAGGAATTCAATCGTAAAGCCGTAAGAAAAAAAGCTGGCAGCCAGTAAATTTGGACAAATGAAATCTGTCGCTGCCAGAAAAGGGTTGGGAGATTGGAATGAAACTTAGGTCGCACTGGGTGATGCGTAGCCCAGTGCGAGGGGGAAGCGAGATCAGTCGACTATGATGGATTGCTCCTTCTGTTGTCGCTCACCTTCCGACAAGGAATAATGGTGCTCAATCAGAAACCTGATCAGCTTAGATTTGGCCACATCACAGCCACTTGCCAACTCAGCGAGGTGCGCAATGGCTGACTCGCTCAAGGTAAAAGTGGCCTTGCGATAGGGCCCAGTACCTTTTGGCACTACCTTAGGAGCCGCCTTTATTTGATGACGAGCTTTAAACTCGCCATCAAATCCGGTTTCTAGAGCAATAATCTCGGCCATCTGCTGAACTTGCGCAGGTTGCCCGGCCGCATAGTGGGTCGCATCGTCGATGAAGTCATCGATTAAGGTGTCGAGCGAAATGTTCAGCAGCTTTCGATTCTGCCTTGCTGCGCTAGACTGCGTAGAGTTTTTCTTGAGATCGGCCAGACCCATAATTACCCCTTAACTTATCCATCTGTTTTTCAGCGAGACGATTACGAATCTCAGTGGCATTGGCTGCCTGAAGCATTTCGCAGGCGATTGCTCGGATTTCATCGGCCGCCTTTCCTTTAGGCTGAGTTTCCATCACAGATAAACCCGACTCTTCGCTGTCGTCATAAATGTTACGGCTATAGGTGATAGCGTCGAGTACGTTGATATCATAAGTTTTACAGACTTCTTTCGCTTCGAAAATGCGGTTGGCCTGGTTTGGCAAGCTTGGGCATTGAGTGATAACGAAAGAGGCGCGCATCTTAGGGTTAATCATCATACAGGTGGCGACGATGTCATCCATGTGGCTAACAGTCTTTAAATCTCTGCGCTTAGGACGCAGTGGCATCAAGACGTGAGAGGCAACAGACATGGTTGCACGTAGTGCCAGGTTATCCTGACCACCACAATCGACCAGTACATAGTCATAGTGTTGCTCTAGGCTGAGTAGATCGTTGCGGATCTTACCGTAAAGCTGAACACAGTTGATGCTGGCCAGGGTGCCGTTGTTGTTGCGGGCTTGAATCCAATCTGAGGTGGTCCGCTGGGGATCGCAATCGACCATGATGACTGAGGCGCCGCATTCTACTGTGAGAAATACCGCTATGTTTTGGGCTAGACAGCTTTTACCGCTGCCGCCTTTTTCACCGCCAACTAAAATGATCATTCTATTTCCTCTCGACTGCCAATGATTGCCGATGTTTGTTATTAGGTTCCCAAGTGATGTACTTCAGTCTTGTGACTTCACCTGTCTGGGTATGTGTTCAATTTAGGTGTTAATTAATTGTTGGTCAACTACATGAAATTTGACGTTTTTTTTGATTATGGCGCTTGTCATTAACTTGACGTTTTTGGTGTTTTGGCAGATATTTGACGCTGTTGGCTTTTAATTAGACAAAAAGATTTTAAGTTTAATAAAAACAATTATTTATTGTTGCTTTGTGAGTTTTTTGGAGGGGTTTTACGTTCCATGACCTTAAAAGCGTAAGACTTTTATCTTATCGTTATTTCATTTATTGATTAAAATCATGTTGTATAGTTAAAAATGTTATATGTGTAATAACTAAAACTTTGAACTTGGTTGGCCTACCGCAACAGAAAATTGTCTTATGTTTCAAAGGCGCTTATTAAAAAATAACAAGTATTAGGCAATGTCCGCTGTCAGGGCTTGGCCTGGTGGACGCTGTCACGTAAGCTTGGGCTAACAGAGTAACTCGCAGCCATTTAGGATGAGCAGATGGATCAACAGGCCTTAATTGAGGCAATTAATCAAAAAATGCCATTTGGTAAATATGCCGGATTGCGACTATTAGAGCTGCCTGAGCCCTATTTAGTCTGGTTTCATGGGAAGGGATTTCCCGAAGGTAAGTTGGGCCAACAACTGGCGCTGATCTATGAAGTGAAGCTTAATGGATTAGAAGGCATGTTAAAGCCGTTATTAGTTCCGCGGACTCAGGGATAAAAGTCGGTAATGAGAGCTTGATCTAAAACTGATTCATTGATTGCTGTTTTAGAGGGTCTTGGTAGAGATTTATGGTTAACGCCATGTTTTAATGCAGGGGTTAAAGGCAAACACTTAAGGAATGACAATGATAACTAAATTAGTTCGTTTAGCCGCTGCGGCTACATTGGCACTGGGAATTTCAAGTGCCTGGGCTGCTGGTGTTGTGCATCAGGGCACTGTGGTCGATACCATGAACGGTGGCGGTTATACCTATGTTCAGATCAAAGAGGCCGATAAGACTTTCTGGGCTGCTGGTCCTCAGGTTGAGGTCAAAAAAGGCGACGTTGTTGTGGTACAAGAGCAGATGTGGATGAATGATTTTACCAGCAAGACGCTTAATCGTACCTTCGATGAGCTGTTGTTTGTGGGTCGCATCGACAAGAAATAAACATAGTGCTGATCGTTCAGCCTAGTTGACGAATAAAGATATAGTGCCGCTAAGTAATTATCGGCACTATTTTTTTGCCTAATCAGCCACTAATATAAGCAGCTATTGGCGGGCCGCATTTTTACGCTGGCTCATAACATTTTCATGCATTTAGCGATGATTAAAATAATTCCCTATTACAAGGGTTATGCGACTGCAGTGAGTCACCTGTACCATCAGGCGGTACAGGCTATAGATGAGACCCATTATTCAAAGGCGCAGAAACATGCTTGGTCACAGGCCCCGCGCTCTGGCTATCATTGGCATAAACGCCTGACGCGTTCGCAAGCCTGGCTGGCTGTGGATACACAGCGATTGCTGGGAGGGCTGCCGCTCTGTGTGGGTTTTGTGAATGTTGAGACTCACTATCGCTCACGAGGTTATATCGACAGTCTTTATGTGCATCCTGACTATCAGGGACTGGGAGTGGGCACCGAGTTAGTGCGTCATCTTGAAGACTGGGCCAGCTCGCAGGCGATAGAAACCTTGAGTGTGGACGCTTCCTGCCTGTCACGCCCGCTATTTATCGCCCGAGGTTTTACCCTGCGCCATAAATGTTATCAGGAGAAATTGGGCCAGGTGTTTATGGCCTATTACCTGGTGAAATCCATGAGTCATGGAGTTTAGGTATTATAAGAACTCTAGGTGACTCGTGTATTGGATATGGGGCGGCATGGCGCCGTGCAATCCCTGTTCTCGCTGCATGAAGCGAATAAAAGCCTCTGGTAGGGTCAGCGAGGCTATCGACTGCTGCTCTTCGGCGCTAAGCAGATCTTGATAACCTTCCTTGCCAGATGCCGTGTAGGCCGATGAGACGCCGCAGTACAGTCTGCTGGGCACTACGCTGTGCCATTGCATCTCACCGGCGATTTCGGTCAATACCTCCAGCTGTAGGATCCTTGAGCCCTGAGGTTGCCTGCCGTCATAGCAATATTTAAGACCATAAGTATAGGGAAAACTGCCTGCGCCAGTCCCTGTGATGCTGTTGTTGGTGGCAGAGTTAATGGCCGACTCCAGGGTTTGATAGAGGAAACGACCTAAAATCTTATATCTGACCAAAGGCAGGGCAAAAGGAAGCAGACGGCCAAGCACGTCGGCCATGGTGACCGCGCCTTTATTCAGTGATTGTCTCACGCCGCCGGCATTGTGCAGGGCAAAATCGACCTGAAGATCCAGCTGGCGCGTCTCGTGGTAGATGCTCTTACACACCCAGGGCGCAATTTCACTGCCATGGGGAAGTGCCTTGCTGGGCAGACGTGTATGAATCAGGTTTCTTGGGACAAAGCCCAGTACCTGGTGTACCAGCGCACTGATAGCGGGCTGGTATTGCTCTCTGATCACTTGGTTGATCTCTGTCAGCTCTTCGTCCCACAAGACCCCAGGGTGTTCACTTAGTTGCTGCTTTAGTGCTGCGTAGGTCGCGCTGGAGATCTGTTGCTCGCCTTCGATAATTAGATGCTTATCGAGCATGAAGTAGTTGTGTCCGGCTAAGTGAGTGACTCGGCCTTGCTGGTCAAATTCGATATCGCACAAGCCTAAGGTTTCGGCATATTTTCCCGCATGCAGTATGGGCGTGTGATTGACGCTTTCACCATAGGGCAGGGCGCTGTGGCCAAGCTGGCTAAATTCTCCCTGCAAGGTGTGAGAGTGACCGCCGACGATAAGGCTGATCCCTGAGACCTCACGGGCTAACACCTTATCTTTATCCCAACCTAGGTGACTCAACACCAGGATATGATCTATCCCCTCAGCTTTGAGCTTAGCCACAGTATTGGCCGTGGTTTCTATTGCGTTGACAAAGTGGGTATCTTCATCGGGCCGTGCAATCTCCTTCATCTGATCTAAGGTGATGCCTACGATAGCCAATTGTTTGTCGCCAAGGGGTTTAAACAGCACTTTGGCCGTCTGGCTTTGGGAGCAGTAGTCTAAGAGCCTCGGGTGCCCCGCAAGTCTGGCTTGTTTATGAAGATCTTCCTGGCTGAGATCCATGTTACCCGCCAGCAGAGGGAAATTGATGTTATCGAGAAACTGCTTAACTGGTTGATTGCCCGCATCTATCTCATGGTTACCGAGCACCATGGCATCTGGCGCGAGGCGGTTGAGCAGATCGGCGTTGGCCACGCCTTTAAACTGGTTAAAGTAGAGGGTGCCTTGAAAGCTGTCGCCGCCATGCAGAAACAGAAAATCTTGCTCGGCATCTGCCGCTTGCTGACGCGCCTTGGCCACCTGATAGCCGATCCTGGCATAGCCACCACTATGGCTGTAGACCTCATAGCTTTGATGCTGGTGAGTCAGCAGAAATTGAACGCGTGAGGGATCGAAGTGGGAGTGGGTGTCGTTGATATGTGCAAGCTTGAGCGAGTATCTGTTGGTCATGTAGGCCTCATATTGTGAAGCGGGCTAGTATACCTCAGCGGCACTAAATGAAAAAGGGAAGCATTTGCTTCCCTTTATAAACTCATCTTAAGTTATTTACTTATTTTACCCAGAGGTTGAGCCTCTGTGATGCTGCTTTCCTGTGGGTCACTTCTTGGGAGATCATCCTCTTCTGCCGAGCCCTCATCAGAGATGCGTATACCCTTATGGGTCATGCGGCGCTTCCACAAACGTCGAGCTAACTGCTGCATGTCAGTCACAGGATCGTTGCTGTCGACAATTTCAAGTCCCAATAGTGACTCAATAATGTCTTCTAGAGTGACTATGCCCAGACCACTACCGTATTCATCTACCACCATGGCAATCTTAGTATTGCGCTTAATCATCAGCTGAAATAGGGGTAAGATTTTGGCTGTTTCTGGCACTATGACCAGATTGCGTTTCACCGCCGAGATAGGTGCCTGGGGCGTTTCACGCTCAGATAACAAGATAGTATTACGGTTGACATAACCGACTATATTGTCGCGATCACCATCGAAAACTGGAATGCGGGTGAAGGGGCTCTTCTTGTGCGCTTTGGCAAATGCCGACTGGGTCATGCTTGCCGGTACGCTAAACATCACGGTTCTTGGGGTCATGATGGCAGTTACCGGCATCTCTTTTACCGACAACATCTGGGTCAGAATCATAGATTCCTGCTCGTCCAGCTCGCCTGATTCATGGCCAATCTTTGCCATGGCGCTCATCTCTTGACGAATATATTGTCCCTCATCGCCTTTACCCAATTTATGGGTGACCTGCTGAGACATCCAAATTAGCGGCCTAGTGATGCGCTCCATCCATAGCAGTGCTAAGGACACGCTTGGTGCCAGGCTACGCCAATAGTTAGCGCCTAGGGTCTTAGGGATGATCTCTGAGAAGAAGAGAATCAAGAAGGTGAGCACACCCGAGAAAACACCTAGCATCTCATCACCGAATACTTTCGCAGCTTGCGCACCGGCAACGGCGGCGCCGACGGTATGAGCAATCGTGTTTAGGGTCAAAATAGAGACCAGTGGCGATTCCACATTCTCTTTTTGACGGCTTAAACGCTCGGCCGCAACGGGGTGAGATTCTTTTAGGTTCGCAATAAAGCTAGGTGTAACAGACAGAAGCACAGCTTCAAACACACTACATAGGAAAGAGATCCCAATAGCGACAAAGACAATAACAATAAGGGTTATCATGAGGGAGGTAAAACAACTCCGAGTAGCAAGCCAATATTAGCTTGAGGGCGATTCTAGCATAGTCTATTTCGTTACTGGCTAAAATTTATTGATATCTGTATAATTCGCCGCCCTGTGGCAGGTTTTGGTGTTGAGGTTAGTCAAAATGAGTGAAAAAAAGATCAATTTATTGGATCTCGATCGTAAAGGATTGAGAGCATTGTTTACCGAGATGGGTGAAAAGCCATTTCGTGCCGATCAATTGATGAAGTGGCTATATCATTTTGGCGTAAGCGACTTCGAACAGATGACCAACATCAATAAAGTGCTGCGGGCAAAGTTGGCCGCGCGTTGTGAGGTGGTGGCGCCTGAGATCTCTAGCTATCAGAAGTCTGCCGACGGTACCATTAAGTTTGCTATCAACGTAGGCAATGGTCAGGAAGTTGAAACGGTTTATATTCCAGAAGAAGACCGCGCCACCTTGTGTGTGTCATCTCAGGTGGGCTGTGCGCTGGAATGTACTTTCTGCTCCACCGCCCAGCAGGGCTTTAACCGTAACCTCACAGTGTCTGAAATTGTCGGTCAAATCTGGCGCGTGTCGCATTTTCTCGGTTTTCAGAAAGAAACCGGTGAGCGACCTATCTCTAATGTCGTGATGATGGGCATGGGTGAGCCGCTGCTTAACCTCAAAAACGTCATGCCTGCTATCGATATCATGCTGGACGATTTTGGCTTTAGCCTCTCTAAGCGCCGCGTGACGGTATCGACTTCGGGTGTTGTGCCTGCCTTGGATATCTTGGGTGATAACTTGGATGTGGCCTTGGCTGTGAGTATTCACGCGCCTAATGATGAGCTACGTGATGTGCTGGTGCCGGTGAACAAGAAGTATCCGCTGCAGGATTTCCTGGCGGCGATTCGTCGTTACTTAGCTAAGTCTAATGCTAACCGCGGCCGTGTGACGCTGGAGTATGTGATGTTAGATCATATTAACGACAGCACAGATCAGGCCCACGAGCTGGCAAAGTTGATGAAGGATACTCCTTGTAAGATCAACTTGATTCCTTTCAACCCCTATCCGGGTTCTCCCTATGGGCGCTCGTCGAACTCTCGTATCGACAGATTCTCTAAAGTCTTGATGGAATATGGCTTGACCGTGATAGTGCGTAAGACCCGCGGAGACGATATTGACGCGGCCTGTGGCCAGTTAGCCGGAGATATTCGCGACAGAACCAAACGTTTAGCGAAAAAACGCATGCAAGATAGTCAGATTTCAGTCACAATAAACTAACTTATTGTATCTGCTACTAGATAGGCTTGCGTATGTTAAGCAAAAAGCCCACATTGACCCTGTTAGTCATTCTGACTTCTGCGCTGATGTCGGGATGTGTAACCGAAAGAACCTATAGCGGCACAGATGTGCCTGTTACCGAGCGCACTTTTGATAACGTGGCCGCTGCGCGTCAACGGGTGCAGCTCGGCTTGACCTATCTGCAAAAAGGCAATAGTGAACAAGCCAAATACAATCTGGATAAGGCGCTTGAGTTTGCGCCCAACATCGAAGATGTACATGTGGCATTAGCCTATTATTATCAATCGGTTGGTGAGTTCGAATTGACAGAAAAGGCATATCGTAATGCCATTAGTGTCAACGACGCCACCGGTGATTCAATGAACAATTTCGGTGTGTTTCTCTGCCAGCAGGGGAAATACGATGAGTCCGAAAAGATGTTTCTTCGGGCAGTAAAGATGCCCAAATATACCCGCTCTGCCTCTAGCTACGAGAACCTAGGGATCTGTAGCCGCAAGTCGGGTGATCTTCAAAAAGCACAACGCTACTTCGAGATGGCACTTAATTATGACCCCCGTCGTGCCAACTCCCTAATAGAACTGTCTGAGATCGAACTGGATCTGGGGAACTACTCCGCCGCTAAGAAAGGCTTGGCGCGTTACCATAGAGTGGTGCCCGAATCGGCTCAGAGTCTGGCGTTGGGAATTAAAATTGAGCAAGGCCTAAATGACCCAGAAGCGGTGAGAAAGTTTGGTATTCTTCTCCTGGCTAAGTTTCCCGCTTCCAATGAGGCTAAGCAGTATAGAGCAAGTTTGCACTAATGACTGAAAATCAAATTGATATGCTCAAGGATGATGCAGAAAAACCAAAGGAAACCAGTGAAACATTGGGCCAGTGGCTAAAGGCTGAGCGCGAAGCGCGTCAGATGACGCTGACCAGCGTTGCTGAGCAGTTAAATCTACGTCCCTCCATTGTCAGCGATATCGAAGCTGATAATTATGACAACATCGCCTCTGTCACCTATGTCAAAGGCTATGTGAAAAATTACGCCCGTATTCTTGGCTTGGATAAGGCCAAGGTCGATACCTATCTTGCAGAGAGCTTTCCTGTGGTCGCCGCGCCGACCATGCAGAGCTTCTCGCGTAAGACCACTCGTCAGGCCAGAGATGGTCGCCTGATGTTAGTGACCTATCTAATCGTCTTTGTGTTGCTTGCCCTGCTCGTACTTTGGTGGGTGCAGAAATCGGCCTTGGTGGCCGATGTGGATCTCTCTCAGCCATCGGTTGAAGAGGCTGCCGAGTTATCGATGCTGAGCAGTGATTTGCCTTTGGGTGAGGATCCTCAAGCCATGACAGGCATAGAAGAAGATCGCGAGCCGATAGTCCGAGAGCCACAAGGTGATATAGCTCTGGCGTCACAAGTATCGACACAGAGCGCTATGACTTCAGAGCCAACGGTGAGCGAGTCATTGCCGCAAGTATCTGACGAACAAGTTAAACCTGCCCAAGCGGTGCAGACCGAGCAGGTAAGCGCAGAGGCTGAGTTAGCCTTGAGCCTCAGCGGTGATTGCTGGATAAAAATTACCGATGCCGAGGGCAAAGTATTGGTTAACGGACTTAAGCAGGCTGGCAAGGAGATGAATCTCTTTGGTCAGGAGCCGTTTAAGGTTATATTGGGCGCTCCCCAGTCGCTGACCATGCGACTTAACGGTGAAGATATCGATCTGGCCAAGTACCCCAGTGGCCGTGTTGCCAGGCTGACGGTAAGTTCCGCCAATCTTTGAAGTAAAAGAGTGAATTAAAGATGTACAACGAGTCTCCAATCATCCGCCGCCCTTCGACACGTATCTATGTGGGTGATGTTCCTATTGGTGATGGTGCCCCCATCGCTGTGCAATCTATGACCAATACTCGCACCACGGATGTGGAGGCGACAGTCGCGCAGATCCGCGCGCTGGAAAATGTTGGCGCCGATATTGTACGTGTCTCTGTGCCTACCATGGACGCCGCCGAGGCGTTTAAGCTCATCAAGCAACAGACTAAGATCCCGCTGATCGCCGATATTCACTTCGATTACCGTATTGCATTAAAGGTGGCTGAATATGGCGTGGATTGCTTGCGTATCAACCCAGGTAACATAGGCAACGAAGAGCGCATCCGCAACGTGGTGGAATGCGCCCGTGATAAGAATATTCCTATCCGCATCGGGGTGAACGGTGGTTCATTAGAGAAAGATCTGATGGACAAGTATAAGGAGCCAACCCCCGAAGCGCTGCTAGAGTCCGCTATGCGTCACGTGGATATTCTCGACAGACTCAATTTCGACCAGTTTAAGGTGAGTGTGAAGGCGTCAGATGTTTTCCTGGCGGTAGAGTCTTATCGTTTGCTGGCCAAACAGATTAAACAGCCACTGCACCTTGGGATCACTGAGGCTGGTGGTGCCCGCGCGGGCGCGGTGAAATCCGCGGTTGGCTTAGGCATGTTGCTGGCCGAAGGGATAGGCGATACCCTGCGAGTCTCGTTGGCGGCTGACCCGGTCGAGGAGATCAAAGTTGGCTTCGATATCCTAAAATCGCTGCGAATTCGCTCACGCGGTATCAACTTCATCGCCTGTCCATCATGTTCTCGTCAGGAGTTTGATGTGATTGCCACGGTCAACGAGCTAGAGCGTCGTTTAGAAGATGTCGTGACCCCTATGGACGTCTCTATCATTGGCTGTGTGGTCAATGGTCCCGGCGAAGCCTTAGTGTCAGATATCGGTCTGACAGGTGGCAACCGTAAGAGTGGCTACTACGACGATGGCGTTCGTCAAAAAGAGCGTTTCGACAACGAACATATTGTCGATCAGCTTGAGGCAAAGATCCGCGCCAAGGTGGCCAGTGTTGACGCACGTATTGCCGCCAAAGATATCACTGAATAAAGGGTAAGTTGCTGCGCACAAGATGAGGTGAATAACTTCATTTGTGGCGCAGCTCACTGGCGCATAGCGCCGGTTTTGCGTTTATTGATGATGCGCCTATAATGCGAGGCGCTTTTTTATTTTTTACAGCTAAATTCGGACGAGTTGATACAGTGGCAAAACAGATTCAAGCGATTCGCGGAATGAACGATATTCTGCCGACCCAGAGCCCTCTATGGCAAAAATTAGAAGCCGTGCTGCGTGATACCGTAGCCGCCTATGGTTACAGCGAGATCCGTACCCCCATCGTCGAGAGTACCGACCTGTTCAAACGTTCTATCGGTGAAGTGACAGACATTGTCGAGAAAGAGATGTATACCTTTGCCGACCGCAATGGCGACCTCTTAACTCTGCGTCCTGAAGGCACCGCCTCGACCGTACGCGCGGGTAACGAGCATGGTTTACTGTACAACCAAGAGCAGCGCCTCTGGTATATGGGCCCTATGTTCCGTCATGAGCGTCCTCAGAAGGGCCGTTACCGCCAATTTAACCAGTTTGGTGTTGAGGTTTATGGTATCGCCTCGGCCGATATCGATGCCGAAGTCTTGATGATGTCAGCTCGCCTGTGGCAGAAACTGGGGATCAGCGAGCATGTCAAACTCGAGCTGAATACCTTAGGTGATGCCGATGAGCGGGCCGCCTACCGAGATGCCCTGGTCGCTTTCCTCGAGCAGCATAAAGAGAAGCTTGATGAAGACAGCCAGCGCCGTATGTACTCTAATCCGCTGCGCGTATTAGATAGCAAGAACCCGGATGTGCAGGCGCTTCTGGGAGATGCTCCAGCGCTGATGGACTATCTGGGCGAAGAAAGTCGCGGCCATTTTTCACATTTATGTGAACTACTTGATGCCGTTGGCATCAAATACGAAATTAACCCTCGCCTGGTGCGCGGTTTAGATTACTATAACCGCACAGTATTCGAGTGGGTCACCGATAGCTTAGGGGCTCAGGGGACCGTTTTGGCGGGTGGTCGTTATGACGGCCTGGTTGGTCAACTTGGTGGCAAAGATACCCCAGCTGTGGGGTTTGCCATGGGACTTGAGCGCATCGTGCTGATGCTGGAAACACTCAGCCTGACCGATGACGTATCTGGACCGGTTGACGTTTATGTTACCGCCATGGGTGATGATTGCCGCGTTGCTGCCATTAAGGTGGCGCAGCAGTTAAGAGAAGTTGACGGCCTCAAGGTGATGAGCCATTGTGGCGGCGGAAACTTTAAGAAGCAGATGAAGCGTGCCGACAAGAGTGGCGCTAAGCTCGCGATAGTGATCGGTGAAACCGAACTGGCTAATGGCCAGGTGGCGCTGAAATATCTGCGCGAAGATAAAGAACAAGAATTAGTTGCACAGGATTCGTTAGCAGCTTACGTTGCAGAACTGATTTAAAGAGGAAGAGAAACGTGGAAATTTATAGCACAGAAGAACAACAAGTCGATGCTATCAAACAGTTCTGGAAAGACTATGGCAGCTCGATTGTCATAGGTGCAGTAGTGGGCCTGGGTGGCCTGTATAGCTGGAACTACTATTCAGATTATAAAATGGCTCAGGCGGAACAAGCCTCTGAAGCTTTCCAAACTATTAGCAATTCGGTGAAGGCCGATTCAAGCATGTTGGCTGCGGCCGAGAGCTTTGCTAAAGATCATGGTAGCCAGCAAGGCTATCAAGCTTTGTTACAACTGATCGTAGCGAAAGCGGCTGTAGAAGCCGGTGAGCTGGAGAAGGCTGAGCAGGCGCTTAAGCAGATCCTGGCCGACAAGCCAGAAGAGGGGCTTGTGGCACTGGCGGCTTTGCGTCTTGCTCGTGTACAAGCTGAGCAAGGTCAGTTGGCCACTGCGCTGGCAACCCTTGAGCAGATCAATACCCCAGCCTTTAGCGTACAACGCGACGAGTTAAAAGGTGATTTCCTGGTACGTCAAGGCGAAGCCGACAAGGCCAAGAGCGCTTATCAATCAGCCCTAGATAATGGCGGTGCGACTTCAAGCCCAGCATTACAGATGAAGCTAGATAACCTGAACAAGGCATAAGGAAGCTGCCCATGAAGTCTTGGTGCAAAACATTACTGGCGTGTAGCCTGAGCCTGGGTTTGCTGTCGGCCTGTTCTTCCAATGATGTCGAAGAAGAGCCGGTCAGTCCGCTGCCGGAGATCGAAGCAAGTGTCTTTCCTGAGGTAAGCTGGAGTACCTCTGTCGGTAAGGGAGTGGGAGATTACTACTCCAATATCCGTCCGGCGGTGCGATACGACAAGCTGTTCGTGATGGATCGTCATGGTGAAGTGGCCGCCTATGATGAGGCCTCTGGCGAGCAGGTGTGGTCTATTGATATCAGCTCCTGGTTTAAAGAGCGGGCGCTGGCCAAAAATAAAGGCGCACGTCTCTCTTCTGGCATCACCGCCGCTCGTAACAAGGTGTTTTTTGGCGGTGAGAGTGGTTTGCTCGCTGCTGCCGATGCTGAAACTGGCGAGATGATTTGGCATGTTATTGCTGGCGGTGAGCTGTTATCGGCACCGACCGTCGGTGAAGATGTGGTCGTGGTTCACACCAGTACAGGTAGCCTAGAAGCCTACAATGTCGACAATGGCGAGAAGCTCTGGGTCTATGAGAATAAGCTACCGACACTGACCCTTAGAGGCACTGGCGCCGCGGCTTATGAAGCTGGTGGTTTCTTCGTTGGTACTGCCGATGGCAAAGTTGCTGTGATAGTGAAAGCCAATGGTCAGGCCGCATGGGAACAGCCTATCTATACGCCCAAAGGCGGTAACGAGTTTACTCGCATGGCTGATGTGGATATGAAGCCGCTGATCGTGGGCGATAACATCTATGCCGTGAGTTACAATGGTAACCTGGTGTCGATGGAACTACGCACCGGACGTATTGTCTGGAGCCGTAAGTATTCAAGCTTCAACGAGTTGGACTCTGCTGGTCTGAACCTTTATCTGGTGGATGATCACAGCCGTATCTACGCGGTTGACAAGCGCAACGGTCTGGAAAGCTGGAGCAACAGCGAGCTGACTAACCGTGAATTGACCTCACCTATGGTCTATAAAGACTATTTAGTTGTGGGAGATTTTGAAGGTTATCTGCATTTCATCGATCGCGCCTCAGGTAAGCTTGTGGGGCGGGTTGAAGTGGATAATTCAGGTTTGTTTAGCCAGCCACTGGTAATAGATGATAAGATCTACGTCCAGAGTCGCGATGGCAAGGTAGCAAGAATTACGCTTCCCTAAGGCGAGCTTTAACAGTTTTTAAAGCCCCTGGACCTTGTGCTGGGGGCTTTTTATTTAAGATATTCAGATAGATTTGTAAATTAGAGGCAAGAAAATGATTCCAGTTGTGGCCTTGGTTGGCCGACCAAACGTAGGTAAGTCGACCCTGTTTAATCGTCTTACGCGCACCAGAGACGCCTTGGTAGCTGACTACCCAGGTCTGACTCGGGATCGTAAGTATGGTCGTGCACATCTATCTGGTTATGAATTCATCGTAGTAGATACCGGTGGTATCGATGGCACCGAAGAGGGTATCGAAACCCGCATGGCTGAGCAGTCGCTGGCGGCGATCGAAGAGGCCGATGTGGTGCTGTTTTTAACCGACGCCCGCGCCGGTTTGACCGCTGCCGATGAGGCGATTGCCGAGCATCTGCGCCGCCGTGAAAAAACCACCTTCGTCGTCGCTAACAAGGTCGATGGTATCGACGCCGATTCGTCTTGCGCCGAGTTTTGGGCGCTGGGATTGGGTGAGGTCTACCAGATGGCCGCCGCCCAAGGGCGCGGCGTGACTAATATGATCGAATATGCTCTGACCCCTTATGCCGAAGCTTTAGGACTCACCCGCGACGATGAGGGCGATGAGGAAAGCGACGAGCGTGAGTACACAGAGGAAGAAGCCGAAGCCGAACAGAAGCGTCTGCAGGATCTGCCGATCAAACTGGCGATTATCGGTAAGCCAAACGTAGGTAAGTCGACGCTGACTAACCGTATCCTGGGCGAAGAGCGCGTTGTCGTGTATGACGAGCCAGGTACGACGCGTGACAGCATCTATATTCCACTGGAACGCGATGGCCAGGAATATGTGATTATCGACACTGCCGGTGTGCGTCGTCGTAGCAAGGTACATGAAACCGTTGAGAAGTTTTCGGTGATCAAGACCCTTAAAGCGGTGGAAGATGCCAACGTGGTGCTCTTGGTGGTCGATGCCCGTGAAGGGATCGCCGAGCAAGATCTTGGCCTGCTGGGCTTTGCCCTGAACGCAGGTCGCGCGCTGGTGATCGCCGTCAACAAGTGGGACGGTATCGATCAAGAAATTAAAGAGCGGGTGAAGAGCGAGCTCGACCGTCGTTTGGGCTTTATCGATTTTGCCCGTATTCACTTCATCTCGGCGTTACATGGCACTGGGGTGGGGCATCTGTTTGAATCTGTGCAGGAAGCGTACGAGAGTGCGACTCGCCGCGTCAGCACTTCAATGCTGACCCGCATCATGCAGATGGCGCAGGAAGATCATCAGCCGCCATTGGTTAACGGTCGCCGAGTGAAGCTTAAGTACGCTCATGCTGGCGGATATAACCCGCCTATCGTGGTGATCCATGGTAATCAGGTGAAGAAGCTGCCGGACTCTTACAAGCGCTTCATGATGAACTACTATCGCCGCTCGCTCAAGGTGATGGGGACGCCAATTCAGGTGCGCTTCCAGGAAGGGGGCAACCCGTTCGATGGCCTCAACACTAAGAAGTTGACTGTGAGTCAGGAGCGTCGTCGTAAGCGTATGATGAGCCACATCAAAGACAAGAAGAAGTAATCTTCCTTGTCGTTATCTAAGGTCAGCCATTGTGCTGGCCTTTTTTATTGGTCATGCCTGATTGTTTAAAATCGTTGGTAGAGTTTTTTGGTGCATTTTGCTACTTTGCGATTGATTCCTGGTTTTACATGCTGTAATAGTTGGTTTTGGTGAGTCTTTGTGTTGATGGCGACTATACTTAAAGTGCAGTATTTAAGGTAGTTAAACTCACCTAAGGATATGTTATGAAACACCAACAACCCCTGTTGCTTGCTATTTTTCTGGCATTTTTGGCTAGCGCCGCTCAAGCAGCAGATAAACAGGCCTTATTGGCGGATGCTCTCAGCGCCGCTCCGCCGACCCTGAGGGATAAGGTCACAGTGATGGATTGGGACAAGAATGTCCTGCAACAAGGCAGCAGCAACTATACCTGCTTTCCAACGCCACCAAGCTTAAAAGGTACGGCGCCTATGTGTATGGATGGCCCCTGGATGGAGTGGGCCGATGCCTGGAGTAACAAGAAGCCGTTTCAAGCCAAGGCGGTAGGTATCTCCTACATGCTGGCTGGTGATGGTGGAGCGAGCAACACAGATCCCTACGCCGAAGGCGAAACCCAAGATAATCAATGGATTGTTGAAGGCCCGCACCTGATGATCATCATGCCTGATCAGGCATTACTCGACAGTCTTCCAACCGATCCCTATGCGGGAGGTCCCTATGTGATGTGGAAGGGCACGCCCTATGCTCATATCATGGTGCCGGTTGGCCCGAGAAAGTAAAAGTTTCACTGTCTGACTCAAACGCCCGCAAGGGCGTTTTTTGATCTTAACCTGACTCAATTGACCGTAGAGTACACTTCGCCATCGAGCAGCTTAGTGGTGAGGCGATCGCCCGCTCTAACATCTGAGCAGCGCTGTAGTACCTTGCCCTTGGCATCTAAGGTGATGCTGTAGCCACGGCTTAGGGTCGCTAAGGGGCTGACGGTTTCTAGCTGATGGGAAGCATATTCTAGGGAGCGCTGGGCATCGTTAAGCCTTGCTTGCATGGCGCTATGCAGTCTTTGCTCCTGGTTGGTTAGGCGGTTGCTGGCCAAGGCGAGCTGATGGCTGGGTGAGACCCGATGTAATCTAGCGTGTAGCTGTTGTTGGTTACGCTCTAGTTTATGTAATTTTGAATTTAGCGCGGCGCAAAGCTTAAGCTGCATCTCATCGAAGCGTTGCTCATACACTTGTAAGCGGCGCTTGGGATCTTGTCGTTGTAGTCTATGTTCGAGTTGCGAAAAGCGCTGCGCCTTTTTGAGGCCGTAATGCTGCCAGCCCTGCCTGAGGCGGGTCATGGCCATCTTGAGCTTATCAGCCTTACTTAAGGCATCTTGGGACAGCAGCTCAGCCGCCGCCGAAGGGGTTGGGGCACGTAGGTCGGCCACATAATCGCTGATGGTGGTATCCACTTCATGACCCACCGCCGAGACCACAGGTAGTGCGCTGTTGTAGATGGTATGAGCCAAGGCCTCGCTGTTAAAGCTCCAGAGATCTTCCAGGGATCCGCCCCCTCGGGTGAGCAGCAATACATCGACTTCCATCCTGTCGTTAGCCTGCATGATGGCGTGACATAACGATTTGTCGGCATGTTCCCCCTGTACCTGGCTTGGATAGATAATCACCTCAATGGAGGGATCACGCCGTTTAAGCACATGGAGAACATCTCTGATGGCGGCACCTGTAGCCGAGGTAACCACGCCGATACGCTGAATATTGCTTGGTAATGGTCGCTTAGTGTCGGCAGAAAAAAGTCCTTCAGCGGCCAGCTTCAGTTTAAGGGCTTCATATTGCTGGGCGAGTAGGCCATCACCTGCGGGTAACATGGAGTCGATAATCAGTTGATAATCGCCTCTGGGCTCGTAGACGCTGATGGCGCCCTTAACTAATACCTGTTGACCATTGGCCGGACGAAAGGTGACAGCGCGGTTGCGTCCCTTAAACATGGCGGCGCGGATTTGGGCATAATTATCTTTTAAGGTGAGATACCAATGGCCTGAACTAGGGGCCGAAAAATTGGATATTTCTGCTTCAAGCCAGACTTTACCCAGTTCACCTTCGAGCAATTGCCTGACTTCGCCATTGAGGCGCGAGACGGTGTAAACATTATTTTTCGGCATTTTCATAGATATTTTGCAACTAAAGCGACTTTTTTACTATTTTCCATTTACCAAGCCCAATATGCAAGGTATAATCCCGCCGCAATATTTTACCTCTTATATCACCTACATGGGGAGATGTTGCCATGCTACGTTTAAAAAAAGAAGCACTAACCTTTGATGATGTGTTGCTTGTTCCTGCACACTCGACCGTACTCCCTAACACTGCCGTTCTCAAGACTCGTTTAACCCAAAAGATAGAACTCAATATGCCAATTGTGTCTGCAGCCATGGATACCGTGACTGAAGCGCGCCTTGCCATTGCGATGGCACAGGAAGGTGGTATTGGTTTTATCCATAAAAATATGAGCATAGAGCAGCAGGCCGAGCAAGTTCGCCAAGTGAAGATCTATGAAGCCGGTATCGTTCAGCAACCTGTAACGGTCACGCCAAATACCACACTTGAGCAACTGAAAGTGTTGACGGAGAAAAACGGCTTTGCCGGTTATCCTGTAGTCGATGAAGCCAATGAGTTGGTGGGTATCATCACAGGTCGTGATGTGCGCTTCATTACCGATTGGTCTCGTACCGTTGACCAGGTGATGACGCCTAAAGAGCGCCTAGTAACCGTACCAGAAGGCACTCCGCTGGATGAAGTGCAGAAGTTGATGCATGCTCACCGCGTCGAGAAAGTCCTGGTGGTTGACGCTGACTTTAGACTCAAAGGTCTTATTACCGTAAAAGATTTCCAAAAAGCAGAAGAGAAGCCAAACGCTTGTAAAGACGAGTTTGGTCGCTTGCGTGTTGGTGCCGCTGTCGGTGCTGGTGCCGGTAACGAAGCGCGTGTCGATGCACTGGTAAAAGCCGGTATCGACGTGTTGCTTATCGATTCTTCTCACGGCCACTCTGAAGGTGTACTGCAGCGTATTCGTGACACCCGCGCTAAGTACCCAGAACTACAGATTGTTGGCGGTAACGTGGCGACAGCGGAAGGTGCGCTGGCACTGGTTGAAGCCGGTGTGAACGCCGTTAAGGTGGGTATTGGCCCAGGCTCTATCTGTACCACTCGTATCGTCACTGGTGTGGGCGTGCCGCAAATCACCGCAGTATCAGATGCCGCCGCAGCGGTTAAGCATCTGGATATTCCTGTTATCGCCGATGGCGGTATCCGCTTCTCAGGCGACTTAGCTAAAGCGCTGGCCGCAGGAGCATCATGCATCATGGCAGGTTCAATGTTTGCCGGTACCGACGAGGCGCCAGGTGAAACTGAGCTATACAATGGTCGTGCTTATAAGTCTTATCGTGGCATGGGCTCACTGGGCGCCATGACGCAAGGTTCTTCTGACCGTTACTTCCAAAGCGATAACGCCGCCGACAAACTGGTACCTGAGGGTATTGAAGGTCGCGTACCATACAAGGGTAAGCTAAAAGAGATCATCCACCAGTACATGGGTGGCCTGCGTTCATGCATGGGCCTCACAGGTTGTCCTACTATTAAAGATCTTAACGAGAAGGCGGAGTTTGTGAAGGTGACCTCGGCGGGTATGGGTGAATCCCACGTCCATGATGTGACCATCAGCAAAGAAGCGCCTAACTATCGTAGCCGTTCTTAATTATTGAAATCAGGCAGTGTCATTGAAAAATACACTGCCTTTTCTTAAGCCAGGTATCGATAAATGTCGAACATTGGCGAAAAATCTGAAAGATAAAAGGTAAAGCATGAGCAACATTCATGATCATAAGATCCTCATTCTCGATTTTGGATCTCAGTACACGCAATTGATTGCCCGCCGTATCCGTGAGATCGGTGTTTACTGTGAGCTTTGGGCCTGGGATGTGTCTGAAGAGCAGATCAAGGGCTTTGCGCCTAACGGTATTATTCTGGCCGGTGGCCCAGAGAGTGTCACTGCCGACAACTCACCTCGTGCTCCTGAATATGTCTTTAATGCAGGCGTGCCTGTACTGGGGATCTGCTACGGTATGCAGACCATGTCAGAGCAGCTGGGCGGCAAGGTGATCCAGGGGATTGGCGAAGGCGAATTCGGTTATGCCCAGATTGAAATACAGTCTCCTTCAGAGCTGTTCAAGAGCATCGAAGATGCGGTCAGCGATAGCGGCAAGGCGCTGCTTGACGTCTGGATGAGTCATGGCGATAAGGTTTCTGAGATCCCTGAAGGTTTCGTGACTGTGGCTAAGACAGATACTTGTCCTTACGCGGCAATGGCCAACGAAGAGAAGCGTTTCTACGGTGTTCAGTTCCACCCAGAAGTGACTCACACCCGTCAGGGTAAGCGTATGCTTGAGCATTTCGCCCTGGATATCTGCCAATGTGAAGCCAACTGGAAACCTTCTTCTATCATCGAAGACGCGGTTGCCCGTATCAAGGAGCAGGTTGGGGATGACGAGGTTATCCTAGGTCTATCTGGTGGTGTTGACTCATCGGTGGTGGCCATGCTGCTGCACCGTGCTATTGGCAGCAAACTGACCTGTGTGTTTGTTGATAACGGTCTGCTGCGCCTAAACGAAGCCGACCAGGTACTTGAGATGTTTGGCGACCATTTCGGTCTCAACATCGTTCATGTGGACGCCGAGAACCGTTTCCTCGACGCCCTGGCCGGTGAAGCCGAGCCAGAAGCCAAGCGTAAGATCATCGGCAAGGTATTTGTCGATATCTTCGATGAAGAGTCACGTAAGTGTGTGAACGCCAAGTGGCTGGCCCAAGGCACCATCTACCCAGATGTTATCGAATCGGCAGGCAGTGCCACAGGTAAGGCCCATGTGATCAAGTCACACCATAACGTCGGCGGTTTGCCAGATGATATGGAGCTGGGTCTGGTTGAGCCGCTGCGTGAGCTGTTTAAAGATGAAGTACGTAAGATAGGTCTGGAACTTGGCCTGCCTTATAACATGCTTTACCGTCACCCATTCCCTGGACCAGGTCTGGGGGTACGTGTACTGGGTGAAGTGAAGAAAGAGTACTGCGATCTACTGCGCCGTGCCGATGCCATCTTCATCGAAGAGCTGCATAAAGCCGATCTGTACAACAAGGTGAGTCAAGCCTTTACCGTCTTCTTGCCTGTGCGCAGCGTAGGTGTAATGGGTGATGGCCGTAAGTACGACTGGGTTGTATCGCTACGTGCGGTAGAGACCATCGACTTTATGACGGCGCATTGGGCGCACCTGCCATATGATTTCCTTGGCAGAGTGTCAAACCGCATCATCAATGAGATCGACGGTATCTCTCGTGTGGTTTACGATATCTCAGGTAAGCCACCGGCAACTATCGAGTGGGAATAATCCTGCGATAGCTTGTAAGCAATAATGGAAGGGGCATAGTGATATGCCCCTTTTTTATCTAAGAGACATTTCTGACACAGGCCATTATCCTAATAGCGTCAGTGACCAAAGATCGACAAAGATGAGTAACCCATTGGAAACCCCAGTCAGCCTGGATGAACAGGCGCTAAAAGATGAAGACTATATGCGTCAAGCCATGGCGCTGGCGGCCGAGGCTGAGCTGCAAGGCGAGGTGCCGGTCGGCGCCCTGCTGGTTAAGGATGATAAGGTGATAGCAACTGGCTATAACCTCAGCATCTGTCGTCATGATGCCAGTGCTCACGCCGAGATGGAGTGTATTCGCGCCGCGGGGCAGATGGTGGAGAATTATCGTCTGCTCGATACCACCTTGTATGTCACCCTAGAGCCTTGCGCCATGTGCGCCGGCGCTATGGTGCACGCCAGAATCGGCCGTCTGGTGTATGGCGCCGATGATCTTAAAACTGGCGCTGCCGGAAGTGTGTTGGATCTGGTGCGAAACAGCGCCTTTAATCATCAGCTGAGTGTCACCTCAGGGGTACTCGCAACAGAGTGCGGTGAGCAGCTTAGTGCTTTTTTTCGCCGCCGACGTAAAGAGAAGAAGGCCTTGAAGCAGGCAGAAAAGCAACAAGGGCAATAAGCCCTTGTTTTTGTTGTTTAGCTAACGTTTGCTTAAATTAGCCTAGTCCAGTGAATTATCGCTGCTGGGCTGCTTGATAAAGGTGAAGAACTGCTTCTGTCGGTTTATCGTGTGTTGATGGCGTATCTTAAGTAGCGTGCGTCGCCGTGAAGACAGATTGTTTAAGGATTTTTTTCTCATTTTGAACCTCCTCTAGGCCTATCACTCTTCTATACCACAAGCCTGTGACTTTTACTCGGGCTGTGCTCCGGAAATCTCGCTTTGTGATTGCTTTTCGGCCGTTTGTTGTTGCGCTTCCATTATGTCATCTTGTAATTCCTGATGCTGGTTGTCAATCCACACTAGGGTGTCGTAATAACGTCTGATGTTATCCACATAATGCACTGCCTCGCTACCTCTGGCATAGCCATAGCGGGTATGTTTGTAATATTTACGCTTCTGTAGCAGGGGCAGAACTTTTTTTAGGTCCCGCCAGGCACTGGGGTTAAGTCCCATAGACTGTGCCAGCTTGCGGGCATCTTCCACATGACCATAGCCTATGTTATATGACGCCAGGGCAAACCACATCCGCTGATTTTCCGGGATTGATTCCGGCAGGCGATTGAGGATGTCGCTTAAGTATTTAGCGCCGCCGCGTATGCTCTGCTCAGGGTCGAGACGGTTATCGATCCCCATCTGTTTTGCTGTCGGCAGGGTGAGCATCATCAGGCCGCGTACCCCGGTCGGCGAGCGGGCATTGGGATTCCAGTGGGATTCCTGATAGGCGGTCGCTGCCAGCTTGCGCCAGTCGAGATCGCCAGCATAATGGACAAAGTCGTCGCGATATTTGGGCAGCTTAGTATCTATGGCGCGCAGGAAGGCGCGGGTATCGACATAATCGAAGCGCTTCACATGGGCGAAATATTTCTCATTGAGGTGAGCCAGAGTGCCGGCGCGTTTTTCTTGATGCCAGAAGCTCAGCAGATCGCTCATCAGTTGATCGCTACCTGTGGGCGGTAACAGCCAGACTACCGCTTGTTCCTCTCTTAGCACAGGGCCGGCTCTAAGCTCAGGCATGTAGCGGCGATTGATCTCAAAGGTGGTTGAGTCGGCGATGGTATAGCTGATCTCATCACGGGCGATCATCGCCAGCAGCTCTTCGCTGTCTTTGTCGCCATGCTGATCCCACACCAGCTCAGGGTAGAGCTTTTGCAGATCCGCCAGCGTCTCGATAAAGGAGGAGTCAGAGATCACCGTAATGTTGTCATCAAGCTGGCTGATATCTGTAGGGTATTTTACCCCCTGCTTGTAGACCAATACCTGATTAACATAATAGAGCGGTGGGCCGAGTCTAAACTGTTCGCGTCGGCTTTGGGTATCGCCCAGCCCCGCGGCGATAAGATCTATCTCACCTGCTTGCATGGCGCGGTAGAGCTCGCCTATGGTGGAGTAGGGCTGCATATTGAGCTCTAGCCCCTGATGGTTGGCAAATCGCTCAGCCATCTCATAGTCGAAGCCGGCTACGCCCTGACCCGTGGTGACATAGATCTGCGCGCCATAGAGGGTGCCGACATTAAGTTGCGTTTTCGGTGCAGGCGTAGAGACTTTTGCTGCGTCCACGCGCTCGCCCTGACAGCCAGTCAGTAGCGAAACACAGAATAGAATCAGCAGGAAAACTCTCATTAAGTTACTATTTTTTAATCCGTTTTATAAAACGCGGCCGACGATTATATCACAAGGTGAACAAACGCAATAATGACGATTTTTTCGGCCGTGAATGGCTTATATTTGTTGGATGATTTTTGCTTTCTGGCAGCTTAATTATGGGGCATGAAATTAGGGCCGCGCCAGTTTCTTTGTTACGTAAAGCTGTTTTCGCGCTATGGTGATAATAAATCGAGGGAAACTCGGTTTTGAAGCGACTCTACGGATGATTTGTGCCCCACATTTCCCTATAATAGCGCCAGATCTGACCCTGCAATTATAATTAATAAGGTGAATAGACGTGATGGAGATCATCCGCGGAGCCCCTGCATTATCAGCGTTTAGAGTTCAAAAGTTAATGGAAGCCTGTAAGAGTGCGGCGCTTCCTGTACAGGACATCTATGCTGAGTTCATTCATTTAGCCGATTTGACAGAGGCGTTGGATGCTGGTGAAACCCAGCAGCTAGCCAAGTTGTTAACCTATGGACCTGCAATCGAAGCACATGCGCCTCAAGGCACTTTGTATTTCGTGACGCCACGTCCGGGCACCATCTCTCCATGGTCGTCGAAAGCGACCGATATCGCACATAACTGTGGTTTGAATAAGGTTAAGCGCCTGGAGCGCGGCATTGCCTACTATGTTCAGGCCGATAATCTGGATGAGTCTCAACAAAAACAGTTAGTCGGTTTACTACACGACCGTATGGTCGAAGTGATCCTGTCTGATTTCGAACAGGCTGCCAGTCTGTTTGCCCGCACCGAGCCTGCGGTCTTCACCAGCGTCGATGTGCTGGGTGAAGGCAAGGCAGCGCTCGAGGCCGCTAACCTAAAGTTAGGCTTAGCCCTGGCGCCGGATGAAATTGACTATCTGGTTGAAAACTTTACTCGTTTGGGCCGTAACCCTAACGATGTTGAATTGATGATGTTTGCCCAGGCAAACTCAGAGCACTGTCGTCACAAAATCTTCAATGCCGACTGGACCATCGATGGCGAAGTGCAGCCTAAATCATTGTTCAAGATGATTAAAAACACCTTTGAAAAGACCCCGGACCACGTGCTATCTGCCTATAAAGATAACGCTGCCGTAATGGAAGGTTCTGTTGCCGGTCGTTTCTTCCCAGAGCCAAATGGTGTTTATGCTTATCACACCGAGCCGATGCATATCCTGATGAAGGTGGAGACACACAACCACCCGACAGCGATTAGCCCATACCCAGGTGCGGCCACAGGTTCAGGTGGTGAGATCCGTGATGAAGGCGCAACCGGTCGTGGTTCTAAGCCAAAGGCGGGTCTGACAGGCTTTAGCGTATCTAACCTTAAGATCCCTGGTTTTGTTCAGCCATGGGAAGGAGATTACGGTAAGCCAGATCGTATCGTTACAGCGCTGGACATCATGACCGAAGGCCCACTGGGCGGCGCGGCATTTAACAACGAATTTGGTCGTCCGGCTCTTTTGGGTTACTTCCGTACCTACGAGCAGGAAGTGTCGAGCCACAACGGTGTCGAAGTACGTGGTTACCATAAGCCCATTATGCTGGCTGGTGGCCTGGGGAATATCCGCGAAGAGCATGTCCAAAAAGGTGAGATCACCGTTGGTGCCAAGCTTATCGTACTTGGTGGCCCTGCGATGAATATCGGCCTGGGCGGCGGCGCGGCATCTTCAATGGCTTCAGGCCAATCAAGTGAAGATCTCGACTTTGCCTCGGTACAACGTGACAACCCAGAGATGGAGCGTCGCTGTCAGGAAGTGATCGATCGCTGCTGGCAGATGGGTGAAGATAACCCGATCCAATTTATTCACGATGTGGGCGCAGGTGGTCTGTCGAACGCCTTCCCTGAACTGGTTGACGATGGTGGACGTGGTGGCCGTTTCGAGCTGCGTAACGTACCGTCAGACGAGCCAGGCATGAGCCCGCTGGAGATCTGGTGTAACGAGTCGCAAGAGCGTTATGTCTTGTCTGTTGCGCCGGAAAATCTTGAGTTATTTACTGCCATCTGTGAGCGTGAGCGCGCGCCATTTGCCGTTGTTGGTGAGGCGACCGAAGAGCGTCATCTGACTCTGTCAGACGAGCACTTCGACAACAAGCCGATCGACCTGCCGCTGGAAGTGCTATTAGGCAAGGCGCCTAAGATGAGCCGTGACGTCGTGTCACAAAAGGCTGATTCGCCAGCCCTGGCACAAGAGACCATTGAGCTAAAAGAAGCGGTGCGCCGCGTACTGCGTCTGCCAACTGTCGCCGAGAAGACCTTCCTGATCACTATCGGTGACCGCACGGTTACCGGTTTGGTGAATCGCGACCAGATGGTCGGCCCTTGGCAGGTGCCAGTCGCCGATTGCGCCGTGACCGCATCAAGCTTTGACTCATACACGGGTGAAGCTATGTCTATGGGTGAGCGTACGCCATTGGCACTGCTAGACTTTGGCGCCTCGGCGCGCATGGCGGTGGCCGAGTCTATTATGAACATCGCGGGCAGTGATATTGGTTCGCTTAAGCGCATCAAGCTGTCGGCCAACTGGATGTCAGCGGCAGGTCACCCTGGTGAAGATGCCGGTCTGTATGAAGCGGTCAAGGCCGTGGGTGAAGAGTTATGTCCTGAGCTGGATCTCACCATCCCAGTGGGTAAAGACTCGATGTCGATGAAGACCGCCTGGCAAGATGGTAGCGAAGAGAAGGCGGTAACCTCGCCAATGTCGCTGGTGATCACAGCCTTTGGTGCGGTGCAAGATATTCGTAAGACGGTAACCCCTGAGCTGAGAAGCGATAAGGGTGACACCGAGCTGTTACTGGTTGACTTAAGTCAGGGTGAACAGCGTCTGGGTGGCTCATGTCTGGCGCAGGTTTATGGTCAGCTCGGCGACAAGGCGCCAGATTTAGCCGATGCGGCGCTGCTGCGTGGCTTCTTCGAGGTGACTCAGTCGCTGGTGGCCGATAAGGCGCTACTGGCTTATCACGACCGTAGTGACGGTGGTTTGTTCACGACTCTGGTTGAGATGGCCTTTGCCGGCAACACAGGTTTAGATGTGGATCTCAGCGCGCTTACGGGCACTCACCTAGAGCGTCTGTTTAACGAAGAGCTGGGCGCCGTCATTCAGGTACGTGCCGCCGATAGCGAAGCGATCAAGGCGCAATATCAAGCGGCCGGTGTGACTTGTCACGTCGTTGCTAAGCCGGTAGCCGGTGACAGCATTATCATTCGCGACGCATCGAATGAGGTATTGGCCGAGTCTCGTACCGAGCTGCGTACCATCTGGGCCGAAACCACTTACCGCATGCAGGCGATGCGTGATAACCCAGAGTGTGCAGAGGAAGAGTTTAAGCTTAAGCAGGTGGCCGACGCGCCAGGTCTGACGGTGGATCTCAAGTTCGATCCAAGTGAAGACATTGCCGCGCCTTACATTCTCAAGGGTGCTGCACCTAAGGTGGCGATTCTGCGCGAGCAAGGGGTTAACTCACACCTTGAGATGGCTGCGGCCTTCGATCGCGCAGGTTTCGAGAGCCGCGACGTTCACATGTCTGATATCCTCTCTGGCCGTATCAGCCTAGAAGAGTTCCAGGGCCTGGCGGCCTGTGGTGGCTTCTCTTACGGTGACGTACTAGGCGCCGGTGAAGGTTGGGCTAAGTCGATTCTGTTTAATGCCCGTGCCCGTGAACAGTTTAGTCAGTTCTTTGAGCGCAGCGACAGTTTTGCCCTTGGTGTGTGTAACGGTTGTCAGATGCTCTCTAACCTGAAAGATATCATTCCAGGTACTGAGCATTGGCCACACTTCGTGCGTAATCGCTCTGAGCGCTTCGAGGCACGTTTCAGCCTGGTTGAAGTGCAGAAGAGTCCGTCACTTTTCTTTGAAGGCATGGAAGGCTCACGTATGCCGATCGCTGTGTCTCACGGTGAAGGTCGCGCCGAGTTCGCATCGCCTGAGGCGCTAGCCGCCGCAGAAGCCTCTGGTACTATCGCACTGCGTTTCGTCGATGGCCATGGCCAAATAGCGACTCAGTACCCAGAGAACCCTAACGGTTCACCGAATGCACTGACAGGGATCTGTAGCACTGATGGTCGTGTGACTATTATGATGCCACACCCAGAGCGCGTATTTAGAACCGTTGCTAACTCATGGCATCCTGACGAGTGGGGCGAAGATAGCCCATGGATGAGAATGTTCAGAAACGTCAGAGCTAAATTAGGCTAACCTAAGTCAGCTCAGTATAGTGACACAAAAAGGGCCTCGAAATTTCGAGGCCCTTTTTTTATAGCCATAAAGTGGTAGATTAAACCGTCTTATATACATGCACTTATTTGTATATCACTACATCTTGAACTACTAAATAGCAATAAAAACGACTTTATTAGAGTTTTTACCTTAAGTGCCAGCAAAGTAGGGCATTAGCTAACTAAAGGTGAAAAGGAGGAATTTAGCTCTTCATTTATTTAGCTTCTGCTAAACTAAATTCAAACCAACAGTAATGATGCGTTAGATAGTAAAAAGCCACCGCTTTCGAGGAGAAAACGGTGGCCGTTTTGCGCTAACAAAACTTCAAGTAATTAGGGCAGAAGCGCTATTTACAACTCTCTTGCAGTATAGAGTTCAACAAAAGTGCGCTTGTAGCAGTTAACTAGACGTTCAAATAGGTTTTTCATATTGGATTCTCCACACAGTGATTAATGATGTGAGCGGAGTCTTGGCCTACCGGGCTACGTCACCGGGTTGATTGAGGCGTCTCCTTAACACAGGGATATAGTAAGCAAATGTGCTCTTGTCGACAAACGATTAAAATTAGAGCTAATCATTAGTTATTCTAATTAATAAAGCTTGGTTTGGTTGTGGTTTTAGCTGCTTTGATTTTTTAACTATATGTTTTTAATGTTATTTTATTTTGCTTTCCTTCTTTTTGTGTTGAGATATATTAACTCAGGATTTGTTAAAACTTGTTAAATGTTGGGTTTGATGTGAATTTGGTTTAAATGTGTAGAAACTATTGGTTTTATCTTGGTTATATTTTCCCCTATCACGTTTTTGGTATTTAGGCAAGCGTGTTGCGGGGTGAAGTGTGGCGCTGTCCGCAAAACCCACTATCCCCGCCGGGATTGATTGATTTGAATCAAATTTGAATGGTATAAAATGGCCAGGGTACGTTTGGTACGCCTTAATGTAAGTTTCTGAAAAAAATAATTTAAATTGATTGTGCTGGCTGATTTTTGAGATGCGTGTTCAAAAAGTGTTGGGTTTTGTGAGCCCTGTCTCGAAATTGTTGGTAAGCGTGCTTTTTTGAGCGTCAGAGACGTTTGAGAAAGGCAAAAAGTTTAATTTTGGCGGTTTGTGAGATTCAGGTCTGACAAATTACTTGAATGATAAAATTCCTAATTAGGCATTTTTCAGGGTTGATGGGGATCTTACCTTGAAGAATGATCGCACCACCTAAGGAGTCACTGATGATTGTTGAAGAGGTTGTAGAGCTCTCGCGCTTGCAGTTTGCGCTGACGGCTATGTATCACTTCTTGTTTGTACCTTTGACCTTGGGGCTGGCGTTCTTGCTGGCCATTATGGAATCACTCTATGTGATGACCAATAAGCAGATCTACAAAGATATGACCAAGTTCTGGGGTAAGCTATTTGGTATTAACTTTGCCCTGGGTGTTACCACAGGTTTGGCGATGGAGTTCCAGTTTGGTACTAACTGGTCATACTATTCGCACTATGTTGGTGACATCTTCGGAGCACCGCTGGCTATTGAAGGTTTGATGGCCTTCTTCCTGGAATCGACCCTAGTGGGTATGTTCTTCTTCGGTTGGGACAGATTCAGTAAGCGTCAACACTTGGCGGTTACCTGGCTGGTGGCGCTGGGCTCTAACATGTCTGCGCTGTGGATCCTGGTCGCTAACGGTTGGATGCAACACCCTGTGGGTAGCGTGTTCAATTACGAAACCATGCGTATGGAGATGACAAGCTTCGCAGAAGTCTTGTTTAACCCTGTTGCTCAGGTGAAGTTTGTTCACACTGTGGCTTCTGGTTATGTGGCTGGCGCCATGTTTGTACTGGCCATCAGCTCATACTACATCCTCAAAAAGCGTGACCTGCCATTTGCCCGTCGCTCTTTTGCTATCGCAGCAAGTTTCGGTATGGCGTCTATCCTGTCGGTTATCGTACTGGGTGATGAGTCTGGCTATAAGGTGGGTGAGGCGCAGCGCGTTAAGCTCGCGGCTATCGAAGCCGAATGGCACACTGAACCTGCTCCTGCGGCCTTTACTGCCGTTGGTTTCCCAAATCAGGAAACCATGCACACAGATTATGCCATTAAGATCCCATATGCTATGGGTATCATCGCGACTCGTTCTCTCGATGAAGAGGTTACCGGTATTCGTGACCTAATCGTTGAACACGAAGAGCGTATCCGTAAAGGCATGAAGGCGTACGCCATGTTGACCGAGCTACGTGCCGGCAACGAAACGCCAGAGCTTCGTGCAGCGTTTGAAGAGGCGAAAGTCGACCTGGGTTATGGTTTGCTGCTTAAGCGTTACACAGACAATGTAGTTGATGCTACCGAAGAGCAGATCAAGGCCGCGGCTAAAGATTCTATTCCATCGGTTGCGCCTATGTTCTGGAGCTTCCGTGTGATGGTTGGCCTGGGGGTTGTCATGCTGTTCGTGTTTGCTGCTGCCTTCTGGCAGAGTACACGTCATCAGATCGAAGAGAAGCCATGGGTACTTAAGGCCGCGCTATACAGCCTACCACTGCCTTGGATTGCCATCGAGTGTGGTTGGTTCGTCGCCGAATACGGTCGTCAGCCTTGGACCATCTCTGAGGTGCTGCCAACCTTCATGTCAGCTTCTAGCCTAACGGTGGCGGATCTATGGTTCAGTATCATCTCTATCACGCTGTTCTACACAGTCCTGTTGGTGATTGAGCTTTACCTGATGATCAAGTTTGCACGTAAGGGACCGAGTAGTCTTAAGACGGGCCGCTATCACTTTGAAAATCTAGAAGCTTAAGCCGGAGATCTCATTATGTTTGATTATGAAATATTAAGATTTATCTGGTGGGCGCTGATTGGTGTGCTGTTCATCGGATTCGCCGTTACCGACGGTTTTGACATGGGCGTAGGTGCCTTGCTACCTATCATAGGTAAGGACGATACCGAACGCCGTATTATGATTAACTCTATTGCCCCCCATTGGGATGGCAACCAAGTATGGTTGATCACCGCAGGTGGCGCCCTGTTCGCTGCCTGGCCTATGGTGTATGCGGTATCCTTCTCTGGCTTCTATGTCGCCATGATGTTGGTGCTGTTTGCCTTGTTCCTGCGTCCTGTGGGTTTCGACTACCGTTCTAAAATCGAGGATCCAAGATGGCGTAAGACCTGGGATTGGGCGCTGTTTGTGGGTGGCTTCGTACCCCCACTCATCATAGGTGTTGCCTTTGGTAACCTGCTACAAGGTGTACCGTTTAACTTTGACGAGTACCTGCGTGCAACTTACCACGGTGGTCTGCTTGGTCTGCTCAATCCATTCGGTCTGCTGGCCGGCCTGGTGAGCGTATCTATGATCATCATGCAAGGCGCCTCTTGGTTACAGATGAAGACAGAAGGCGAGCTGCGCGTTCGTGCGGCGACAGCTACCCAAGTGGCTGCGGCTTTAGTCGCTGTGCTCTTTACCCTGGCGGGCGTTTGGTTAGCCAATGGTATCGACGGTTATGTGATTACCTCGACTATCGACACCCACGGTGCATCTAACCCAGCTCTTAAGACGGTTGCCGTAGAGGCGGGCGCATGGCTGGCTAACTACGACAAGTATCCAGTGACTATGCTGTTCCCTATCTTGGGTGTTGCTATGCCGATACTGGCGCTACTGGCGAGCCGCTTTAACCGCTCTGGCTTTGCCTTCCTGTTCAGCTCGCTGGCAGTGGCTATGGTGATTCTAACTTGTGGTGCAGCAATGTTCCCATTCGTGATGCCATCTTCACTTGAGCCTAACGTGAGCCTGACTATGTGGGATGCGACAGCCAGTCACATGACCCTAACGGTCATGACTTGGGCGGCCGCTATTTTCGTACCTATCGTGCTAAGCTACACCATCTGGACTTACTTCAAGATGTTTGGTCGCTTAAGCCGTAGCTACATCGAAGACAACAAGACGTCACTTTACTAATAGGAGCCGACATTATGTGGTATTTTGCTTGGATATTAGGCATTTTGCTGGCGTGTTCTTTCGGTATTATTAACGCCTTGTGGTTAGAGAATACTGAGAACATGGATAGGGATCCAGAGCATAAAGATTAAGCTTTGAATTCGCAGTGGAAAAACCCCGTATGAGAATACGGGGTTTTTTATTGCCCGTGTTTGGGGCGCACGGGCAAGCGGTTGGGGAATAGGCGTTGAGCTTTTGGCTGCATGGGGATTTAGTAGGGGATTGAAGGTCGTACCTTCACTGTTATTTATCGCCTCCCCGGCGGGGGAATGTGTAAACACGTTTTTGGCACGCTGTGAATATATCCCTATACGCTCCACGGCGGCGTCCATGCCGCCGAGGGCCAAAAACCTGTTTACACTGGTGTCTAAACGTCTCTTCGATTTGGCGGCATTTGTTGCTTACTGATACAAGTTATTATTTTTAGAGAAAAAAGCGCATTAAAATGTGAAGTGACATGTTGAATGCCAACCATAAGATAGATTAAAGTATCACCAATCAAGGACATAGTTAGGCCAACTCGAATCAAACATCGACGACGCCATTCAGGGAATGAAAAGCCAATCAAAACGCACCAATCAACTCCCTCAAAAAGTTAACTCTGATCCCATTTATTTTAGGCGGCATTCTCGCTAAAAGCGTTAGGTATAAATAATGTCAGACGATAATTCAACATCACTAGTTAATCTCGGTGAGCTTTCTAAGCCCGCTAATACGCTAATCGAAAAGGTTTCATCTGCAATCGGTGGGGTATTTGAACCATGGCAAATAAAGCGTGTTGCAAAAGCGGAAGCTGAAGCTGAAGCAAGTTTGATTAAAGCAGAGTCAGAGATAAAAATTACTGACTTACATCGCAGAGCAATGCACCGTTTTGTCGAAGAAGAAGCTAATCGTCAAGAAAACATGGAGGAGATTACCAAAAAGTCTATTCCCCATCTTGACGACACATCTAATCCTGAAGATATGGAAGATGATTGGCTTACAAATTTCTTCGATAAGTCGCGGATTGTTTCAGATGAAGAAATGCAAACTATATGGGCTAACGTTCTTGCTGGCGAGGCAAATACACCTGGCTCATTTTCCAGGCGTACAGTGAACTTGCTGAGCGATCTTGATAAAAGAGATGCGGAGCTATTCCAGACTTTATGCAAGTTTGGGTGGAATATAGGAAACTTCACTCCATTAGTCTTTAATAGCCAAGCACCGATTTACAATGACCTGGGGATTAATTTCAGCACCTTGTCTCATTTAGATAGCTTAGGGCTAATTCAATTTAATTCACTTTCAGGGTTTACCAGACAAGGATTGCCAGAAAAATTCACGTTAACTTATTGTGGCCGTTTGTTAACTTTAGAAATGAAAAATGGGCAAAATCAGCTGTCCATAGGCCAAGTACTGCTTTCGCAAGCAGGGCGAGAGCTAGCACAGGTCGTGCGAGTTCCTGGAGTTGATGGTTTTTATGACTACGTAAAAGATCAGTGGAAAGCGCATATTCCTAGTGAAGAAAACACCTAACAAGCGTATGCTGCGGGACTGGTTTTCAGCTGCGATCCAAACTAGCTGCAAATGTGGGGTTATATGTATCGAGAGAAAAATGAAAATTAATCGAGTTATAGTAATTGGCTTTATTTTAATATTAACCGCCTGCGCGCAATCATCTGGAGTCGTCCCATTAGGCGGTGATAGCTATATGATCTCTAGATCTGAAAAGGGATTCGATGTCACTGGTTCTACGGTTAAAGCTGATGCTTTAAAAGAAGCAAATTCCTATTGCCAAGCTCAAGGGAAAGAACTTCAATTCATTAAAGCTGTTCCTAAAGATATGGTTCCTTTCAGGTCGGATGCGCAAGCAGAGATTGAGTTTAAGTGCCAATAACTTGCATTTCACATTATAGGGTTGAGCCGTTCGCCGCGCATAATGCGCGCAGCTGTGGCAACTTACACGCTGCTCCGTTCTTTTTCGATCACCCTAAACAAAGGTGTTGTATACCTATGCTCTTTTATGAGGTCGAATTTTGACTGATGTCTCGTTCAAAAAAGTAAATTCAGTGGGTCAATATATTGTATTTTTGCTGTGTTTATTGTGTTGCTTACCTTTTTATTTTTTTCATGAAAACATTCCACCGAATCTCATAGGTAAAGTTATTGTTATCACTCTCTGGCTTCCGATTATGTTTATTTGGCTATGTTACAGAATTTACAGGATCTATAGCGATCCAAGCCTTGTCGTTTTGAAGCTTGATGCGAATAGCGTTGAGATTGATGGTGTTAGTCACGGCGTTGAACGCCTTAAATACCTTGATGTTGTCTTTGAAAATGACCATTTTAAGCTGGAATGGGAGCTACGAAGCGCCAAACAAATTTGGCAAGCTCAAATCATGAGCACTCGCGCGCATTATGTTACCGACGTCCCTTTAAGTGAAATCAAGAGTTTGACCGAATCTTCTAACAAACTGTCTTACTTCGATAATTCGAGTAAGCTGCAATACGGCTAACAAACGCATTAGATTGTATGCTTGGGCAGTCTTAGGGTACCAAAAGGCGCCAAATCGAAGAGACGATAGATACTGGTGTAAACACATTTGTGACCTTCCGAGGCATGGATGCCGAGGTAGAGCTCACAGGGAGGTGCTCGTAGCGTGTCACAAATGTGTTTGCACATAAGGCCTGCGGCAGGCAATTGATACACCATGAAGCCATGGTTAAGGCTTCCTTGCCGATGGCTATGCCGGCAAACGTTAAACATCCATTCTAAGCCACAGCGCTTCAATCGTTAAACTACCTAGGCATTAAACTTCCAAGAGTCGACACCTCGCTACGCAAACTCAGCTACTGCTATGTCAGCCAGACATAAAAAAGCCGCTTTGAAGCGGCTTTTTTCGTTGAGATGAGCGTTAGCCAAAAGCTATGACTTAAACACGCTGATCTTCTGTTTGATGTCGGAGGCGATGAGCGAGAGGCTCTGGGCGGCGTCGACGGTGTCGCTGGCGCGCTGATCACCCTCGCGGGCGAGCTCTGTTATCTCGTGAAGGTTGCGGGTGATCTCATCGGCCACGGCGCTCTGTTGCTCGGTGGCACTGGCGATGCTGGTTGAGGCGACAGCCAGTTCACCTATGCTGATGGTGATCTGGTTGAGCTTGGTTGCAGCCTCCTGGCCTTGGGTGGCCGAGGCTGTACCTAGCTGATGACTTTGCCCCATCTGCTCGGCGGTGACCTTGATCTGCTGCTGCAGCTGAGTGATGGTCTGGCTGATCTCTGCAATCGAGGTTTGGGTACGCTGGGCCAGGGTTCTCACCTCGTCGGCAACCACGGCGAAGCCGCGGCCTTGTTCGCCGGCGCGGGCGGCTTCGATGGCGGCGTTGAGCGCTAGCAGGTTGGTCTGCTCGGCAATGCTGTTGATCACTTCGGTAACCTGGCTGATCGCCTCGCTCTCTTTGCTGACGTTTTCAACACTCAGGTGGCTGGCATCGAGTTGCTCGCTAAGTCTGCCAAGTCCCTGGACCAGTTGATCCAGTTGTTGATGACCTTCGCGGGAGGCATTGTCGACCTGTTGGCTCTGGGTCGCACCTTCGCTGGCATGGTTGGCCACATCACGCACCGAGGCAGACATCTCTTCGATGGCGGTGGCGATTTGATCTGTTTGTGCCATCAGCGATTGAGCCTCTTCGCCGTTGAGGCGCGCCACTTCCTGGGCATTTTGGGCTTGCTCTTCCAGGGTATCTACCGAGGTGCGCAGCGCATTGACCAGCTCTCTTAGGCTGATGGCCATCTGGCGGGCACCTAGGGTGATCTTATCGACTTCATTGTTGGAGTCGACGCTGACTTCGTCAAATTCTTGGGTCAGGTTGCCTTGGCCCAGCTCGGTGAGCTGATGCTGTAGCTGACGCAGCGGTCGCAGGGTTTTGATCAGCACCATAGAGAGGAGTGTGGTAATGAGTAACACTCCCATGGCCGCGACACCCACGTTGATGGTCAAGAGTTTCAGGCTCTCTTCGTTAAGTTCGCTCTTTTTCACTTGGCCAAGCAAGGTCCATTGCCAACCCGGGATGCTGACGGCGTAGCTATACATGGGTTCGTTGTTACTGTTTAAGTATTCGCTTTCCTGGTCGTTGCGCTTGGCTTGCTCTAAAGGTAAACCATCGAGTAGAGCCTCGGTCAGTTGGGTGCCTGACGCTTGATTAGGGCGTGCGATGATTGAGTTGGAGGCAGTGTGGATAAGGGTAAAGAAACCGGTTTCTTCCAGTTGCAGTTGGTTCATCGAGCTTTGCAGCTCGGTTAAGGCTTCAGAGATATCGAAGCCGATATAGAGTATGCCTATGATATCGCCCTGAGGTCCGGTAATGGGGCGGTAGACTGTCATATAGTCTTTGCCAAATAATCTGGCATATCCTTCATATTCTTTGCCTGCAATTAACGCGGCATAGCCAGGGTGTTTCTTGCCCAGGTAGGTGCCCAGGGCTCGCTTACCATCGGCTTTTTTTAGAGAAGTAGAGATACGGATAAAGTCATCGCCATCACGGACGAAGACGGTGGCATTGCCGCCGGTGAGGTTAGAGTAGCGATCGACTTTACTCTTGGAAGCGTTGATCTGCTCGCGTTCATGAGCCAGAGCGGGTGTTGGATTACCCAATACCATCACGGTTTTATCGGGCTTAAAAAACTGCCCTGGATACATGGCTCTAAGTACGTCAGCGTTGCGTCTGGCTAGAGATAACAGGCTGTTATATTCCAGCTCAATGAGGTCGGCTGTACTGTGCATCTGCGCCTTAACGGCGGTCATGGCTTTTTCTTCCAACACCTTGGCCGCAGTGAAGTAGGATACGCTGCTGATGATGGCGAATACGATTATGGTTAGGATCAGGGCGAGGGTGCCTATCTGCTTGGCTATAGGCCAATTTTTATAATTCATCTTGTTAATCCACCTTGTGGTTATACTGTCGCTAAATGTAACCAAGGCGATGTAAGATTGTTTTGACGTAGGTCTATTTAAGTAAAGGAAAATATGAGGTCGATGTCAGCAATTAGTCTAAATATGCGCTGGATCACCCATAGCTGGGCGAGCCTGCGCATCTTAGTGTTCACGGCTTAGCTTGGCTGAAAAGCGGCGGCTGGCGTGGTATGGCGTTTGGTCATCAGCAGCTGATACATAGTAGGTACCCAGACCAACGAGAGCAGGGTAGTTAGTGCGGTGCCGCCTGCGATGGCGATGGCAAATGGTGGCCAAAATCCGCCGCCTGCGATGATCAGTGGCAGGAAGCCGCCTATGGTCGTGATGGTGGTGGAACCTATATGTCGGCCGCAGCTGCTCACGACTGTTACTATGGCATCGATAGGCGCCTCACGTTTATTGGGCATATCTTCCAGTTCGGCCAAGATAACGATGGCGGCATTAATCGCCAGTCCCATAAGGCCTAATAGACCGATGATCACGGTAAAGCCAAAAGGATAGTTAAACAGGTAGACGGCCAGCAGCCCGAGGCCTGCCGACTGCACCGCGCTAAGCAGTATGATGCCGGTGAGACGGAAGGAGTTAAACGATAGCACCACGGTGGCAAGTAGCAAGGTGATCACCAAGACAATGTTTGATAGCAGGTTGCCCACGGCCTCGTTGCGTTTGGCGCTCTCGCCGCCCACTTCGATACGATAGCCCGGTGGAAGCGATAGGGCATCGATTCTAGTCTTGGCCTGATCCAGCACTTGCTGCGGCAATACATCACTTTCAAGGTAAGCTTCTACTGTGTTAACACGCTGACCGTCACGCCTCGGAATAGCGCCCAGGCTAACATCGATGCGGCTGGTGGACAGCGCCGATAGTGGAATACCGACACCACTGGTGGACAGCAGATTGAGCTGCGATAGCTGGGTTTGCTGCTCGCGCATCAGATCTTGGGTGCGCACCCGTATCGGCAGTGATTCGGTTTGCTCCAAGATGCTGCCGCCATTGATCCCTGTGGTGGCCATCTGGATCTGGCTGGCGATATCGGTGAGGCTCAGACCACTCATCTTGCTGGCGTCTTCGTCGATTTGAAACCATACCTTAGGGGCGCCGGCGCTCAGGGTGGCGCGGGTGTGGATCACATGTTCTGTGGTGATCAGTATGCGCCTCACTTCATCGCCAATTTCTCTCAAGGTATCTAAGTTGTGGCCATAGATGCGCAGCTCAACGGGGGCATTAAAGGGAGGCCCTTGCTCGAGTTTACGTACCAGGATCTGCGCCTCGGGAAACTCGGCATCGAGCTCAATCTGAAGCCTGGGGATCAGCTGGTTGGCGCGCTCAAAATTGGCCACTTTAATCATGGCCTGGGCGTAATTAGCAGCGCCTTGTTGACGCTGTAGCAAGTTATAGTAAAAAGAGGGCGCATTACCGCCTATCACCCAGTCAAGCCTTTGCATCTGCCCTGTGGCTCTGAGTTTGGCATCGATACGCTCCACCAGGGCGCGGGTATTGTCTATGCTGGAGTGCGGCGCTAGATGCACCTCTATCTGAAACATATCTCTGTCGGAAGGCGGAAAAAACTGCTCAGTCATCTGCCCCGAGGCGATAAACCCGCTTACCGGTAGGATGCCGATAATCACACCGGCCAGCAGAGGGCGCTTTAGGGCGATATCCAGGGTCTTGCTAAACGCGCTGGCGATAATGGGAAAATTGATCCCGCGCTGATACCAATGGCTGGCATCTCCTTTGGCGCCAAAGCGGCCGGCAAATCCGGCGATCAGCGTATGGGAGATGAGATAAGAACCCAGCAGGGCGAAGATCACCGAAATGGCGATGCCACTGACAAACTCCCCGGCGGCTCCGGGCATAAGGATGATGGGGGTAAAGGCTAGCATGGTGGTGATAGTTGAGCCTGCCAGCGGCAGCCAGAGATGTTTAAGGGTTTCACCAACGGCGCTGAGGCGATCGAGTCCTTGGCGACGGCGCTGGGCGATGGCGTCGACGATGACGATGGCGTTATCGACCATGATCCCAAGAGCCACCACTAAGCCTGTCACCGACATCTGATGTATCGGCAGCCCGACATATTTCATGCAGGCTAAGGTAAAGAGGGCGGTCAGTGGCAGTGATAACGAGACGATCACCGCGTTGCGCAGTCCCAGGGTTAGCATAAGTACGACGAGAATGATCACAAAGCCCATTAACAGGCTGGCGATAAGATCGCTAAGGCGGGTGGTGGTGTAGCCTTCTTGATCGAACAGCCACTGGATCTCCACATTTGCCGAAAGCTCTCCCTGTACCTGCTCGACCACCTGATGGACTTTTTGCAGCCAGAGATCGACCCTAGTGTTATTGAGCATGCGCGCTGCCACCATGATCCCTTGCGCCTGCTCAATAAGGGCAATGCTGGTCGCCGGTGTCTTGGGCTGCCTGAGTACACTGGCTACCTCGCTAAGGCGAATAATTTGGCCATTGGCGTCGACCTTGAGCGGCACCTGTTTGATACGGGTGACCGAGTCTAACTCGCCGGACACTTCGACCAGGGCGCGAAAGCTGTCGTTGGTGATCTCGCCCGCAGAGACTTTAGTGTCGGCACTGGCCAAGATCTGGGCGATGGCCGCAGCGCTCAGGCCAATGCGATTGACCTTCATGCTATCTATCTGCACCAAGATCTCTTCGGTGGGCGCGCCGTAGAGTTTCACAAAGTCTGTGCCAGGGATCAGCCTGAGCTGGCTTTGAAGCTCTTTAGCATAGCGGTTGAGGATATCCTGGCGCGGCTCGCCCGGGCCTTGCCAGACTAAGCCTAAGATGGCGGTATTGGCGTAGCCGAGCTGATCATCAAGGAGGGCATCTTGGGCGCCGGGGGGAAGCATATTTTTGGCATCGTTAATCAGATCCCTGGCCCGAGACCAGACGGGGTCTGTGTCGGTTATCCTATCTTTTAGCTCAAGCTGGATGACTGAGATCCCGGGGCGCGAGGTGGATTGCACCAGTTTAAGTTCTTCTAGGCGTCTGAGCTGATTTTCCAGTACCTCGGTAACCAAGGCCTCGACCCGCTCTGCCGAAGCGCCAGGGTAATGGGTAACCACAGAGGCGAATCGGTTGGTGATGCTGGGGTCTTCCATACGTGGCAAATTATTAATGGCGCCAAGGCCAGCGACAATCAGTAGGGCGATGACTAGGCTAGCCAGGCGGCCATTTTCCACTAGAGCTTTAATCATCACTTACCTCGTCGCGACTTGCGTGTTGAGGGTGACCAGCTCGCCGACCACTACCTTGTGCAAGCCTTGGGTGACAAAGCGCTCCTGGGCGTTAAGTGCGCCCCTGATATAGGCTTGGTCACCATGGGCGTAGAGGATCTCTATGTCGCGCCGCTCGATAAGGTATTGATTTGGGCCTTGCTCGACCAGCACATAGAGGTTCCATAGGCCGCGCAGTCCGTCGGTGAGTGACGAGATGGGTACCCAAAAGCCTTGGGCGGTAACGGTTTTGTTGTGGTGCAGATAGGCCAGCTCACCATTGATCACCTTGGCATCGGGGGGCAGGGTGAGGCGCACAGGCACGGTGCGGGTTATAGGGTTAACCTCGGCGCCGATACCGGCAACGGTGGCGAGATATGGGCTGTCATTGACCGTAAGCTGCAGCTCCTGCCGATCTTGCAGGCTTTGTGCAAGACTCACAGGCACGCCGACAATCGCTTGAGGATTGTTATGCTGGATCAGGGTAAACAGCGGCGCGCCTAAGGCAACCACTTCGCCTAAATTGTTGTTGCGTTTAGCGATAACGCCATCGAAGGGCGCCACCAATGTCGATTTTTCGATGCGCAGCGCGTTGGCCTCGATAGCCGCTCTTAGCCGCTGCTCGGCGGCTTGCAGGCTGCTTAGCTGTCCTTTGAGCTCGTCAATTTGTTGATCCGAGGCGTAGCCTTGTTGCTTCAGGGCTTGAGTCCGCTTAAGTGTACTCTGTGCCAGTTCTCTATCGGCCTTGTTTTGGGCCAGGTTCGCCATTAACTCACGCTTTTCGGCCTCAAGTAGTGAGGTGTCGAGTTTGGCCAGCAGCTCTCCCTGCTTAACATGGTTACCACTGTCGACCGCCAGTTGTTTGATCTTGCCCGCCAGCTCGAAGCCGATGGCGGTCGTGTTGCCCGCGCGTATGCTACCGGTAAAGACCTGAGTGGTGTCGTATCCATCGGAGGGGATCAGGCGCTGGCTGGAGACTTTGGGAAAATGTTCGCTGCTGGCACTGGGGTCACTGTCAGGCGTCGGCGCCTGCTGACAACCTGTGATGATGGCGGTGAGGCTGCTCCATAGCAAGATGCCCGTGAGGGATTTAGCAGAAAACAAAGTCATACTGATACGCTTCCGTGGTTAACAGTTAGTGAATAAAACGTTAAACTAGACTTGTTAGTCTAATTTGATAAAACTGGACTGTCTAGTCTAGTTTGTGTATAAATTATCTTGTAATAAAAAAGAAACCTTATACGGAGTTTCAATGGCACAAGCCCCCCTTAGCCGCAGCGAACAAAAGAAGGCGCAGATCTTAAACGCCGCGATAGATCTCTTCTGTGGGCAAGGTTTTCCCAATACCAGCATGGATGAGGTCGCAAAACTGGCGGGCGTCTCTAAGCAGACCGTCTATTCACATTTTGGTAGCAAGGATGATCTGTTCGTCGCCTCAATCGAATCTAAGTGTGTTGTACATCAGGTAACGGCAGAGTTGTTTACCAGCCCAGAACAGCCCGAGCAGGCGCTGTTGAATTTCGGCAACTACTTTGGCGAGATGATTGTTTCACCCGAGGCGATTGAAGTATTTAAGACCTGCGTGGCTCAGGCCGACACCCACCCGGAAATTTCGGAGCTGTTTTTTAATGCCGGTCCCGAATTTTTATTGAAACTGCTCGAAGCGTATTTCGAACAGGTTGAGAAGCTAGGTCAATATCATTTTGGCGATCTGCGCAGTGCTGCGGTAAGGCTGTGTATGATGTTGTTTGGCGAGATGCGTCTTAAGCTTGAGTTAGGCTTACCTGTGGATGATTTAATTGCGAATCGGTCCAGCTATATTCAAGAGACTGTGACTATGTTTTTGCGTGCCTATCGCTGCCAACCTTTTGCAGACAAACGATAGTTGCCAAGTCTGATGCTCAGTTATAAATGGCAGACTAAGTGATCTTTTAAACGCTTTGTTCGTACTAAGCTATAGAGAGTAAATTGGCGTAACGATATCAAATAGATGTTAGCCAAAATTTAATCCCATCTAAGTATCCCCAGGGAGAGGGTATGAAGCATAGTATTAGCTCTATCATTAAGATTAACACCTTGTTAGTCAGTTTTGCCCTGATGGCGAGTGTATCTGCCGAGGCGGCAGAGCGCCGCTATTCGCCGCTGACTCTGTCGGTATCGGGGATTGGGGTCGGTGCGGCCGATGTGGGTGATAGCGGACTGGATCTGCAGCGTGATACCTGGCTGTTCAGCGCGCAGACAAGTTACCCCTTGAGCCGTAAGTTGTCTGTCAGTGCCAGTCTGAATTACGACAGGTTAGACTTTGACTGGGGCGGACGGGGCGCGACCCTACTCGATGGTTTCCAGCCTTGGTCAAGTGTGGACAGATATGGCGTCGGAATAGGGCTTAGCTACCGTCCTACCGATCGTTGGCTGTTACTCTTTGCCCCTAAGCTTCAATATGCCTACGCCGATGGTGCGTCAGGCTCTAATGCCCAGAGCTATGGTCTGGTTGCTTCGGGTATGTACCGCTTTGACGGCGGTAGCATGTTGGGGTTAGGGGTTGCCTATCTAAACGATATCTCAGAGGTGAGAACCATTCCTTACCTGGCGGTGAATTGGCAGATAACCGACAAACTGAAATTGGCTAACCCTTTCTCTGCTGGCTTTAGCGGCCCAGCGGGCTTGGAGTTAAGTTATCAGTGGTATGAGTCTATCGATATCGGTATTGGCAGTTCGAAGCGCACTCAGCGCTTTTTGGTAGAAGATGACGATGTCACTATAGAGATTGACGAGTGGGTTGGTTTTGTCAGGGCCGGTTGGCAAGCCAGTAAGCCGCTGAGTTTTAATGCCTACTTAGGTTATTACTTTAACAGCGAGATAGAGCTCTCGGCGCCCCAGACCCAAGAGTCGCTTGATAACCAAGTTGCACTGGCTTTTTCTGCCCAGTACCGATTCTAGTATGCTGATATTTAATATAAAAATGGCCTGAACAGTCGTTGCAGGCCATTTTGGTATCTCAAACTTTTTTACTTAACTTTTTACTTACCTAGCATAGCTTTCTTTAGGCTTTTTTGGGCCGGCTTGTCGCCCAGCCAGATCTTCAGCAGTGCTTGGCGAAAGGCTTCGCCTTCAACCGTGGCTTGTTTTACGCCATTCTTGTAGGCGGTGACACCAAGATCTTTGTTTGCTTCCAGAGTAAATTGATCGCCTTTTACGATAGGCGCCGAAAAGAGGGCCATAAAGGCATCGATCTCAGCTTGAATGCCTTGGGGATTACCATTTGTAGCATCATCGAATCCCTCGATAATGGCATCTTGCATCTTCTCTGAAGTGATCATGCCTGAGATGATGTTTAAGCGAATGGCCACCTTAGGAGCTTCTAGGACACTTTGCAGCGAGGTGCTAGGACTCGGGGTGTAGAGGCTCCCGACATAGAGATCCATAAAAAACTTGCTACGAACCCCTGCGCCATTTAGTTGCAGACTCTGGTCGCTGAGGGTGAGCTGCTCGTCAAGTGAGACATCGGCGACCGTCTTGGCGGCCAGCGGCATGCTAAAGCAAAGTGAAACGAATAGCAGACTGCGGATGAGTGACTTCATAAAACCTCGAAATTTTGAAAAAGATGATTAGCCGCGTTGGCCGACTTGATATTGACCACTTTGATGAAAGAAAGCCGCTTGTTTTTTCTTAGGGGAGATCAGCAGTGGGCCGTCATCGAAGAAGAGAAAACATTTCCAGTTGCGTACGAACACGTCCCAGCGAGTTTCTATTATCTGATATTTGTCGTAGCAGAAATAAACCTGAGTATCATCACTCCAATCGAAATGGCCTTGAAACAGTTCAGGTAATGCCGGAGATTCGCTGTCCCAGGCGCTTTGCCAGTGGTCGGTTTCTAGCCAAGCATCGCCTTTTGCGGGCCACTCGCCTTTGGTAAATTGATCGCTTCGGCTGCTCTTATTGCTCACCCACTGATTCCAGACCGTCATCGATGATTTTTGATCAAGTGGCTTGATATGCGCCTTATCTTCATCAGTGACAGGCAGATCTTTATGGTTAAAGATCCATTTACGTTTGTATTGTTCGAGTGGGATATAGGTGTGCGCCACAGGACCTCGCTATCGGCAATAAAATTGGTTAACGGGCGCTATTATACGGTTTGCCGGGGACAAGGGAAACGGCGCCTAGGATAAATTTACCCGAGGCGCCTAAATATTCCTTAGGGCTTTATTTGTTTGAGATAATTGAGCGCTGCTTGATTATTCTCATCCAACATCAGTACGTTTCTAATGGGCGAATCAAGATTGAAACCGATTGTGATTCTCGCTCAAAGGCTAGGCAAGGCATCCAATTGATATACAGATACTCGTTGGGGAAGGATACATTCGATTAAGACGACAACCGAGGTAAGTGCTATTAACGCTAATAGTTTGATTTTGGCCGGCTACGAAAGCGGCATCGAGAGCTGTTATAGAAACTTGTTGGAGGCTTTTGATGTCGGGCCAACGCTGGCTGATGATGTTGAGATTGGCATTAAAAAGCTCAGTCATTGACACTGTCCCTTGAAGTCATGCTTCATATTATAGGTAAGTTCACTAACTGGTCTCCCCACAGGGGATAAGCCAATCTAATAGACCTACCTTAACGAATCTTAATAAACCCATATACAGCAAGACTTTAAGCGGGTTTTGATGATAAGCTGACCTTAACAAATCTATACGAATATAGCTATAAATTTACCTCTCTGGTGGTTTATAGGTGGTTTATGGGTGGCTTAAATGGAACGGTTTAAATTTACGAAGTCAAAGCTTCAAACCCTTGCTGGAAAAGGGATTTCGGCTTGGTATGCCGATTCAGAGGTTAAAGGATTATGCTTTCAAACGACTTCAAAAGGTGGTTTATTTTTCAAGTTGATTAAGAAGTTTGAGGGAAAGAAACTTACTATCAGCCTTGGCAATTTCAACTCGATGACCATTGAGCAAGCCCGTAAAGCCGCATTAGATAACCTTGAGCAATTAAGGCAAGGCATAAACCCCAACGCAGAAAAGGCAGCGAAGAAAGCCCGCAGGTTGAACAGCTTCACTTATGCAGATCTGTTTGCCGTCTATAAGGCTGACTTTCAAATCAGGATCAAGGCTGGCGAGCGCAGACCTAAATCACTAGAAGATGCTGAATCAATGTTTAAGCTTCACGCGCAGCCATTATTCAAAAGCAAAGACGTTCGCGATCTCACTAATGATGATGCTCGGAAAATTATTGCTGACCTTAAAACAGCCAAGAGTGCAGCAGTTAGCAATAAGTGCCTTACTCAAATCAAATCAGTTTTTAGCTACGCAAAAAGAGAAGGTCTAATTTCTGATAATCATTTTGCAGTTGCTAAGAAGTTTGCAGAGCAGCCGCGAGAGCGAGTATTAACCGAAGAAGAGGAAGGTAGATTGTTGTCGGCGCTTGATGAAGAACCGCAGATCTATAAAGACATTGTATTAATCGCTCTGATGACAGGGCAGCGTAAAAGCTGCGTATTATCTTTGCGGTGGGAAGAAATAGACCCGCAGCAAAGAATTTGGACGATACCAGCAAGCAAGGCTAAATCTAAAAAAGGCTTAGTTGTGCCACTTATTCCCTCAGCAATGGAAATCTTAAATCGAAGAAGCCAAGAGGCTGAGCAAGGCGAGGTTTTTGTTTTCCCTAACAAGCGCAGCAAACTAGGTCATGTGGTCGAGAAAACGGGGCAAGGTTCATTCTGGAGGCGCGTAACAAAGCGTGCAGGTCTTTATTCAGACGACAAAGCGCAAAGACTAACCTTTCATGATTTAAGGCGTTCTACAGCCACCAGAATGGCTAGGGCGGGCATTGAATTGGCAATCATTCAGAAAGCCCTTGGTCATTCTTCAATAGCGATAACACAGCGCACCTACGCACACCATGATTTAAGTCAGGTTCGAGCAGGTCTTGAGCATATCAGGAATGAGCCACAATCAGCCTTAGACGCACTTAAAGAGCAGTTGAAGGCACTAACACCAGAACAACGAAAAGAACTGCTAGGAGGGCTTTAGGATGGAAAATGTAGACGGGATGAGTGAGCTTAATAAAATCATCAAACTTATTAAAGAGGGTATTTGCAACACAAAAGAAATCACCGAAGAAGAAAGGCTTGCTGAGTACCAAGCTTCAGATGCGGGTAAGGCACAATTAAATGCTGAAATTGATCTTCTTGAAAATTGCACTGATGACGAATTAAAGTTCTGCAACCGCCATATCGTAATGATGGGAATAGACCCTTCCCCTGCGTTTCTCAAAATAAAAAGTTGGATAGATAGCAATCAACCTAAAAACTACAAATATCCAGATGATCTTGATGGTAACGAGTTCATAGCAGTATTGCTAAAAGGGGCTTTTCTTGAAGGAAATGCATTCCCAAGCTTAAGAAATCATAAAGCCAACCATAGACCAACAGTAATAAATAATACTGAGAATTTAACTTTGCTAAAGCAAGTAAAAGAAACGAGCGTTTCAGAAGTAGCAAGAAAGCATGGCATTGGTCGCCAAGTGGTACAGAGCCGTCTTAAGCGGTTTGCTGAGACGTTAGGGGTAACTTACACAGAGCTCAAAGAACAAGACATAACAGTTACTTGTAATATGCTTTATTTTAAAGGAAAGAAGGCATTTTAAGTTAGTTAATTTTTATTGCATGCAACATAATTAGTAATAGTTTTGTTGCAGTTTTTAGTTTTTACAAAGTAGGTATTATTAGCTCTATCAAGTTGGGTAAATAACTAAGTGGAGCTATACATGACGCAATTAATTTCATTTCTGAATGATCGACTATCAAACAAAGAAGCCGCCAATTATTTAGGTGTAAAGCCTGAAACTATGGATGTTTGGCGCTCAACCTCACGTTACTCGATTCCATTTTGCAAAATCGGTAGAAAAGTTTTTTATCGCAAGTCTGATTTAGACGCCTTTATTGAATCCAGAACCCAAACCAAAACCGCTTAGGTTTATCCCTTGCAGGGAGAAAACTAGGTGATTAACCGCCTGATTTAAAAGTGGTTAGTTTGGTTGGTTCTAAAAAACACCACCTGTCGACCACCTTTTGACGGCAAATAAACCAAAGAGGAATGACGATGAGTAAACGATCTTATGGTGCATCGATGGTGTTAGATCGCCTTCTTAACGGGGAACGACTAACAGCAGCGCAAATCACTTTTTTAACTAACGGGGAGCAACAAAGCAGGGTGATGGATGAGCTAAGAAAAGCGTTTATCCCATGGGAGTGTGACCAATCGGCAAACGATACGGTGTGGTTTATTCCACCTTCTGAAATTGAGCGTTATCACAATTGCAGAGATGAGCAGATAGCAGACGAGAGGTCGCATTATTACGCCAAGAAAACACTAAGGCTTGATCGGATATTGAGGGAAGCTATCCAGTGGCGCGGCGCTAATTGGCTAATCAAGCGAATCAATGAGCAAGCGGCAAATGATCCAGTCTATGACCCAGAAAAGCAAAAGGAGCCTAAGCTGTAAGCTTAAACCCCTTTCATAAGATAATGGTTAGCGGATCAATCTTGGCGGAGCGACCGCTAGCCATGCCTCAAGGATAGCCTAGACATGCTCAATCATTCAAGCGTAAATGCGGCGTTTAGAAATTCACTGGTTTGTGACCCCTCGAAAAATAAGAAGGTTCAAAGTGGCTGGTATCTGGCGATTATCAAATCACTGGTTTGTGACCCGTTTAAATATTATCTATGGGGCATCAATGAAGTATGTTTGTAAGAAATCATCATTTAAATATGGCGATTGCATTATTGAGATCCCAAATGGCTCATTAGGTTGGTGTAGGGATATTATGTTTTCGGCGCTTAATCAAATTGAGGCGTTGCTATCGGTTACAAGTCGAGTGTTCATAATTCGATTCGATAGTCATGTATCTGGTTACTCGCAAGACAACGCGCAGATCTCAATATTCAGAAGGAGGTTAATAAAGTCTTTGAGAAGGCGTTATCCTGATTTGCTTTTCGGTTACATCTGGGTAAGAGAGCAGGAAAAAGCCAAGCAGCAGCATTACCATTTTGCATTCATTGTCGACGCTGAAAGGGTTCCTTCTGCAAGTGTGGTACTTGATGCAGCGATAAAGGCATGGGAAAGGCTGACAGGTATTCACCCACACGTACCTAAGCACCCGTATTACATTGTTAAGAGGGGAGATGAGCAGAGCTTTATAGAGGCGGCGGGGCGCATTAGCTACTTGGCAAAGTCTAGGGGGAAAGGTTACAGACCTGACCAAACCAAAGATTATGGAACAAGTAGGTTTAAGATGAAGGCTGCTAACGATTCTAGGTTTTAGTCGACTCAGGGATAAAACCAGCGTTTTAACAGTCTGTTTTTATTTGATTTATGTTTTAGTTGAATTTATAGACCACCCGTAGACCACCTCAGGGCGATTTTGTAAGGCTTAAATGCACAGAAACGCCCTCTTTAAATGCCCAGAAATGGGCGAAGCCTACCCCAAGCCTACCCCAAGCCTACACTAAGAAATCACTAAGATTTTCCCAATCAGCATTAACATCCGCCAAGCATAAAGGCGCGAGTATAGAAGCGCCTGTGTGTCACATAACGCATTAAGAAACCGCAAACACTTTTCGGACGCATTAAGCAAAATTGCCAGAGTCATGTCATTGGGTTACTTGCATACATATGTATAAATTACACAAATAAAGTGAATAAATACCCAGAAATGCTATAATTTAATGAGTGAATATTCATTATCAATGGGGTTATTTTTATGAAAAGCATTTCTGATTTAGTTGGTCAGGTAAAAATCGCTCAGCGATTAAACAACACACTGGCATTTAAAAACATCGAGCTAGCGGCATCGAACTATGAAAGCGTGATGAGTCGAGTTGGAACTGTCGACTGGGCAAAAGCTTCCGTGCAGGACAAAAAAGCTGTTCAGAAGAAGATTCAAAACGCCAATGAAAATGTTTTGCGTGAAATGAAGTCTGCGAGCAATAAGCTACTCAGCAAGCTTGCCAACCAGCAAGACAAATTCGAGCAGAATGCCAAGCCGACACACAGCGATTTAGCACTTGCAGGCATGCTGGCAGGTAAAGCACCAAATGAACTGTTTGAGATAGGGTGCAGTTCACGAAGCGCGGCGCGGTTACTGTTTGGAACTGATGCGGGTGTGTTTGGCGGCTTGAGTAAAGAGCAAATTCAAACATTGGCGAAGCATGCAGCCCCTGATGACTTTGCAGAAATCCAAGCTACTGAAGAGTCGATTAATACCTTGATTCGTTTGAAAGAGACACTTGACGGCGCTCACCTTGCCAATGAAATGGCGTTTTCAGTTAGCGACAATGATCGCAAGCTGGCAGGCATTCTTGATGATGAGCCAGAGCAGGAAGGAGAAGAGCCAGCAGAAGCAGCAGAGCAAGCCGAATAATTTAACGGGGGTTTTATTCTATGGCTGAGTTTCAAGAAGGCAATCAGAAAGGGCGGCGAGGTCGCCCCAAGGGCGCTTTAAACAAGCGTTCACTGTTACCCAAGGCACTGAGCAAGGAGGCTATCAAACAGCTTAAAAGCCGCGTTTTAGAAGGTGACATGGTAGCTATTAAGTTTGTGCTTGATCGGGTTTATCCGGCGCTGAAACCAATAACACCAGATGACAGTATCGACCACAAATTAATCGAGGCGCGGATCAAGGAGACGGCGGAGTTTGAGGAACGTCTGAGGGCTTTGGAAGATGCCAAGAAATAACCTAATCCATCGAATAGAGAGCCTGGAGAATCGTATCGGCTCGCTAGTTATCGGTATGACTGATGATTGGGAGTTCCCACGGACACCAGAAGATGAGTTTAACGAGAAGTTTTATCATCTGGTGCACACTGGGCAAATGAGCTGGCAAGAATACTGGGAGCTTGGCAAAAAACACGGATTACATACCGAGTTTGAAACCTATGCAGATTACCGCAAAGACTTGTTAGAAAACGGATGGTGAAGCATGAAAGCCAGTCTAGTTAAGCGATTAGAAGCCATTCAGGGCGAGAGTAAATTGGTTTATCCGTATCAATGCCAGTTCACTGACGAGGCCGATTACATAGCGTTTATGGACTCTCACAACCCCAATTTAGATTGGCGCGAGCATTATCGACCGTTAGATAGTTTTTACGAGTAGGGGAGCTTATGAAAACATGTGAGATCAGGCGACAACAACAAAGTGAGGAACTTGATTGCGTGATTGATTTTCTGGCTCGCGCGATTGCTGACAGCTATTACATACGCCCTAGGTGGTGGCTGGCTAAATACGGCGGACTATTGCATTGTGGTTATTTACCAGCACAACACGCCCACCTTTATAGCGATTACAAAGAGGTTTTGCGCGAAATGCAGAGCAAGGTTAAAGCCCATAAGTCAGACATTGGGTTAAAGCCAGATTTTGCAGTCAATATCAGGAACCCGTTCACCCAATAGCTATTTACTAACTTATCCGCAATCAGACACAAAAAAGCCCAGAGCTAAGACTGGGCTTACTTTTCACACGAATAAAACTTATGTTTCACGGGTGGTTTATAGGTGGTTTTTGATGATCAATGTTCGTGTAAGCTATTGTTATAAAATGATAAATCACACCTAATGGTCTCCCCACAGGGACTCGAACCCCGATCGATCGCTTAGGAGGCGACTGCTCTATCCTGTTGAGCTATAGGGAGACGCAAGTGATTATACTGTTTTTCATCACGATGAAAAGGCTTTAGATTTAGTTGCTTAATTAGTGCGCTAAACCAAGCTAGATTTTAATCGCGATGTCGTTAATTTGTATGTTGATGGCCCCATTGGCACCTTGCAACAATGCGGTAGCGCTTTCTTGGGTGACCTGTTCTATGGTTATTTTTGCGCGAGATTCGCTGGCAACGGCGCGCATATTATCCAGGCGGTCTGGTAGATTTTGCTGAAGTACCAATTGGAACTGATCACCGACTTTAACGCCATGGTTACGGCCCAGATTGATGATCACCCGGTTATCGACGCGTGAGACCACTTGACCCAATAAGGGACGGCAGTTGAGCACCTTGTCGATATCCTCACCGGCTTGGCTCAATAGGGTTTCGATATTCTTGCCATAGCTAGAGGCCCAGAAACGATTGCTTTGGGCCGGTACTGTGGCCTGGCGCTCAAATTCCCATGGCGCTGGAGCGTCATAGTACTCACTCCAGATTTGTTCGCCGCTGATACCATGGTAAAGAGATAGCCTTAGCTGAAATTGACGCTGAGGGTAGTTGTTCCACATTCCAAAAAGACCGCTTTCTTCAGGCTCTGTTGATATATCAAGAATTTCGGGTAGCAATATATATTGGCTGTCGGTGATCTCGCTGAGCCAGCTGGGGAGTCGGTAGCCACGAATGTCGATCAAAGACTGCTCAATATCGAGTCGCTCATTGGCATGAACATGGGCAAAGCTTGCTTTACCTTGACGATCTATAATGGTGCCAAGTTTTTCAGACAGCGCCTTTTCAAAGTTTCCCAAATTGCCATACCTTAATTGGGTTCGATCGGCGATTTGTGCCTGAGGCACTAAAATGGCGGCTTTAAGCTGTGGTTGACAGCTGGGGAGGTCATTGTTTTGCATCACGTCGACGCGCAGCTTCAGGGTCAGTTTGTCGCCTTGGATCTGCTCGCTGATCAGTTCGACCTGACCCTGTTGGCTCAGGGAAAGCTCGGCTTGAGTGAGTTGACCATTTTGGGTGCGCTGCACGCTGGTAAACTGGCCGCCAGAGCGTAATGTGACATAGCTTAGAGCCTGTGCAATGGCATCTTCGCGGGCCTTGGTAATATTGCCGTTGATGATTTTGGCTTCGCCCTCAGCCTCTAGCCATTGCGCCATCACATGAGTGTGAAAGCTGGCAAGTAACAGCAATATTAAGTGGAGTCGTTTCATTGTATCGTCTCAATTGAGCAGATTAATCCAGTACGGGGTGCCAAAATGCTGACAGTTTCGCACCCTTTTTCATGTTCCTGATTGATTGAATAAGCTCAAAGCAATATCCGTGCCTGAGTTTAACCTCTCTGTCGGAGAGGCTATGGCATTCGATAGTACCTAGGCTTATGACTACTTCATTATGGGTTAATCCTGTAATGAGCCAAAGTCGAGCAAGTCTTTGCGCGTAAGGAGAACATCCATAGGTTATGGCATATATATTGCTGCATAATTGCCAATAGGTTTGGCTGGCCGAATATATGACGCCGCCAAGTTGGTATATTGGTTCACGCCAATATCGAGAAACCATGGGACATCAAGATGCGAAACGCTTTGATAATATCTTCCCTCATGCTGGTAGCAGCCTGTGCGGCAAATGAGAGTGATACGCCGACTTTGCAGAGCGGCAATAGTTTGCCTGCCAGTTCGGCAGTGATTCATTTGACCCAGCAGCTGGCTAATGAGCTAGTGCGTCAAAACGATCAGCTGACGCCTAAGCAGCCCCTGTTGGTTGCGACACCTGTATTATTGGACAACCTCAAGACAACCAATGCACTGGGGTTACAGATACAGCAGGGATTGATTGCGGCCATGCACGACCATCAGTTTAATCTGGTGGATATTAACGTAGGTGAGAACCTGCGGGTGACTGAGCAGGGAGAGCTTATCTTGACCCGTGATTGGCGTCAGCTGCCGACGGATCTGCCCGTAGAGCATGTATTGGCCTCGACCATGAGCCTTAACCCCAATGGGGTGGTGATTAATAGTCGCATAGTGAATGTGACCAATAATCGCGTTGTTTCTGTGGCAGGGGCGAGTGTGGGTCAGTCAGAGCTGGCAGATTATCTTAGCCTGTCAGAAAAGGTGACTTCCCAAGGTGGTGTGCTTTTTCGTTACAGCGCCGAAGGGCAGGCTGATGTGCAGATTAAGGGGGTTAACCAATGAGAATCATGATAGTGGCATTGCTGCTTATGCTAGGTGGATGTGCCTCTCAAGATAGATATATCCAATGGGAAACCCAGGCGCCGGAGAGTTTTCCTAAATTAACCGCTATTGGTTATGCGCCGCTGGCGACCCAGCCAGCAAAAGAGGCCTCTCAACGGGTATTGATGGCAATGCAGGCGTCTAAGATAGCTGCCTACCGAGAGCTGGCCGAGCAGGTGTATGGCCAGCAGTTGTCAGCCTCGAGCAATGTAAAAGATTGGATGTTATCCGATGACAATATTCAGGCCTCGGTGAGCGGCGTCATTCGCGGCGCGAAGGTAGTGAAGAGTTATCCGGCCGGCGATCATTATGTCACTGAGCTTGAGCTTGATTTTCAGCAGGTTTGGGCCTTATACCAACAGCAGAATCGGCCGCAAACAGTGAAGGAAGTGACCTATTTTTAAGTGCGATAGGGAACTGAATTAGTCAACTACATCAGCCAAATAAAAAAGCCTCTTTAAAGAGGCTTTTTTATGTCTTCAGATTTACTATGAGCCGTGACTTTTTGGAAACCTGGCTTCAGAGCAATAACTAGGCTTTCAGGTTATTGCCAAGCGTCGAGATGGTCGAGGTCTTTCCCTTACCATCATAGGTCAGGCTGTTGGCGTTGCGACTTGCCTGTAGGGCCTGTGAGAATCGGTTGACACTGGCCATGCTGTGTTCGATAAGCGCGGCATTTTGCTCATTAAGCTGTTTACATTCGGCCAATGCCTGCTTGGCGTCGTCAACTAACGCAATAAGCGCAGGCTCTTGAGTGAGCCTGCCTAGTTCAGGATGCGCAGCTAATTCGATATCACCTAGTTTGATCTCATTTAACAACTCGGCTTTTTCATTAGCCAGACGCAACAGTTGATCGGCATCTTGCGCGATCAAGGCAGCTTTCTCTGACTCAATGGTTTGCTTCAAGTTGTCTAGCAATTTGTGTTGATTGGCGATGATATCGGTTATCTGCGTCATAACGTCTTAGTTAAGATCCTGGAGTTCCTTTTCAAACTGGGCAATATTGCTGGCCAGTTTATCGGCATCTATTTTATAGCGCCCCTCAGCGATGGCGGCTTTGATCTGCTCAACCTTTTTGATATCGATTTCAGGAATATCGTTTAATTTGGCCTGTGCACTCTGGAGCTGCTGCGCCTGAGAGGTGATAGAGACAGAGTCACCCTTTATTGTATTTGATTGAGTGCTAGCAGTCGTTGCTGAGTCTTTGCCCAGTGACGCTTTGCTTGAATTGGCGCTGCCAATTCGACTGTTAGTATTTGTATTTACGTGTTTTATATCTATAGGCATTTTGGGGTCCAACTTACATAAATGAGATCAACATACTTGTCTATCGGCACTCATGGTCAAAGCTTTAGCAATAAGTTTCAAAAAACAGTATAAATTTTTGCGTGTTAAAGGTCATCAAGATCACATCCTGACTTCCACTTCACCAATGCCTATAACGTGTGCATCAACGCTCTTGTGTGAGCGGCTGTTGCGTACTTGAATCCTGTCACCAAGGTTACCATCATTTAGCGCTTCGCCGTTGGTTTTTATCTCGAAATTTTCTGAACGCGCAAAAATTGCCACGCTATCGCCTTTGCAGACGAAACAGAGATTACTGCTAAAAAGAGGCTGGTTGATGGGGATTCTGCGTTTAACTCGGGTCCCGGCAACGCTTGCTGGATCATCAAATTGTTGGCCTCTGAGTTGGCTCTGCTCAACATAGTCGAGGCGGATCTGATCGGCTTCGATGAGCTCGCCCGGTCCCAATGTCTGGTTGGCGACAACCACGGGAAAAAGAATTTCGACCCGAACCGAAATGAATATCTGCCAGGGATAATCGAGCTCCGGGCTGCTGCAACTGATCTTGACAGTGTTGTTTTTACTGATGGCGCGATCGCTGGCAATCTCGGCCTTAGGCATACCCAGGCAGGCTGGCGGTGATAGCCTGGTGTCCAAGCTTTGTGGCGTGATGATCAGCTTGGCATCCTTGGGTAAGGTGATTTTTTCTTGCACCACTTCTGTTGCTAATCTTGCTATGGTCGAGACGGAGGGTACGCTGGCTGGCTCCGCTGCCATTGTCGGCAGAGAGGTGAGTAACAAAAACAGAAAATATGCAAAATTTACTTTCATATTGAATTGACTAGCTTGATTAGCCAGATTACACCTATACTTCGTTTGAAGGCTCAGACTTTGCCATTTTTTGTGAGAAATTAGAGTCATAAATTTGACAAAGTAGAGGTCTGGTTGTCATATAACTAGATAAAGCAATTACTATGCCTATACTCATACTTATCATGGGAACGGCTTCGCATTCACCCGACAACAGGGCAAAGGCATTATGTCGAGTATTCTTGAATCAGTTAATAAACGCACCCAACTTGTAGGACAAAATCGCTTAGAGCTGCTGCTGTTTAAGTTAAATGGGCGGCAAAGGTTTGGCATTAACGTATTTAAGGTGAAAGAAGTACTGCAGTGCCCGCCGTTAACCGCACTACCTAAGTTGAATCCTTTTGTGAGAGGCGTGGCCCATATACGTGGGCAAACCATTTCTGTGATTGATCTTAGCGCGGCAACAGGCGGCAAGCCGCTAGAGAATACCGAAGGTTGTTTCATTATTATCTCTGAGTACAACCGTAGCGTGCAGGGATTCTTGGTCAAGTCGGTCGAGCGTATCATTAATATGAACTGGGAAGCTATCATGCCGCCGCCACAAGGTGCGGGGCGTTATTCTTATCTCACGGCGGTTACCGAGATAGAAGGTGAGCTGGTGGAAATTTTAGATGTCGAGAAGATCCTTGATGAGATTTCGCCAGTGAAAACCCAGATCAGTCAGGAAGTGGATGCGCAGCTTACTATCGACAGAGATCGCCATTATCACATCATGGTGATTGATGATTCGGCGGTAGCGCGTAAGCAGATTATTCGCGCCCTCGAGTCCTTGAGCCTGCAGATAGATACCGCAAAAGATGGGCGTGAGGCTTTAGAAAAATTGGTGAGTGTCGCGGCGGAGATGGACAATGTCGCAACCGAAATTCCGCTAATCATCTCAGATATTGAGATGCCAGAGATGGATGGTTATACCCTGACGGCGGAGATTCGTGATAACCCTAAATTGAAAGATATTAAGGTTGTACTGCACACCTCGCTCAGCGGTGTATTCAATCAGGCGATGGTGGAGAAGGTGGGCGCTAATGATTTTATTGCGAAATTTAATCCTGATGAGTTAGCGGCTGCGGTTAACAAGCATCTTAGTTTGTAATTTGACCTAAGTCGGTCCTAAGCCTAAGTTTGATAAGTTTAAACTTGTATCAGTGACTTAGCTAATGTATAACGCTGAGCTCTGTCATGCTTGCTATAGTGTATGTTGTAGCCTGTTTTATTTTTTGATATTGGGATATCAAGGTGCCGAATAAATCACTTGCCGAAGCTGAGTACAACCAATTTAAATTGTTTCTGGAGCAACACAGCGGCATCGTGTTGGGTGACAATAAGCAATATTTGGTTCGTAGCCGACTCGCACCTTTGATGGGTAAGTACAACCTTCCTTCCTTGTCTGAGGTGGTTAAGCATTCCATGAAGCCCACCGAGCGTCAGCTTAGGGCTGAAGTGATCGATGCTATGACCACCAACGAAACCTTGTGGTTTCGCGATCGTTATCCTTTTGAGCTGTTAGGCAATAGTTTACTCCCTGAATATGCCCGTTTAGGGCGGCCGCTTAAGATCTGGTCTGCCGCCTGTTCATCTGGACAAGAGCCTTATTCATTGGCGATGACTATCTTGGAATATCAGCAGCGTAAGCCAGGAGCCTTACCTGGCAGTGCGACCATATTAGCGACAGACTTGTCCCCCTCCATGCTAGAGCGTTGTAAAGCCGCGGAATACGATAACCTGGCCTTGGGACGAGGATTATCTGATGAGCGCAAGCGTCAGTTTTTTGAACCAGGAGCCAACGGCTCTATGGTGGTGAAGGCTAATGTTAAGCGTTTGGTGAATTTTAGAGCTCACAACCTGCTGGAAAGCTACACTCTGCTCGGTAAGTTCGACATTATTTTTTGCCGTAATGTGCTTATCTATTTTGCCCCAGAGGCAAAGGCCAAGATATTGCGGCAATTTGCTGCCGCCCTTAATCCTAAAGGGATACTGTTTTTGGGGGCATCTGAGTCGATTGCCGGTTTGACCGATGAATTTGATATGGTGCGATGTAATCCCGGGATCTACTATCAAAAGCGTACTTAAGACGCTAATTACCTGAGTTAGCAATAAACCTCTCTAATGCCAGCCTCTGCTGGCATTTTTTATGCTTCGCCTTTATCTCTGCTTTTCGTTTGAATGGTTTTTATTGGCACAAGTATTGCTTTGTTTATGGCATTCGTGTGAGGAGGCAATTTTATGGCGATTAGTTTCGATAAGGCATTGGGGGTACATCAGTATACGCTGGGTATACGCTCGGCGCGTGCCGAGGTGATCTCATCTAACATAGCAAATGCCGATACCCCTCATTACAAAGCTAAAGATCTGGATTTTGATAAGGCACTTCAAGCGGCTCGCACGGCTCAAGGTGGGCTGGAGATGAGTCGCAGCGACGTAAAGCATTTCGACTTGGCGGCCTTATCAAAGCAACACATTAGTTATCGGGTGCCTAACCAACCCGACACAGGCGACGGCAATACCGTTGATATCCAGCAGGAGCAGTCTGAGTTTATGCAGAATGCCCTCGAGTATCAAATGTCGTTGGGTTTTCTTGACGGTAAGTTTTCCGGCTTGAAAAAAGCACTTAAAGGAACCTAATCATGAGCCTCTTTAATATATTCAATGTGGCGGGCTCAGGCATGTCAGCGCAGTCGGTAAGACTAAATACCACTGCCAGCAACATTGCCAACGCCGATTCAGTCTCCAGTAGCATAGATAAGACCTATCGTGCTCGTCACCCTGTGTTTGAGGCTGAGTTGGCCAAGGCAAGTCATGAGCAGCAAACCAGTCAGTCCGTTAAAGTCGCCGGCATAGTGGAGAGCGATAAACCGTTACAGAAAGAGTATTCACCCGATCATCCATTAGCCGATGCTGACGGTTTTATTTATAAGCCTAACGTCAATGTGATGGAGGAGATGGCCAACATGATCTCAGCCTCACGTTCCTATCAGATGAACGTACAGGTGGCTGAAGCGGCAAAATCTATGCTGCAACAGACCTTACGCATTGGCAAATCCTAGGGGGTAGGTTGTGAGCCTAGTTAATCCATTAAATAGCCAGGTTTCTCAGAGCTCAGCTACGCAGAGCAGTAAATCTGTGTCGCCCCAGGCGTCGAGTAGTCAACAGGCTACTCAGACCACGGGTAATCCGTTTCTTGACAGTATGCGTCTGCAAGAGAAGTCATCAATTCCTGAAGCTAAGAGCCAGGAGCTGACTCAAGAGGATTTCTTCTCCTTACTCAGTCAGCAGCTATCGATGCAAGATCCTTTCAAGCCGGTGGATAACGACCAGATGATCGCGCAGATGGCCTCGTTCTCGACCGTAGATGGCATCAGCAAGCTTAATGAAGAGATTGTTAACCTCAATACTGTGATGACCTCGAGTCAGGCACTGCAGGCATCTGGGTTGGTCGGGCAGAAGGTGTTGATCCCCTCTGATACCGGGCATATCTCAGCCGAAGACCCGGTATTGAAAGGGGTGATCAGTACCCCAGAGCCGATCGAGTCAATCACGGTACGCATCGAAGATGAAAAGGGGCAACTGATTAAGACCTTTACCGTCGATGGAAGTGATGGCGGCAATATCGATGTGGCCTGGGATGGTCTTGATAAGAATGGCGAACCTGTTGCTAGCGGCAATTACGCCATCAAGGCATCGGGCAAGGTAGATGGTAAGAGTGAAGATTTAGCCGTATCGACTTACGCTCACGTGACGAGTGTTTCCCTAGGAACGGCAAGTACCGGGGCGATTCTGAATCTCAGAGGCATAGGCGGTATCAAACTCGGTGATGTTCTGGCCGTGTCTGAAACCTAGACAAAGCAGAGCGTTAGGGCATTCGGTCCAGAACAGATTACAAATTTTTAGTGAGGTGATTTATGTCATTTAACATTGCATTGAGTGGTATCGCGGCGGCGCAAAAAGATCTCAATACCACGGCGAATAACATAGCCAACGTCAACACCACAGGTTTTAAAGAGTCGCGCGCAGAGTTTGCCGACGTCTATGCCAGCTCAATTTTTGCCAACAGCAAAACGACAGTCGGTGGCGGTGTTACTACGGCGCAGGTGGCGCAGCAATTCCAGCAGGGGAGTCTGCAATTTACCAGTAACGCGCTGGATATGGCGATCAATGGCGGCGGTTTTTTTGTGACCTCCTCTGAAGTGGGTTCACAAGATCTCTCATACACACGTGCAGGGGCCTTTAAGGTCGATGCAGACAGCTATCTGGTTAACTCGGCCGGTAATTATCTGCAAACCTTCCCGGTGGATAAAGATGGTAACTCGACGTCGGTGAGTTTAACCACCACTCAGCCGGTTAAGATCCCCGACACTGCCGGCAGTCCGCAGAAAACTGACAACATTGGCATTCAGATGAACCTTAATGCGGGTGAGTCAACCTTAGATCCTGCGGCCTTTGATCCAAACGATCCCGACACCTACAATAACTCGACTTCGGTGACCATGTATGACTCATTGGGTGAGCCACATATTCTGACGACTTATTTCGTACGTCCACCGCAAGCCGCTTATACCGGCACCAGTAACTGGGTGGCCTTCTACGCGGTAGACGGCAAGCAGGTTGACTTGGCAGGCGCTGCGGGTACATATGGTCGTGATACCACAGGTGACGGCGTAGCTGATTCAAGTGGTACAGCCGTTAATGCCGGTGGTTGGAAAGGCTCTGTGCTCTCGTTCAATGATACGGGCGCCTATACAGGTAGCGATCCGGCCGTCATTACCACTGAGCAGCTGGGCGTGAGCGGCGCCAACGTCTTGGGTCCAGGCACTGACGGCACCCAGACACTCACTCTGAACTTTAACAGCCCGACTCAGTACGCCTCGCCATTTGAGGTCACTGAGTTGAGCCAAGACGGCACCACAGTAGGTCGTTTGACTAACGTGGAAGTCGGCGCGGATGGTTTGATCAACGCCAGCTATAGCAATGGTTCTACTGTTCCTTTAGCACGCGTTGCATTAGCAAGATTCTCAAATGAGCAGGGACTGACCCAAGTCGGCAATACTTCTTGGAAGGAGAGTCTGGACTCTGGCCCAGCACTGGCGGGTGAAGCCAACAGCGGTACCTTTGGTAGCATACGCTCATCGGCGCTAGAGCAGTCAAACGTCGATCTGACGACAGAGCTGGTGGACCTTATTTCGGCTCAGCGTAATTTCCAGGCGAACTCACGGACGCTGGAAGTAAACAACACGCTACAGCAGACGGTACTGCAAATCCGTTAATCTTACCCCGAGAGATGTGTTGCCAAGCGGCAACACATTTCCGCCTCTTTTGCCGCTTTCTCTTATTTGTCCTTTCTTTGCTTTTAACTGCTTGATCTTCCCCCTACAACGAATCCTATTGCTTGGCATGATGTTTGCTTTGTTCTGTTATTAGACAGTTTTAGTTGAAACATTGACGGAGCAGCAAGTGGATAAATTACTCTACGTCGCCATGAGTGGTGCCAAGCAGAATATGCATTCGCTGGCGGTGCGTGCCAACAACCTTGCTAACGCCAACACAGATGGCTTTAAGTCAGATATGGAGCAAGCCAGATCCATGCAGGCCTTTGGTGAAGGGTTGCCAACGCGGGTGTTTTCCATGACAGAGAATCCGTCGGCCAACTATGCCGCCGGACCGATAAAGACCACGGGGCGTGACTTGGATATCGCGGTAAAAGGTGATGGCTGGATAGCCGTGCAGGCTGTCGATGGCAGCGAGGCCTATACCCGTTCAGGTAGCTTGAGTTTCGATACAACAGGCCTGCTGCGTAATGACAGAGGCAACCCTATTATGGGTGACGCAGGTCCTATCGTATTACCGCTTCCTATCGAAAAAATCGAGATTGCCCAAGACGGCACTATTTCGGTGAGACCGCTTGGCTCAACGGCCGAGGTGATCGAAGAGGTCGGTCGTATCAAATTAGTTAACCCTGGTAATCAAAACCTGATGCGCGGCGAGGATGGCTTGTTCCGTCAAATGTCTGGCGTTGTCGCCGCAGCCGATCCCAATGTCAGTGTGGAGAGCGGCGCTATCGAAGGCAGTAATGTTAATGCCGTCGATGAGATGGTCTCTTTAATCGATCTGCAACGACAGTTTGAGATGCAGGTCAAGATGATGAAAACCGCCGAAGAGATGGATCGTGCCTCTTCGTCATTAATGCGCATTAGTTAGGAGATAGATTATGCATCCGGCGTTATGGATTAGTAAGACTGGCTTAGATGCCCAGCAAACAGATATCTCGGTGATCTCCAACAATGTTGCCAATGCCAGCACTGTTGGTTACAAAAAAAGCCGAGCCGTTTTCGAAGACCTGCTCTATCAAACTGTGAATCAGGCGGGCGGGATCAGTGCCTCCAATACCAAGTTGCCCAATGGTTTAAACATAGGCGCAGGTACTAAGGTGGTCGCGACTCAGAAGATGTTTACCCAGGGTAATATGCTGACCACAGATAACTCACTGGATCTGATGATTGAGGGCCCAGGCTTCTTCGAGGTGCAGTTGCCAGACGGCACTACGGCCTATACCCGAAATGGTCAGTTTACCTTAGATGATACCGGGCAAATCGTGACTCCAGGGTCAGGCTATGTACTGCAACCGGCTATCACTATTCCCGATGATGCGACGAGCATTACGGTGTCCGCCGAAGGGGAAGTCTCGGTGAAGACACCCGGCGCGGCTGAAAACCAAGTGGTGGGTCAACTGAGTATGTCTGATTTCATCAATCCGAGTGGCCTGGATCCTATGGGGCAGAACCTCTACTTAGAAACGGGCGCCAGTGGCACACCTATTCAGGGGACAGCATCACTGGATGGTATGGGCGCAATACGTCAGGGGGCGCTGGAAACCTCTAACGTTAACGTGACCGAAGAGCTGGTCAATCTGATTGAGAGTCAGCGAATCTATGAGATGAACTCTAAGGTGATCTCGGCCGTCGACCAGATGCTCTCTTACGTCAATCAGAATTTGTAGAGGTTTGAGATGACTAAGTCGCTTATTTTAGTGGTCGCCATGGCGTTGGTGGGTTGTAGCTCAACCATTCAGAAGCCGATTGCCGATGACCCTTATTATGCGCCAGTGTATCCCGAGGCGCCGCCGACAAAAATTGCGGCAACTGGCTCCATGTATCAAGACAGCCAAGCATCTAGCCTCTATTCAGACATCAAGGCGCTTAAGGTTGGCGATATCATTACCGTGATATTGCAAGAGTCGACTCAGGCGAAAAAGAGCGCCAATAATGAGATCAAGAAGGGCTCGGATCTGAGTTTAGATCCCATCTATGCCGGTGGCGGCAATGTGACCATAGGCGGTACGCCTATCGATCTGCGCTACAAAGACAGCATGAATACCAAGCGTGAGTCAGATGCGGATCAGAGCAACAGCCTGTCTGGCAGTATCTCCGCCAATGTGATGCAGGTGCTTAACAACGGTAACTTAGTGATCCGCGGCGAAAAGTGGATCACCATCAATAATGGCGATGAGTTTGTCAGGGTAACCGGGATAGTGCGCTCACAAGATATTCGCCCCGATAACACTATTGATTCTCAACGCGTGGCCAATGCCCGTATTCAATACAGTGGTACAGGCACCTTTGCCGATGCTCAGAAAGTGGGCTGGCTAAGCCAGTTCTTTATGAGTGACTGGTGGCCCTTCTAAGGAGCGATGCCATGAAGATCAAAATAATTTTGGCCTGTGCCCTGATGGTGTTTTCAAGCGTCAGTTCGGCCCAGCGCATTAAAGATATTGCTAATGTACAAGGGGTGCGTAGCAATCAGCTGATTGGCTACGGCTTAGTGGTGGGTTTGCCTGGTACGGGTGAGAAGACGCGTTATACCGAGCAGACCTTTAAGACTATGCTGAAGAACTTCGGCATCAATTTGCCCGATAACTTCCGCCCTAAGATTAAAAACGTCGCCGTTGTCGCGGTGCACGCTAATATGCCGGCGTTTATCAAGCCGGGTCAGACCTTGGATGTGACCGTCTCAAGTCTTGGTGAAGCCAAGAGCCTGCGCGGTGGCACCTTGCTGCAGACTTTCTTAAAAGGGGTCGATGGTAATGTCTATGCCATAGCACAGGGCAGTATGGTGGTTAGTGGCTTTAGCGCCGAAGGGCTCGATGGCTCAAAGGTGATTCAAAATACCCCCACTGTCGGCCGAATTCCTAATGGCGCCATTGTAGAGCGCACTGTTGCGACCCCATTTTCGACCGGGGATCATCTGACCTTTAACCTACGCCGCGCCGATTTTTCGACCGCAAAACGTCTGGCCGACTCTATCAACGAGCTGTTAGGTCCAGGCATGGCCCGTCCGTTAGATGCCGCCTCTGTGCAGGTGAGCGCACCGCGTGATGTCTCTCAGCGTGTGGCATTTTTGGCGACACTGGAAAATATCGAAGTAGAGCCTGCCTCTGAGTCGGCCAAGGTGATTGTGAATTCCCGCACCGGCACCATAGTGGTGGGTAAAGATGTACGTCTACTCCCAGCGGCTGTGACCCATGGCGGCCTGACCGTAACCATTGCTGAGGCGACTCAGGTATCTCAGCCTAATCCGCTGGCGGGCGGCAATACAGTCGTGACCACTGACAGCACCATAGATGTCTCTCAAGAGGATAACCGTATGTTCCTGTTCAATCCCGGCACTACGCTGGATGAGTTGGTTCGTGCGGTGAATCTGGTTGGCGCCGCGCCTTCAGATGTGTTGGCGATACTTGAGGCGTTAAAGGTGGCAGGTGCTTTGCATGGTGAACTTATCATCATCTAAATTTTGTCACAGACGATTTAGTCGTCGCAAAGGCATCGGGACTCAACATGGATAAGCTGTCAAACTCATCGCATTTCTTGGACATAGGGGGCCTGGACTCCCTACGTGCCAAGGCGCAAAAAGATGACAAGGCAGCGCTTAAAGAGGTGGCGCAGCAGTTCGAAGGTATCTTTGTGCAGATGCTGATGAAAAGCATGCGTGACGCCAATGCCGTGTTTGAGTCCGACAGCCCCATGAATAGCCAATACACCAAGTTTTACGAGCAGATGCACGACCAGCAGATGTCGGTCAATCTGTCGGACAAGGGGATGCTGGGCCTTGCTGATCTAATGGTGCAGCAACTTTCGCCGCAGACCAGTCAGCTGACGCCTGCTTCTGTGCTGCGTGGTGGCATGGTGAGTCCGATTGCCAATAGTACTCAACAAGCAGTGCCTCAGACTGAGCTTCAAAGTAAGGAATCGAGCGCCGACAAGCCTCTGCCTCACATATTTGATGAACTGGTGAGCGGCAAAGTATTGCCGTCGCAGGCATCGACTGCTTTGGCAAATAAGGGATTTGAGAGCCGCGAGGCGTTTGTGAAGGCGATTTATCCCCATGCCGAGCAGGCTGCGAAAGCGCTGGGTACCAGCCCTGAGGTATTGATTGCCCAGTCGGCACTCGAAACCGGTTGGGGACAGAAAATGGTGCGCCGCGCCGATGGTCAGCCCAGCAATAATCTATTCAATATTAAGGCCGATCGCCGCTGGGATGGCGAACGCGCCGGCGTGAGTACCCTGGAGTTTGAACATGGGGTTGCGGTGAAACAGCGCGCCGACTTTAGGGTGTACCAGGATATTAAACAAAGTTTTGACGATTTCGTCTCATTCATTTCCGAGGGCGCTCGTTATCAAGAGGCGATGGAGCAGGCCGCTAATCCCGCTGCCTTTATCCGTGGCCTGCAAGACGCCGGTTATGCCACAGATCCAGATTACGCCGATAAGGTGATCAAGGTGATGCAGGCCGTAACCAAAGAACTCGGTGCAGCCATGCTTGGCGAGTAATGAGCGGAGAGTGATAGGTGATGAATTCTCAATTAACAACAGGTGAAACAAGGGGTAAAGCATAATGTCGATGGATCTGCTTAATATCGCCCGTACCGGCGTGCTTGCCTCACAGTCACAGCTGGCGGTGACCAGTAACAATATCACTAACGCCAATACGCATGGTTATCATCGTCAGGTGGCAGAGCAATCTAGCCTGGAATCTCAACGTCTGGGCAATAGTTTTTATGGTGCCGGTACCTATATTACCGACGTGAAACGTATCTATAACGAATATGCTGCGCGTGAGCTGCGCATCGGTCAGACGGCGATGAGTCAGGCGCAGACGACACAGACCAAGATGAGCGAGCTTGACCAGCTGTTTTCTCAGATAGGCAAGGCTGTGCCTCAGAGCCTTAACGATCTCTTTGCCGGGCTGAATAGTTTGGCGGATTTACCTGACGACATGGGTATTCGTGGCAGTTTGCTGGGCAATGCCGATCAGATCGCCAAGGCGCTAAACCAGATGCAGTCGCATCTCGATGGTCAGATGAAACAGACCAACGACCAGATCTCGGCGATGACAGATAGGATTAACGAGATCAGCACTGAGCTTGGTCATATCAACCAAGAGTTGATGAAGTCCCAGGGTGCTGATATGCAGTTGCTCGACAAGCAAGATTCCTTGATCCAGGAGCTCAGCGAATACGCTCAGGTTAACGTGATCCCACTCGAATCTGGCGCTAAGAGCATCATGCTGGGTGGCGCTGTGATGCTGGTGTCTGGTGAGGTTTCGATGCAGATGGGCTCAACCACTGGCGATCCTTATCCTGGCGAGTTGCGCATCACCAGCACCGCAGGCAGCCAGACGTTAGTTGTCGACCCCAGCAAGATGGGTGGCAGCCTGGGGGCCTTGTTTCAATTTCGTGATGACACTTTAATTCCGTCTCAGCTGGAGATGGGTCAGTTAGCCTTAGGGATCGCCGACAGTTTTAATCAAGCCCAGTCTCAAGGCTTCGATCTTAATGGTGAGGTGGGTAGCGATCTCTTCTTGGATATCAATGATCCCGCCATGTCCGTTGGCCGTGTCGGGGCTTATGAGAATAACACAGGCAATGCAGCACTTAGGGTCAACATTGATGATGTCAATGCCCTGTCTGGCGGCAGCTATGAGCTGAGCTTTACTGCGCCAGCTACCTATGAACTCAGGGATCAAGAAACCGGCACTGTGACGCCATTGACCTTAAATGGCACTCAGTTGACCGGCGGCGATGGCTTTAGCATTAATATCGATTCTGGTGTCATGGCGTCGGGCGATAGATTTGAGATACGTCCAACATCAGGAGCCGCAGCCGGTATCAAGGTGGTGATGACAGATCCTAAGGGGATCGCCGCTGCCGCACCCAAGATAACAGAAGATACCAGTAACTCTGGTAATACTCAGGTGAAACTGGTGAGTATCGATAATCGCAATGCGGCTAATTTTCCGTTAACCGGCAGTGAGCTGACCTTTGCGATAGATACTACGGCAAATACCTTTGAAGTGTTTGATGCAGCGGGAAATTCTCTTGGTGCGCCAGCAGCATTTACTCCGCCGTCTATCAGCGCTTATGGCTTCACCTTTGAGGTGGATGCCAGTGCGCCAGCCACAGATAGATTTACCTTCGATCTCAGCTTTGCCGAAGGGGATAACACCAATGTGGTCGCCATGGCTAAGCTTGCGGAAACCAAGCTGATGAACAATGGCGGTTCGACCCTTGCCGATGTTTATGAAGGCACCAAGTTGCAAGTTGGCGGCAAGGCAAAAGCTGCCGAGGTCGCTCTGGGGTCAGCCGAAGCGGTTTACTCCCAAGCTTATACCCGAGTGCAGAGTGAATCAGGGGTCAACCTGGATGAAGAAGCTGCCAACTTGATGCGTTTTCAACAGTCATATCAGGCATCGGCTCGTATCATGACCACGGCCACTGAAATTTTCGACACCTTATTTAGTTCGGTGAGATAGGAGCTTTTATTATGCGGATCTCAACGGCGCAGATGTTTAATCAAAACATTAATAGCGTGCTTAACAAGCAATCGGCAACCAGCAAGATCATCGATCAGATCGCCAGCGGCAAGCGAGTCAATACCGCGGGGGACGATCCTGTGGCGGCGATTGGTATCGATAACCTCAATCAGCAAAATGCCTTGGTCGATCAGTTTATGAAGAATATCGACTATGCCACCAATCGACTGGCCTTGACCGAGAGCAAGCTAGGCAGTGCCGAGACGCTGGCTAGCTCAGTAAAGGATCAAATATTAAGGACGATCAATGGTGCCCTTAGCGGAACAGACCGGCAAACTATTGCCAATGAGATGAAATCGAGCCTCGAAGAGCTACTCAGTATCGCCAATAGTAAAGATGAATCAGGCAATTATCTTTTTTCGGGCAACAAGACGTCGACTAAACCGTTTTCGTTCGATGCTACTGGGCAAGTTGTTTACAGCGGCGATAGCGGCATACGGCAAGCAATCGTGGCATCGGGCGTTACCATAGGCACCAATTTGCCGGGTGATAGTGCCTTTATGAAAGCAGCCAATCCATTGGGTGACTTTAGTGTCAATTATTTGCCGGGGCAAACAGGCGATATCTATATTGAAAGTGCAAAAATAGTCGATCCAGCAGGTCACGTGCCTGTAGCTCCCGAGCAGTACACCTTTGACTTTGCCGATAATGGCGCGGGTGGTCTTGATTTAACGGTAACAGACTCTGCTACGCCTGCGACCACCTGGACGTTTGCTAATTTTGATGCCAGTAACCCAGTTAGCTTTAACGGTATAGAAGTGACAATTGACGGGGCGCCCGCTGCGGGAGATTCCTTTACGCTGTCACCGCAAACCGAAGTCAGTATTTTCGATACCATTAACCAAGCGATAGCGCTTCTTGAAGACCCATCAAAAGCCAATACCCCGCAAGGTGATTCCGAATTGGCACAGTTATTGAATCAAATGAGTGGCGGTATGCAACAGATAGATTTTGACAGAGGCATAGCGGGTAATGACCTTAAAAGGGCTGAAAGTTATCTATCAACCCACACTGAGGAAAAACTGGTGAATACCTCTGCACTGTCGCTGTTAGAAGATCTCGATTTTGCCGAAGCCATTACTGAGCTTGAAAAGCAGCAGGTGGCACTAAATGCGGTGTCTAGCGTATTTACTAAAGTCGGATCAACAACCTTGTTTGACTATATATAGAAAAATTTGAATCGAATGATCTGCAAGGCGACTAATTAGCAAGCAGATTGGATGCATCGATTACCACGATATTTTATATCAGCAATGTTCAAGGGTTATCGACCTGAAGTTACTGTTCTAGAGATCTAGAGAGTAAATGAGCAGTTTGGTTGATTAACCTGATTAACACGTTTAGCCAAGCTCCTAGTCTTGGCAATGCTACTACTAAGAGGAAAGCAATATGGCTATTACAGTTAACACTAACGTTACGTCAATGAAGGCACAAAATAAGTTAAATAGTGCTAATAGTAACCTGCAAACATCCATGGAGCGTTTGTCATCAGGGATGCGTATTAATAGTGCAAAAGATGACGCCGCAGGCTTGCAAATTGCTAATCGTTTGTCAAGTCAAATAAATGGATTGGGCGTTGCCGCGCGTAATGCTAACGATGGTATTTCGATTGCACAGACCGCCGAGGGAGCGATGCAGGAATCGACTAATATTTTACAGCGTATGCGAGACCTATCGCTGCAATCGGCCAACGGTTCAAACTCTATTGAAGATCGCTTGGCAATGCAGAAAGAACTATCAGCATTGCAAACAGAGCTGACCCGGATCGCTGATACGACCTCTTTTGGTGGTCAGAAGCTGCTTAATGGAAATTATGGTACCCAATCGTTCCAAGTGGGGGCGAATGCTAATGAGACTATCTCATTAACTATAGGAGATGTCTCTGCTGAAACAATCGGTAAAGATGGCAAAACGGTAACAGGTACCTACACTGCTTTGGAAACCACTGCAG
>NZ_JSFF01000046.1:0-8580 GCF_000773485.1 Shewanella sp. ECSMB14101 | reverse complement strand
CGTGTCACAAATGTGTTTGCACATAAGGCCTGCCGCAGGCAATTGATACACCATGAAGCCATGGTTCAAGGAAAACTTTCAAACAGCAAAGTAGTGTGATGCTCACTTACTAATACCTTCGCTGAAAGGCCATTCAGATCTCCTCGCGATGCATCTGCCGCAGGCAATTAATACACCATGAAGCTATGGTTCGAGCTACCCCTTCAAATATCAAAGCCAGTTTGAAGCCTCTTCAAATAAGCTCATCATGAGCCCATGGTCCAAATCTCCCCTTCCAAATCTAAAGTCAGTTTGATGCTAGTTGACTAAAATAGCTGTCCCTTCATGAGGGATTGCGCCAGCTGAGACTGGGGCTCAGCTGGCATAGGGTTGAGCCAGATTGCTAGGTTAGAAGAAACCTAGCGGGTTGACGTCGTAGCTGACGAGCAGGTTCTTGGTGTTCTGATAATGGCTGAGCATCATCTTGTGGGTCTCGCGGCCGATACCTGACTTCTTGTAGCCACCGAAGGCGGCGTGAGCTGGGTAGGCATGGTAGCAGTTGATCCACACGCGTCCGGCCTGAATGCCACGGCCCATGAGCTGGGCGCGGTTCATGTCGCGGGTCCAAACGCCGGCGCCCAGGCCATACTCGGTATCGTTCGCGATGGCCAGTGCCTCGGCCTCATCCTTAAAGGTGGTGACCGAAATGACGGGGCCGAAGATCTCCTCCTGGAAGACGCGCATCTTGTTGTTGCCCTTGAGAATCGTAGGTTCGATATAATAGCCGCTGCTCTGCTCCCCTGAGAGCTGACAACTGGCGCCACCTATCAACACCTCGGCGCCTTCGCTTCGACCAATTTCAAGGTAACTTAATATCTTATCGAACTGCTCCTGTGAGGCCTGGGCACCCACCTGAGTTTCGCTGTCCAGCGGGTTACCCTGCTTGATCGTCTTGGCACGGGCGATAACCTTGTCGATAAACTTGTCGTAGATCGATTCATCAATCAGTACTCGGGACGGACAGGTACAGACCTCACCCTGGTTGAAGAAGGCCAGCAGCATGCCCTCAACCGCCTTATCCAGATATTCGTCTTCTTGATCCATCACATCGGCAAAGTAGATATTAGGCGACTTGCCGCCCAGCTCGACGGTAGAGGGGATCAGCGATTCGGCGGCGCACTTGAGGATATGGTGGCCGATCTGAGTCGAGCCGGTGAAGGCCAGCTTGGCTATACGCTTGCTGACCGCCAGTGCCTGACCCGCCTCGGTACCGAAACCGTTAACGATATTGAGCACGCCGGCGGGTAGCAGATCTTGGATAAGTTCGACCATCACCAGTATGGAGACAGGTGTCTGTTCGGCGGGCTTAAGTACGATACAGTTACCTGCGGCCAGCGCCGGGGCGATTTTCCAGGCAGCCATCAGCAGCGGGAAGTTCCAGGGGATGATCTGTCCGACGACCCCGAGTGGCTCGGGGAAGTGGTAGCTGACGGTATTGCTGTCGATATCGGCGGCGCTGCCTTCCTGGGCGCGGATACAGCCCGCGAAGTAGCGGAAGTGATCGACAAACAGCGGCAGATCCGCATTGAGGGTTTCGCGCACCGCCTTACCGTTCTCCCAGGTTTCGGCCACCGCGAGGAACTCCAGATTTTGCTCGACGCGATCGGCGATCTTCAGTAGTAAGTTGGAACGTTCGGTGACCGAGGTCTTGCCCCAGGCATCCTTGGCGGCGTGGGCGGCATCCAGTGCCAGCTCGATATCGCGTTCATCGGATCTGGCTACCTGACAAAACACCTGGCCATCGACAGGTGAGCGGTTATCAAAATATTCTCCGCCCACAGGCGCGACCCATTCACCCCCAATGAAGTTGTCGTAGCGGCTGTTGAAGTTAACGATGGCATCTTTGCTGCCTGGCTTGCTATAGATCATCTTGAGCTTCCTTGTATGGTTTTGTCTTGTCGAAAGACGCCTCTGGCGGGCGTCCTATTTTTATGTTTAAAAAACAACAGGTTTAAATTTTTTATCTCTGCCCCAATCGAGTGTCACGTTTGTGTTCAATAGGGCTCAGATTCCCTTTAGCTAACGCAAAGCCCAGGCCAAACTGGCAGGAGTTGTGCTGTGGGAGGAGTAACAGTATGATGAAAAACTAATTTTTGATGTCCGAATGTGCGTGGTCCAGGAAGGGGTTGCACTGGCAGTTGGCATGCACTGTGACATAAGAGCACACCTTGGGTGTGCCAAAATGGAACACAGTTATGACGATAGCTCTACAGACACAAGCTTGGCTGTCAGACTCATGGTCGCGCAGCCAAGGGGCTGGGCTGGATGAAGCCAAGTTACCTCAAGAGTTGCGCCTCAACGCCGACGCACTTGCCGAGCGGCATCACGCCAATCAGCAACTCATCGCCCTCACCAAGCAACATGCATTGCCATTGTTTAACCAGATAATGACCCATACCCAGAGCCGGTTGATCCTCTCAGATCGTGACGGCTATGTGCTGTGTCATTGGGGCGTGAGCCGTTACTCCGACAAGCTGGCCAATGTGGCCCTGGATGTGGGGGTTAACTGGCGCGAGGAGCATAAGGGCACCAACGCCATCGGCACTGCATTGACCGCCAGGCAGCCCGTTGCCGTGATAGGCGATCAGCACTTTATTCGTCATCACAGGTTTATGAGCTGCACCGCCAGTCCTATCTTCTCACCCGAGGGTGAGCTACTTGGCGCCATCGATATCACCAGTGAGCAGCAGCGTCACACTCAGCAGACCCTGGTATTAATTGCCAGCCTGGTACAGCAGATAGAAACCGCGCTGCTGTGCCATCTGCCGGGCAGTCACTACCGCATCGATCTGGCAGAGCAGGCGTCACTCATCACCTCGGGGTGGCAGGGAATTGTGGTCGCCAATGCCGATGGCAAGATCTTAGGCTGTAACGCCATGGCGAAACGCTTGTTGCATCGCCCGCTTATTGGCGACGATATTCATCAACATCTGGGGAGTCGCTGGCATAGCGGTGCCCCAGTGTGTCAGCAGCAGCGCCTTCACCTTAAGACCCAAGAGTTGGTTGTCACTAAGCCGAGCCAGTTGGTGAGCCAACAGATAGGGGTGCGCTTTCGTGACCCTAAGTTAGAGCGTGCCTGGCAGCAGGCCAATAAGGTGGTGAGCCGCAATATTCCCCTGCTGATCTGTGGTGAAACCGGGGTGGGCAAGGAGCAATTTGTGAAGAAACTCCATGCTCAAAGCGCCCGCGCCCAGCGTCCCTTAGTAGCGGTTAACTGCGCCGCGCTGCCGGCCGAACTGGTGGAATCTGAACTCTTCGGCTATCAGCCCGGCGCCTTTACCGGGGCTAGTCGGCAAGGGTTTGAGGGGAAGATACGTCAGGCCGATGGCGGCTTTTTGTTTCTCGACGAGATAGGTGAGATGCCGACGGCGACTCAGAGCCGGCTGCTCAGAGTCTTGCAGGAGCGGGAAGTGGTGCCTGTGGGCGGCAATCGCAGCTATAAGGTGGATATTCAGGTGGTGGCCGCGACCCACGCCGATCTGCGTCAGCTGGTGAGTCAAGGCGCGTTTAGGGAAGATCTCTATTACCGACTCAATGGCCTGCAGGTGTCACTGCCACCGCTGCGCCAGCGCACCGATATTGAGCGCATCATACATAAACTGCATAAGCGCTATCGTCAGGCGTCACAGCAACTTTGCCCAGAACTCTTACAGCGCCTGTTGGCCCATGATTGGCCGGGCAACCTGCGCGAGTTGGATAACCTGATGCAGGTAGCTTGCCTGATGGCCGACGGCGATCCAGAGCTCAACTGGCAACATCTGCCGGACACCATACAGGCTCAGCTTAATCAGGCTGGAGAGACAAATAGTCAGATGATGGCAAGCGAAAGTGAGCTGAGTCTGATGGTAAACGCTAATATTGTCTCTAGTTTCCACCGGTTTGAGGGCAACGTTAGCCGATGCGCCAAACATCTGGGGATTAGCCGTAATACCTTGTATCGCAAGCTCAAGGCCTTGGGCCTTAAACCCTGATCTTATTATGCGCAATATGCATGTAGTTTATGCAAAATGTGCAGTGTATTCATGATGGCAGATGCACTAATCTGTCAGTCCATTTTGTTGTTAAGGAGGCCCCATGTTCAAGGCACTCGTATTGACCCAGCTAGATAAACAAACCCAAGCCGATGTGAAAATGCTGCCTGAGAGCGATCTACCCGAGGGTGAGGTGCTGGTGGACGTGAGCTACTCATCGCTCAACTATAAGGATGGCCTGGCGATCACCGGATTAGGCAAGATCATTCGCCAGTTCCCTATGGTGCCGGGCATAGACTTTGCTGGCGTGGTGAGCGAGTCGGCCGACTCCCGCTTTAAGCCAGGTGACGAGGTGATATTGACAGGTTGGGGCGTGGGCGAAAACCATTGGGGCGGCATGGCCGAGAAGGCGCGGGTGAAAGCCGACTGGCTAGTGCCCATGCCTAATGGCTGTGACGGCGCTAAGGCAATGATGATTGGCACCGCTGGATTGACTGCCATGTTATGTGTGCAGGCACTGCAACAGGCGGGCGTGACCCCAGAGCAGGGCGATGTTTTAGTGACGGGTGCCAGTGGTGGCGTAGGCTCAGTGGCTGTGACCTTGCTGGCTCAGCTAGGTTATAAGGTCGTTGCCAGCTCTGGCCGCGTCGAGGTGAATGGCGACTGGTTAAAAGCCCTGGGCGCCAGTGAAGTGATCGACCGTAGCGAGCTGGAACAAGAGTGCCGTCCATTGGAGAAACAGCGCTGGGCGGGTGTGGTCGATACCGTAGGTAACAAGGTGTTGGCTAGCGCCTTAGCGCAGATGCAATATGGCGGTAGCGCCGCTATCTGTGGCCTGGCGGGCGGTTTTGCCCTGCCGACGACGGTGATGCCCTTTATTCTGCGTGGCGTGAATCTGTTAGGTATCGACTCAGTGGCCTGCCCAATAGACAAACGCGTTAAGGCCTGGCAGCAGGTACTTGAACTCTTGCCCGATAGCTATTACCAGCAGGCCTGTCAGACCGTCAGTTTAGAGCAGCTTGGCGAGTACGCCGACAAGATAGTCAAAGGCAAGGTGACCGGGCGAATACTGGTCAAGGTGTAGCCTTTCTCAAACAAAAAAAGTGGCCGCTGGCCACTTTTTTTGCCTGCTTGCCAGCCAGTGGTCAAGTGCTGCCTTGCGGTATTCAGGTTTGCCCTTGCTATTGCGGGTTTTCTTTTGTGAGCCTAAGGCTCCCCCTGCTGGCCAAGCAGCGGCCTAATCAGGTCGGTGATCATCCCCCGCAGCCAGGTCTGCGCCTTATCCAGTTCGCAGCGCGAATGCCAAAAAAGGCTGTAGTTGAGCGCGGCAATCTCAAAGGGTAGGGGCTTAACCCTGAGACGGTGGCGGGCGGCGGCCATCTCGGCCAGTCCTTCGGGCAGGGTGATAATAAGCGGATGAATCGACAGCAGGGCCAGGGCACTGTCTAAATGGGCGGTACGCAAACACTCGTGCCGAGGCGGATGCTGGGCAATGGCCGCATCGACGATCGCCTTAACCCCGTCGCTGATGGCGATGGTGGCGTGGGGATAGTGCAGATAATCCGTGAGGGTTAATGGGCGATCCGCTACCGGATGATAGCTGGAGACCAGGCAGCTGACACCGACTCTGCCCAAGGGGGTGCTGGCAAGTGGCGACACCTGACCCAAGGCGCGGCAGATCGCCATATCCACCCCTTGTAAACTCAGCTGCGAGGCGAGCGTCTGGTGCTATACCGGCAGGATATTCAGCCTGATGTTTGGGGCTTGGCGATAGATCTCCGGCAGAATAAAGGGCAGCAGACCCTGAATGGCAAAATCAGTCGCCGCCAGAGTAAAAGTTTGCCTGCACTGGCTGGGTACGAAAGCATTGGGTGTTAAGAGTGTGAGTAGTTCACTGGTCGGCCCCTGAAGCTGGCGATAGCAGTCCAGAGCATATTGGGTCGGCACCAGTTGCTGGCCCACCCGAGAAAACAGCGGATCATCCAGCATCTGCCTTAGCCGCCCTAAGATGCGGCTGGTGGCTGACTGGCTCAAGTGTAACCGTTTAGCGGCGCGGGTGACGCTGCGTTCTTCGACTAAGACTTGCAGGGCAATTAATAGGCTTAAATCCTGTCGATAGATATCTTCGAGTTCCATAAGTCGGCTGCGCTAGATCTGTATAAGGCTTAACTTACCAGTGCGGGCCGCATCTTGCCTGACTTTTTATTTTGCCGTTGAGCTAAGTCTCATTCCGCCTTAGGGGCTTTGAGACATGGCGTCATGCTTTGGAACGGCTTCCAAAATACCCACAAAGTAGTATTTCTGTGTAATTTTTGAGCTGGCTATAAGTTTGGTGATGTGAACAAGTTGTTTTAAAAGTAACTGTTGATTAACTCCCGTTTTGGAACCTGTTCCAACCCTAAGATGACGCTGTCGAATAAAACAAAAAGGGTGATAACAGATGAGCAAGGTAGATCTGCTAGGACGCCGTAATTTCATTAAAGGTATGGGTGCCGCTGCGGGTGTCGCAATAGCCTCGCCTGCAATGGCAGTTTCCGAGAAAGCTGACGGTGTGAAATGGGACAAAGAAGTAGAAGTATTGATTATTGGCTCTGGCTTCGCCGGTTTAGCGGCCGCGATTGAAGCCACGCGCAAAGGCGCAAAAGATGTTCATATCTTTGAGAAGATGTCTTACTTCGGTGGTAACTCTGCCATTAATGGTGGTCTGTTTGCGGCGCCGGGTACGCCAATGCAGAAGAAAGAGGGTGTAGAAGACTCGGTCGATCGTATGGTAGCGGATCAGCTTAAGTCTGGCCGTGGTATCGCCGACGAGGCGCTGCTGCGTCATGTGGCTTCGCACGCCGTTGAAGCCCTGCAGATGACCATAGATGCGGGCGCCGAATTCCATCCTTATCTACAGCAACTGGGTGGTCACTCAGTAGCTCGTACTTACCAAACCACGGTGAGCTGTGGCGCTGGTATTACTCAGCCGCTCTATAAAGAGTGTAAGAAGCTTGGGGTTCATACTCACAACCGTTCTAAGTTCGAAGGCTTCCTAGTGGGGGCCAAGGGTGAAGTGGTTGGCGTTAAAATGCGTCAGAACTATCACTTTGGCGAAGACCAGCCAGGCAAGGTGGTTAATATCCGTGCTAAGCGCGGCGTGATCATGGCGACTGGCGGTTTTGCACAAAACGTCGATCTGCGTATGGCTCAGGATCCAACCCTCACCTCAGAAGTGGGTTGTACCAATGCACCAGGTGCCACCGGTGAAGGCATGTATGAGATGTTCCGTCTGGGCGCGATTCCGGTTCACTTGGCCCATATTCAATCCGGCCCTTGGGCATCGCCTGACGAAGGTGGCTTCGGCTACGTGTCTAACTACTCAATCTACAACTTCCCGCATTCAATGGCGATCAACCGTCTGACGGGTAAGCGTTTTATGAATGAGATTGCCGACCGTAAGACCCGCGCCGATGCCGAGTTGGCTTGTCGTGACGAGCAGGGCAATCCGTTACCACCGATTTTGATCACTAGCTACAAGGATTCTAAGAAGCATCCAAACACCAAGAAGGTGATCAAGTACAACGTGGGTTGGAAGTTCGACACTATCGAAGAGTTGGCTAAACACTTTGAGGTACCTTTGAAGCCGCTGAAAGCGCAAATCGAAGAGTACAACAGCTATGTGAAGAGCGGTGAAGATAAGCAGTTCGGCAAGAACATGACTAAGGCCAAAGATAAGTATATCGAAGCGCCATTTACCGTGGTTCGCCTATGGCCAAAAGTGCACTACTGCCAAGGTGGTGTGCAGGTGAATACCAAGGCCGAGGTGAAAGACAGCTTCACCGGTAAGCCGATTCCAGGACTCTACGCCGCAGGCGAAGTGTGTGGTGGTATCCACGGCGTCAGTCGCCTGGGTAGCTGCTCAATTCCTGAGTGTATGGTAATGGGCATGACGGCTGCTCGCAGCATCATGAAAGCTTAACGACCGGTTATTAAGAGGAATCAATAATGAAAAAGGTAAATATTGTACTCGCGCTGGTCTTAGGTGGCTTAGTGAGTTTGTCTGCTCAAGCGATCGATCAACGCCCTTGGCACAAAGAGGTGATCGGCAAAGATTGTAAGGTGTGTCATGACAATGGCATCAAGCAATTCCCATCGGATCAGGCCTGTCTGCAGTGTCACGATGTCGATGACTTAGCCGAGCAAACGGCCCGTAGCGAAGAAGACAAGTGGCAGAATCCACATAACAACCTTCACTATGGTAAAGACCTGCCTTGTCAGGAGTGTCATGGCGAACATAAGCCGAAGCAACCTTTATGCAGTAACTGTCATACCTTTAAGTTTGACAAGCATAAAGAGTAACTTCTGCTAAGAGAGACCCATGGCTATCATGGGTCTTCTCTCATCTTAGCGTCTCCCCACTTGGGGTCACAAGTTGTGGCACATTCCCCTTGGCTTGTGAAAAAAACTTTTAGCGACATTGACCGTTTTATTATCCCTGCAAAGACAATTTACTGTTAACAGTTTCGCTTTATATGCCCCTTGGTTGACATGACTTAGGGGCTTTTTTATGGTTCATCGCGGCTTTCCG
>NZ_JSFF01000045.1:0-12217 GCF_000773485.1 Shewanella sp. ECSMB14101 | reverse complement strand
CCCCGGAAAGCCGCGATGAACCATAAAAAAGGCCAACCTGTATCATAGGGTTGGCCTTTTCGCATCTAGATAGACTAATCAGATCAAAGCATTAGCCTTGAATACCTGAGTGTCTCAGCAGGGCATCGATCTGCGGCTCACGGCCTCTAAAGCGCTTAAACAGCTCCATCGGCTCCAGACTGCCGCCCATCTCGAGGATATTTTCCAGGAAACTGCGCCCAGTTTCGGCGTTAAAGATCCCTTCTTCCTCAAAACGTGAGAAGGCATCGGCCGACAACACCTCGGCCCACTTGTAGCTGTAGTAACCCGCGGCGTAACCACCAGCAAAGATATGCGCGAAGCTGTGTTGGAAGCGATTAAAGTCAGCCGCTTTCACCACGGCAACCTGATCTCTCACCTCATCCAGCTTGGCCTGAATATTGGCACCCTCTGCCGGGTCATATTCCAGATGCAAACGGAAATCGAACAGTGAAAACTCCAGCTGACGCAGCATCATCATGCCTGACTGGAAATTCTTCGCCGCCAGCATCTTGTCCAGCATCGCCTTAGGCAATGGCTCATGGGTCTCGAAGTGTCCAGAGATCTCGGCTAATGCCTCCTCCTCGAAACACCAGTTCTCCATGAACTGACTCGGCAACTCCACCGCATCCCAAGGCACACCATTGATGCCAGATACGCCCGCCACATCTATCTTGGTCAGCATATGATGAATGCCGTGACCAAACTCGTGGAACAGGGTTGTTACCTCATCGTGGGTGAACAGCGCAGGTTTACCATTGACCGGTGCGTTAAAGTTACAGGTGAGATAAGCCACCGGCTTCTGCAAATTGTGAGCGGTTTGACGACGCACGCGGCAATCGTCCATCCAGGCACCACCGCGTTTGCCCTCACGGGCATAGAGATCCAGGTAGAAGCTGCCTCTGTGCTCGCCCTTTGCGTCTTTAATATGGAAGAAGCGTACATCTTTGTGCCAGCTGTCGAAGTGTTCCTGCTCTTCGATCGTCAGACCAAACAGACGCGACACTGTATAGAAAAGACCAGACAAGACACGATCTTCCGGGAAGTATGGACGTAACAGCTCCTGAGAGATCTCATATCTGTGATGCTTAAGTTTCTCGGCGTAGTAGCTGAGATCCCACGGAGCCAACTCGCTCACGCCAAACTCTTTCTCGGCAAAGGCAGTCAGCTCAGCCAACTCATTTTGCCCCTGCTGCTTAGAGCGGGCTGCTAATTCGTTAAGGAAATCCAGCACCTGCTTGGGCGACTCAGCCATCTTGGTCGCCAGTGACTTGTGGGCAAAGCTGTCGAATCCCAGCAATTTGGCGAGCTGATGACGCAGGTCTAAGATCTCATCCATCAACGGACCATTGTCGAACTCACCGGCATTAGGTCCCTGATCAGATGCGCGGGTCACGAAGGCGCGGTAGCATTCTTCCCTTAGCTGACGATTATCGCTATAGGTCATCACGGGTAGGTAAGAGGGGAAGTCCAGAGTAAATAACCAGCCTTGCTGCTCTTTAGCCTCGGCCATCGCCTTGGCTGCGGCAATGGCGGACTCGGGTAAACCGGCCAGCTCCTGCTCATCGGTTACTAACTTAGTCCAGGCCTGAGTGGCATCTAACAGCTGATTAGAGAAGCTACTGGTTAGCTCAGATAAACGTTTAACCAATTTTCCATAAGTTTGTTTATCCTCATCGTTCAATCCGATACCTGACAGCTCGAAATCACGCAGGCTGTGAGTGATGCTGGTTTGCTGCGCCTGGCTCAGCTTGGCAAATTCATCGGACTCCTTGAGCGCCTTATAAGCTTGATATAGACCCTGATGCTGCCCCACATAGGTACCATATTCAGACAAGAGTGGCAGGCAGGCATCGTGAGCGGCGCGCCACTCCTCTGTGCTAAGCACTGAGTTCATGTGTGATACGGGTGACCAAATTTGGCTCAGTTCGTCATCTACCTGCTCTAGCGGGGCAATCAGATTGTCCCAGGTGTAGGGGCCGCCGCTGGCAAGCACCTCATCGATCTTCTGGCGACAATTGGCAATCCCCTGCTCGACGGCTGGCTGAATATGCTCGGGTTTAATTTGCGAAAATAGCGGTAATTCACTGCCGCTTAGCAAAGGGTTACTCATCTGGTGTCCTCGTCAATCTTAGGGTATTGAGGTTACATATGGGCGACTGGGCGACTATTCAAGCATCTTGGGTAAACTAGATAGACTCCTGGGCATGAGCGCCCAAAGTGACAATTAGCAACAGCGCCTGACAGTTATGAGTTAAACCTAGCAGTGAACACCTAGCAGCGAGCTAGAGGAAAAACCTTGATCTAGAGCAAGGCGATATATACTTGTCACTTACATCACAGATATTGCCAAGCCGATCGCAAATGCGAGCAATTATCATTTATGTTTAATAATTAGCCGATTATCATCCATTTCGATCCCAATAACATTCAGTGTTACACCCATGAACAAATTGCTCACTCACACCTGTATTCTAAGTCTCATGCTGGCAGGCACAGTCAACGCCGCCGAAGAGGCTAATACAGGTACAATCGATGACTCGCACATCAATAACATCATCAGCCATGGCGAAGGCCCTGAGACCTCGGTGATTCTCGATTTAGGCTGGGACTCGAAATATATCTCAGAGGGACGCAACAACTTAGACAAGGGCGGCATCTACTGGGCAACCGCCGCCGTCCAACTGGATGATCTCACCCTATTTACCACAGTCGGTCGTGGCGATAGCCAATATTATATCGAGTGGAACATGGGGCTGGAGTATGGTTTCGAACTTAGGGATAACCTGAGTGCCGCTATCGGTTATCAACGCATCGAGACCTACAGCGATGAGCGCAGTGGCGACAACGAATTTTTTGCGACTATTGAATACACGGCGCTGGAGTGGTTAACCCCATCGGTCAGCTACACCTACTCCACAGAGGCCGCGGGTTACTTTGTCGAGGTCAGCCTGCACAGCGAATGGCCCATCTCTGAAAAGCTAACGCTGACCCCTTATGTCACCCAGGCATTCGACTTCCAATATGTGACCGAAGAGCACAACGGCCCCAACCATTTCCAGTTTGGTTTAGAGGCCCAATATCAGCTGGCCAACCGCTTGGTGCTTTCTGGCCATCTAAGCCGCACCCTGGCTCAGGAAGATATCAAACAGGAAAACCCAGATGCCACGGCTAGCCTTAACAACACCTATGCGGGCCTGCACCTCACCTTTAGCTTCTAAGTAATAGGTTCCCCGACAGAATCCGGTCATTGAAAGCTGGCTCTCCATGAGCTAGCTTTATTAACAGCAGGCAAGGAGTGCCTGCCCTGACTTGGAGGACACGGAATGTCTGCCCGCAGCCACTCACTAGGCTTTATCGCCCGACACCTATTCGCTGTTAACTTTATAGCCCTCTCACTTTGGCTAACTGGCGCTGCACAAGCCCAGGACAAAAGCCAAAGCCAAGACAACAGTCTAGCTAAAGACACACCAGTCAAACCTGAAGTGATCACCCTACCCGCCGACGGTGCGCTGGACAGTCACGGCAATCCTATCGCTATCCCAGACAAGCCCACCAGCGCCCTTAACTATCGCCCCAGCCCGGTTCAGACCAAGCCTCGCCGCGATAAGAAATCGACCAAAAAGCCCAAGCAGAAACGCACTAAGAAACTAAGTCAAAAACAGCTAAGCCGCAAACAGCAGCTTGCCAGTCGCCAGCATGTGGCCGACGACCCGAGCTGCCGCTGGCTCGATAAGCGAATGTCTCATCTAGAGAAGGGCCTCAAGCGGCAAAAGAAACGCCAATATGGCTATCAAGATAAAGAGCTTAGCGCCCGTCAAAGCGAATGGATCTGCATGAAGTGTGGCGCCGAGGGGCCTAACCAAAGCGATCACCATAAGTGCCAATATCGGCGCTAACCTTGCCCCCAGTAAAAAACCTAGGGAAGCCGAGTAAAGATATCAGTGAAAGCCATCTTGTCTCACTCAGGTCTAATCTAGGCTCTACTGTCGGGTCTGCGGCTAAAGGGTGCAACACACCACTGGTTTGCTTGCCGCTTTACCCCTACAATGACCCCCATATGCAATCCTTCGAATTTGGAGAAAAAGATGGCTCAACATTTTGACTATATCTGTTTAGGCGCCGGCAGCGGCGGGATCGCCTCGGCCAACCGTGCGGCCATGCGCGGTGCCAAGGTACTGCTGATCGAAGCCAAGGCACTGGGCGGCACCTGCGTTAACGTCGGCTGCGTCCCGAAGAAAGTCATGTGGTATGGCGCCCAAGTCGCCGAAGCCATGCACCTGTACGCCAAAGACTATGGTTTCGACGTATCGGTGAATAAATTCGATTGGAGCAAGCTGGTCGAGAGTCGCGAAGCCTACATCGAGCGCATCCACGGCGCCTACGACAGAGGCCTGGACAGCAATGGCGTCACTCTGGTGCGTGGCTACGGCCGTTTCGTCGACAACAACACCATTGAGGTCAATGGCGAGCACTACAGCGCCGACCATATCCTGATCGCCACCGGCGGCACTCCAACCATTCCCAACATTCCGGGCGCCGAATATGGTATCGACTCTGACGGTTTCTTCGCTCTTAACGAGCAGCCTAAACGTGTTGCCGTAGTTGGCGCAGGCTATATCGCCGTCGAGCTGGCAGGCGTGCTTCATGCTCTGGGCAGCGAGACTCACCTGTTTGTGCGTAAGCATGCACCGCTGCGCAGCTTCGACCCTATGCTGAGCGAGGCCCTGATGGAGTCTATGGCCACAGACGGCCCTAGCCTGCACACCCACAGCATTCCAGAGTCTGTCACCAAGAACGCCGACGGTTCACTGACGCTCAAGCTGGAAAATGGTGAAAGCTATGAGATCGATACCCTGATATGGGCCATCGGCCGTCGTCCATCCACCGACAAGATCGGCCTGGAAAACACAGACGTTAAGCTTAACGACAAGGGTTATGTGGTGGTCGATGCCCAGCAAAACACCACAGCCCCAGGCATCTACTGCGTCGGCGATATCATCGAAGGCGGCATAGAGCTGACGCCGGTTGCCGTAAAAGCAGGTCGCCTGTTGTCGGAACGCCTGTTTAACGGTATGACAGATGCCAAGATGGATTACAGCCTGGTGCCCACCGTGGTATTCAGCCACCCGGCCATAGGCACCATGGGCCTGACCGAACCCGAGGCGATCGCCCAATATGGTGAGGAGAACGTCAAGGTCTACACCTCAGGCTTCACCTCTATGTACACAGCAGTCACCGCACACCGCCAGGCCTGTAAGATGAAGCTGGTCTGCGCCGGTAAAGAGGAGAAGGTCGTGGGCATTCACGGCATCGGCTACGGCATGGATGAGATACTGCAAGGCTTCGGCGTCGCCATCAAGATGGGCGCCACTAAGGCCGACTTCGATGCCGTCGTTGCCATTCACCCCACAGGCGCCGAAGAGTTCGTTACTATGACAGGTTAGTGTAGGAAAAGCATCTTGCACACATAATTGAATCTGGAAAATAACTAAGTACTGGTTATATGGTATGTATAACCAGTACTTTTTCTAGGGATCATTTATGTCATTTATAATTCAATCGAACAATATCTATAAAGAGACTGATTTATCAATCAATAACAACGTCTGTCACTGTTCTCCAGCTAGTGGCAACATTGGCTCCCTTCCAACTATTTTTAATCACGATGGTTCGTTCAATCACGAAGCCAATAGTTACCTTTTCTATCAAAAAGCAGCCAAGGATGCTAAAGACCTATCTCCTTGTGCTCAAGCTTTGCACGCCTATTATCAATTCCTTGAGGATGAAGGGTTGGAGTGGGATAAATTCCCTCCAATTAAAAGACTTAAACCGACTTACCTTTTCCGCTCTCATTTATTAAAAAAAATCAAGAAGGGTGAACTTGCACACAGCACAGCTAGTGTTCGAATGAACCAAATCGTTAACTTCTACAAATGGTTAATGCACGATGGGTATTTGATAATAAAGAATGAGAAAGAAGCCCCATTTAAGGTGGAATTCGTTTCAGTTCAAAGTCAGGGAGTGCTTGCCCATATATCACCAACCTTCACTGTCACAACAAGCGACTTGAGAATTAAAGTGCCAAAGGACGCAAGCAGTAAAAACATACGTCCCCTGTCACCACTCAACCAAAAATCACTTAGTGTCCTGACTCAATACCTACCCAATGCCTCAGAGGAATTACGCCTACAGGTATTGATTTCCATTGATACAGGAATGCGAATTCAAGAGGTAGCAACACTCTCCCTCAATGCGCTCGATACCGCGACATCATTAGCTGAAAGCGAGCATCGTTATGAAATAGTTTTATCGCCACAATCAACAGGCGTTCAAACCAAGCACCTAAAACAAAGACGAGTGGAAATTTCTTCCGTTCTATTGAGCACGCTCAATGAATATCGTATCTCGGAGCGAAGAATTAAACGGGTCAATAAGCTCGATATTAAGCTAGATTCCTTAAAAGAAACTGCATCCAGTCTAACTCAAGCCGCCGTTGAAAGACTTGAATTATGTGAGCGTCACGAGCCACTTTTTGTCAGTGAACAAGGAAACCCTGTTACAGGTAAATCTATAGAGGCTAGATGGATAGAGCTAAGAGAGTTAATTAAAAAGACCAGCCCTTCATTCACGCATCGTTTTCATGATTTACGTGCAACCTATGCGACATATCGCTTAAGTGATTTACTTGAGGCTGGATTATCTGTAAGTGAATGTATGGCGCTGCTAATGGGGTGGATGGGGCATAGAAACGATTCAACCACTTGGAAATACTTGCGCTACCTGAAGCGCAAAGAGGCTTTCAAAGTTAAATTCGGCATTTTAGACGGCATCATGCATGAAGCGTTAGGCGGTGATAATGAGTAATATCGCTTATTTTCACGGCTGGAAGCCAGAGCTTTGTATTCACTTAAATGGCAGTACAAACCTTTTGGCTGACTTTAATCGATTCATGGTCAAGGGTTTTCTTTCAACAGCGTCATTACAGCAGGGAGGTCACTTTGAAAGTGCAAATAGGGAAGGTTTTATCCTTCAAATGAAGTCTCGCTTTGATGACTTTATAGGCGAAGGTAAAAGCCATGAAACGCTGTACAGCGCCTACAATGAGTGCTCTCTATATCTTCGTTGGTGCGATGAACATAATGAAGAGGCTTTCATACAGGGCTCCATTGAAGCTTACTTTGAGTCTCTTTATAAAGAGGTATTGCTAGGAAAAATAAAGCGCGCTACCTACAAAGGAAAGCGCAGCCATATGCTGAGATTATTTTATGATTACCTAGACCTGCCAGGTTCGTTCTTTGACAATATAATCGTCACGGATAGCAGCGATACTGAGTCCTTTGAGGCTTATACTCGCAGTGACTTAAATCAATTACTACCTTTTTTGCGCAGTCTATTCAAGCAAACTGCCAAGCAGTTTATCGAAAGCCCTGAAAAACACATAGATGCCTATAAGAACACCCCAACCATGACGTTTGACTGGAAGGGAGAGCAATACAAACTATGTGGTGGCATCAGCAAAATGATGTGCGCTGGCACATACCTGCTGGCTTACTACACCTACGCCAATACCAGCGACTTATTTCAACTAAAGCAACCAGATAACGCCTCTACATCAGTTGATGAAATTTGGTACACCATGCCCGCTTTTAAGCGTCGAGCATTCAAAACCATCCAAGTTGAAGTAGGCGATCATGAGCTGGGCATCCCCAAATACGCAATAAACTTCTTCGATACACTGATCGAAGCATCACGTCTTATTTCCACGGACGCCAACGCTACATTATTACAAACGGTCGCCTCAAAGCAACGCGCTCCGCTCAAGACTACAACCTTGCAGGCTTTCTTACGTTTATACGTCGAAAAGTACTTTACCTTTACCGACCAATCGGGTCGTCGCCTGCGCCCTGTCATCAGTCGTTTTAGAGAAACAGGCGCACAAATCACAGCTTACCATCAAGGTGAGCTAGTGAACGACATAATGCTCAACAACAACTCTAACACGAGAAAGAAAAGCTACAGCAAGGGCAACCGAACTGCCAATAATGGGATGATGCAAGATGCGATGTCCTTGCGAGAGCAAGAGATTAAGCAAGGTAAAAGTACGAAAGAAGCTCAAAAAAGCTTAGGCATTGATGTGTTGGTTATCGAGGCAGAAAACAAAATCAACCTCCCTAACTTGAGTCGTACTCCGAACGGAGGAAGTTGCTCTGAGCCTTTTGGTGAAAAGTCAGAAAAGTTCACAAGAAAAGCGCTCAAGCATGGATTGATTATAGACGGTGAGAGATTGGCGTGTGCCAACTTACTTAGTTGTTTTGGCTGTCCAGACCAAGTCATAGTTCAATCTCTCTCAGATATTTGGTGTCTATTGAGCTTCAAAATCTGTATTGAAGAATCCCAATATCGCCACCTTGATGCTCATCACTACAAGAAGAACTTTGAAGACATCATTGTATTTATTGATACCAAGATTCTGCCAAACATTAAGTTCTCTCTGCTCAAAGCGGCAGAAGAAAAATTGGACGATGATGGCTTACACCCGAATTGGGATGATGCTGAGTCAGTGCTTAACCTCATTCCATCACTGGAAACATTCAAATGAGCAGCGATAAATGCAATATCAACCATTTGTATCTTGCTGACTTTCCCGTTGAACATAAAGTCCAGCCTACCGATATTGTCACCTTGTACCATGAGAAGCGACTCGACGAATTGGATGCTGTAGTGGTTTGTCGTGATAAGGATGGAAACGTCACCGCCACTTTTGGTCAAAACGACTGGGATTGCTTTGCTTTTTCACGTAAAAAAAGTAAGAACAAACTTAGTTTTTCGGATTTAGATGCCTATCCAGAATTACAACGTGAGTTAAAGTTGTTCACTTACGGCTGGTTATTTAATCTCTCACCACAAAAAAGAAAGGCAGCAAAGTTTTCAACCGTCCACGCTCGACTAGGAGTAGCTATAAAGGCCTACCGATTTCTCGCGCAAGAAGGTGCGCACTCTCTCTCTGCACTTTCACCTACCAATTTGCGTCAGAAGTTCGATGAGTACCTTATCGAGAGTGAGCTTAGCTTAAGTACAATTGAGCAAACATTTACAGCCATCAAAAAAGCTATCGAGTACACCCCTTGGCATAAGATCGCTTTGGACTTTACTAAGATCGAATCAAGCAAAGAAGCTAGGCGTTTAAATCACATTAAGCGCCAGCAAACATTGGTTATTCCGGAGCGCCTTTGTCACGTCATCTATGGCAAAGCCATGGCTCTTATTGAAGAAGCACTTCCTCACGCCACGCTCATTGCGAATACAGAACATGACCTCCAAGATAACTACATGCAAGGTAAGCAAATCTTAGAAGATAAGGTGAAGGCTGGCAGTGTCTTCACATTCATGAATTCAGATGGGAGCATTGATACCCAAAAGTTTTCTCTCGCTATTGGAGACAATCAACCCAATCAACAAAGTGAACTGATTAAGCCACTGGCAGGAAAACTACCCAATATCTCCTTGAAAAATGGCAGGGATTTTCAGGGATACTTAGGCCAATTAATCACGGCAAGTTACATTGTGTGTGGCGGTTTTAGTGGTATGCGTGATAGCGAACTCGATAAACTCACTCCGAACAGTTATTACCAAGATTCACTCAATGGCCGTGTGCATCACCTTCTTCAGTCTCATACGTTTAAATTGGGTGAAAAACGAGAAACGTGGGTAACAGCAGCCGTATCAAAAACAGCTATTGATTTAATGTCCATCCTCACTAAAACTTGGCGAAGAGAGGCACAATACCCCGATGATAAATACGCAAATTCGCTTTGGGTGAATCAAACACTCCGCTCTCATGCTCCAAAATTAATTACCGATTGGAACGAACGCCTAAAACGGTTTTGCAAGAAGTTTAATTTTAATGTTACTGAAGACGAATACCTAGAGTGTGTGGAGTCGAACCCTTTCTCACTGGTTAAAATTGAAAAGAGCGTAGTGGTTGGTCAACCTTGGCCTATGTCCACTCATCAATTTAGACGTACGCTGGCCTTTTACTGCGTTAAAAACCGATTAAGTACAATGGTTGCACTCAAGCAGCAATTCAAACATCTGTATCTGGCGATGACAGAGTGGTATACCAACGGTGGTAAACTAGCGAGTCTGCGAGATTTAAAGGTGGATACGAAAATACAGCAAGCACTCGAAGAGATTAATGCTGAAACCACCGCGAATAAAATCTTTAAACAATGGCACTCTGATGAAAAACTCTCAGGTTCTCACGGTAAAGCCATAATGAAGATGCGAGGTGATGTTCCGACAATCTACAGTTCATGGGACGTTATCTACAGAGCAGTCAAAAAAGGGAAACTGACCCTTCACGGCACAAGTCATAGCTACTGTAAAAGTGGCTATGATTGCGATATGGATGGTGTATTAATGCCTCAATTCTGTGTTGATTGTGGTTCTGCCAGCAGCATCATTGATGAGCAACAAGCTAAGTGGTGGCAGAGAAAGCACCGAAGCTTAACAACTTATATGGCTTATGGTGACGATATATCGGTAACAGACAGAAGTCACTATATTACTCAAATTAGGGCGGCAGAAAACGTGATGCGAGATTTTGGTATGGAATTTACGGCCTTTGAAGCAGAACTGGCCGTGATGGAGGTTTAGGCATGGGGAAAAGTGAAAATACACTCGTTGCGCTAGAAGCTGCTTTAGACCGAATTGCTAAAGGAAAACCCAGGCGGATACCTACTCATCGTAAGCTCAGTGTGAGAGCCGTTGAAGAAGAAGCAAATTTGGGTAATGGCAGTGGTTATTACTACCCTGATTTTGTTGAAAAGGTTAAAAAGACCAAAGCAGAAATTGCGGCAGGCAAAGGTGAAATCATCCGACCAGAGGTCCAGACGGTACGTGCAAAGCTGAACGAGGAAAAGCGCATCAAGGATAACTTCAAGGCCAAGTATGAGAGCGAACGGGATAAACTAGCCCTTTTCTCGGCTGCACAACACCATCTCAACGACAAGCTGGTTCAGGCATTGGCTCGTATCGATAACCTTGAGTATGAGAATGCGGAGCTTAGGGAGGAACTTGCCAAACTAAAAAGGAGCAAGGTCGTGCCAATTAGATAGAGCTGCCTTTACACCTTATATCCCCACTTGATGTGCACCTCAAGTGGGATCACACCTCAAGTGAGATGCTTCTAGCTCATTATTGGACATTTCCGAGTTAAAGTCTTAACTCTAGTTCGTCAATTTCAGCGAAAAATGTCTATGGGATAACGCTGAGCACAGCGGCGCCACGTCAGTAGCGTCCGGCGGCCATCGGCCGCGAACTGCTGCGCCTTGTTACTGGCTAAAGAAAATGCAAAACCAAGCGCCCAATGGAGTTCACTAGATCCCGGCTGTAAGTTGCCAACCACTTGTTTGCATCCTCATCAAAATGTGAATCGCTAAAACCATTTCTCGAATTTGCTATCGCCCCTGTCAAAGTAGAAATGCTGGTAACCATTTGTGTTGGGAATGGCCCTTTCTGGGATAGCTTCTGTTCAATGTCTGAGCGGACCGCCTTTGAGAGGGGCATCAGATCACTCAAGCTTGCTTGGTTTGGCACATGTTTTCTTACATAAGCTTTATACAGCCCCTCTAAGCAGGAGTATGCGAGTGTTAAGGCGCTGTTAAAGTTGTTCGAATCAATTGCGTTGTCGATTTTCGAGATTGAGGCGTTTAACTTCTCAGAATTCCAGCTATCGCTTGGCACCTGCGCTTTTGGAACCGGGTTGCCACCACCAAAAAGATAAGAGCGCAATTCTTGAGCTTCTTTTGGGAAGTGAGGAGAAACGATATCGATAAACGCTCGAAACACTTCGTATCTCGTCGGCTCGTTCAATCCGTTGAGAATATCCCAATAAAAATCCCTTCGAGTGGTGCTTTTATTGGCCTTTCGCCGTTCCTCTATGTAAAGCGGATAATCAGGCAGGCCAGGATCAAACTGTTGAACAACCTGAATAAATTGTGACCCGCTGTGATAGGCCGGCGATTGGCCCTGATCCAAGATATGGAATAAGCGAGTAAAGGCGGAAATCCATTGCACTTAGTATCCCTCCATATAGCTAGTAACGCCCGCATCTAGGGAATCCCCAGATAATTCCTTTTACAATCAATTAGTAGACACGCATGATGCTGTTTGATCTAATCAATTTCGCCAAAAA
>NZ_JSFF01000044.1:0-15639 GCF_000773485.1 Shewanella sp. ECSMB14101 | reverse complement strand
ACTGAAAAAGGCAGCTTAGGCTGCCTTTTTTGTTTTAAGTGATTTAGATTTTGTGTTTATCGGGCTGCAGCTTGCCTTGCCAACAGCACCGAATAAGAATACAATCTATGGCCGATTTTTGACCCTCTGGGCTTACTGTTTGCTCTGGGAGTAAGTTCGGAGAATGTAGTGGTATGGTCAGGGTGAGCACGTTTTGCCTGATGTTAAAAACTGACCAGACTTAAGCTCAGGTCGTAATGAGTAACGGAATTAACCGATGACAACAAATACTGAAAACCAGGGAAATTCTCTGGATATCGTTAAATGGGGCGTAGTAGTTATTCTGCTAGCGGCGGCCATTATTGCTAATCAGATGTATAGCGAAGCTAGTGTATTGGTTCGTGCTATCGGTGTCGTAGTGGCATTTGCGATAGCAGGTTTTATCGCACTTCAAACTGAGAAGGGTAAGCAAGCGCTGTCTTTTGCTCGTGAATCTCATATTGAAGTACGTAAAGTAGTTTGGCCGACGCGTCAAGAAGCCCTAAATACGACATTTATCGTACTAGCGGCAACAGGCATACTTGCATTGATTCTTTGGGGAATGGACGCGGTATTGCTGAGAATTGTTAATTTTATTACGGGCGTATAGGCATTTCCTATGACTGAAGCTAAAAAAAGATGGTATGTGGTTCAGGCCTTTTCAGGTTATGAAGGTCGTGTATGCAAATCATTGCTTGAACACATCAAAATGCACGGTATGGAGCACTATTTCGGTGAGGTACTAGTACCGACCGAGGAAGTAGTCGAAATGCGTGCAGGTCAGCGTCGTAAGAGTGAGCGTAAGTTCTTCCCTGGCTATGTGTTAGTGCAGATGGAAATGAACGATGAAAGCTGGCACTTAGTGAAGAGCATCCCGCGTGTGATGGGTTTCATTGGTGGGACTTCAGATCGTCCAGCGCCTATCTCTGATCGCGAGGCAGATGCAATTCTGCAGCGTCTACAAGAGACTACTGAGTCACCGACTCATCGCGTGATGTTTGAGCCAGGTGAAGTGGTTCGTGTAACCGATGGTCCATTTGCCGACTTTAATGGCACAGTGGAAGAGGTTGACTACGAGAAGAACCGCGTCAAGGTGTCGGTAATGATCTTCGGTCGTTCAACGCCTGTAGAGCTAGATTTCAGCCAGATCGAAAAAAGCTGATTAAATAAAGCACAAAACGTATTGGAAATGGGTGCGGATTTTTGTATAATCCGCACCCATTATTTTCGGGGAGCTAATCGGCATGTCGCCGCTAGCGTTTGTACCCAAACTTGAGGAAAATGTCTCATGGCAAAGAAAGTTGATGGTTACATCAAACTACAAGTAGCAGCCGGTGCTGCAAACCCGTCGCCACCAGTTGGTCCTGCATTGGGTCAAAAAGGTGTTAACATCATGGAATTCTGTAAAGCATTCAACGCTCGTACTGAAAAGTTCGAGAAAGGTATGCCGATTCCAGTTGTGATCACAGTTTACACTGATCGCTCTTTCACTTTTGAAACTAAGACTCCACCTGCTTCATTCCTGCTGCTTAAAGCTGCTGGTCTTAAGTCAGGTTCTGGCCGTCCTAACACTGAAAAAGTGGGAACTATCAAGCGTAGCGCTGTCCAGGAAATCGCTGAGACTAAAGCCGCTGATATGACTGGTGCTGACATTGAAGCGATGACTCGCTCAATCGAAGGTACTGCGCGTTCAATGGGTTTGGTAGTAGAGGATTAATATCATGGCAAAGCTAACTAAACGCGCGCGTTTGATCCGCGAAAAAGTAGAAGCAACTAAGAGCTACGACATCAACGAAGCTGTTGCATTACTTAAAGAACTAGCTACTGCTAAGTTCGTTGAAAGTGTTGACGTTGCGGTTAACCTAGGTGTTGACCCACGTAAATCAGACCAAAACGTTCGTGGTGCTACTGTACTACCACACGGTACCGGTCGTGATGTACGTGTTGCTGTGTTTACTCAAGGTGCTAACGCTGACGCCGCTAAAGAAGCTGGTGCTGAGCTAGTTGGTATGGACGAGCTTGCTGCACAAGTTAAAGCTGGTGAAATGAACTTCGACGTAGTTATCGCATCTCCTGATGCAATGCGCGTTGTTGGTCAGTTAGGTCAAATCTTAGGCCCACGTGGTCTGATGCCTAACCCTAAGACAGGTACTGTAACGCCTAACGTTGCTGAAGCTGTTAAGAATGCAAAAGCTGGTCAGGTTCGCTATCGTAACGATAAGAACGGTATCATCCACACTACCATCGGTAAAGTGGACTTCGAACCTGTTCAACTGAAAGAAAACCTGGACGCACTACTAGGCGCGCTTATCAAAGCTAAGCCTGCTTCTGCGAAAGGCGTTTTCGTTAAGAAAGTAAGCATCTCTACCACTATGGGTGCAGGTGTTGCTGTTGATCAGAGCACTCTGAATCCATCAGCTTAATTTCTTAGCTTGTTTTACAAGGTGTGGGTATTAGTCTATAATGCGCGCACCTTGTGGGTTGAGGACTATTTTCACTTGTGGATTTAGTTCACGTCCAAGATCGTAGGTGTTAGCGATAGCGTTAACTTAATTTCCTACGTAGACGGTGTCGGACCCCAGATAGATTTTATTCTGCCTGGATATTCGCGCCGTAAGTAACTGAGTATTTTGATACTTAGTATGGTAATTGCTAGGGAATTCCCTAGATTGAATCCAGGAGTAAAGCCAATGGCATTAAGACTCGAAGACAAAAAAGCGATTGTTGCTGAAGTCAACGAAGCTGCCAAAGGTGCTTTATCTGCAGTTGTTGCCGATTCTCGCGGTGTAACTGTAGGTGATATGACCGGTCTTCGTAAAACCGCTCGTGAATCTGGTGTTTACGTTAAAGTTGTACGTAACACACTAGTTAAGCGCGCTGTTGAAGGTACTGCTTTTGAGTGCCTAGCTGAGACGTTTACTGGTCCTACTTTGATTGCATTCTCTAATGAGCACCCAGGTGCAGCTGCGCGTCTTCTTAAAGATTTCGCTAAAGCGCAAGAGAAATTTGAAATCAAAGCAGCAGCCTTTGAAGGGGAATTAATCCCTGCAAGCGACATTGATCGTTTAGCAAAACTACCAACATACGAAGAAGCACTAGCACAGTTCATGATGACTCTGAAAGAAGCATCAGCTGGCAAGTTCGTTCGTACATTGGCCGCTCTACGCGATCAGAAAGAAGCTGCTTAATTTTACAAGCCGCTTAAATAAATTGAATTCAGTACAATTAGGAATTTTTTGTTATGTCTATCACTAAAGACCAAATCTTAGAAGCCCTTGCAGAAATGTCTGTAATGGAAGTTGTTGAACTAATCGAAGCAATGGAAGAGAAGTTCGGCGTATCTGCCGCTGCTGCTGTTGTTTCTGGTGGTGCTGATGCAGGCGCTGCTGCTGAAGAGAAGACAGAATTCGACGTAATTCTTACTTCACACGGCGACAACAAAGTTGCAGTAATTAAAGCTCTTCGTGGCGCTACAGGTCTAGGCCTGAAAGAAGCCAAAGGTATGGCTGAATCAGCTCCAGTAGCTGTTAAAGAAGCTATCTCTAAAGAAGAAGCTGAAGCTCTTAAGACTGAACTTGAAGCAGCTGGTGCTGCAGTAGAGATCAAGTAAGTTATACTCTAACTTACAACCTCCCGAGTGATCGGGCGGAGGCTGGCGGTTTTTTAACCGTCGGCCTTTTTTGCGCTGTAAGCGTAGGCGATTTTTTTTCACCGTTTGTCGCCAGATTTCGCAGTTCCTAGCAGAGATTATTGGTTAGGTTCTTGCTTTCAACGGTGATGGGCAAACGTGCTGTTGCAACCTAAGGTTGTTTCAGTCTTGGTCATATCTCGCAATCAGAGGAAACCCATGGTTTACTCCTATTCTGAAAAGAAGCGTATTCGCAAAGACTTTGGTAAGCGTCCACAAGTGTTGGATATCCCTTACCTTCTGTCAATCCAGTTGGACTCGTTTAAGAAGTTCACCGATCAAGATCCTACAGGTGAGCGTGGTTTAGAAGCCGCTTTCCGTAGCGTTTTTCCCATCAAGAGCTTTTCTGGTAATTCAGAGCTGCAATATGTCAGCTATAAGCTAGGTGAGCCAGTTTTTGATGTGAAAGAGTGTCAAATTCGCGGTGTTACATACTCTGCGCCACTACGCGTTAAGCTGCGTATGGTGTTGTATGATCGTGAAGCTGCGCCTGGCACAGTAAAAGACATCAAAGAACAAGAAGTCTACATGGGGGATATCCCTCTGATGACTGAAAACGGTACCTTTGTTATCAATGGTACTGAGCGTGTTATCGTATCTCAGCTACACCGTAGTCCAGGTGTATTCTTCGATCACGACCGTGGTAAGACCCACTCTTCTGGTAAGGTGCTTTATAACGCACGTATTATTCCTTACCGTGGTTCATGGTTAGACTTTGAATTCGATCCTAAAGATGCACTGTTTGTACGTATTGACCGTCGTCGTAAGCTTGCGGCGTCAATCATCCTACGTGCACTGGATTACTCTACCCAAGATATCCTAGATCTGTTCTTCGAACGTGTTCAGTACAAGATCAAGAAAGATACCTTGGTGATGACGCTAGTTGCAGACCGTCTACGTGGCGAGACTGCAAGCTATGACATCAAAGATGCTGAAGGTAACATCTTAGTTGAGAAAGGGCGTCGCATTACTGCACGTCACATTCGTCAACTTGAAAAGACAAATACCACAGAGCTTGAAGTACCTGTTGAGTACATTTCAGGCAAGATTGCTGCACAAGATTACATCGACCCAGATACGGGCGAAGTATTGGTTTCTGCTAACGCCGAAATCAGCCTTGAAGATCTTGCTAAGCTATCTATGGCCGGCATCAAAGAGATCGACACCCTGTACATCAACGAGCTTGATCACGGTGCCTACATCTCTGACACATTGCGTATCGATTCAACCACTAACCGCCTAGAGGCTTTGGTTGAAATCTATCGCATGATGCGTCCTGGCGAGCCGCCAACCAAGGATGCTGCCGAAGCGCTATTCCAAAACCTCTTCTTCAGTGAAGAGCGTTATGACCTGTCTAAAGTAGGTCGTATGAAGTTCAACCGTCGTCTCGGTATCGATGATGACGAAGGTACAGGTATCCTGACCAAAGAAGATATCGTTGCAGTAATGCAAAACATCATCAAGATCCGTAACGGTAATGATGAAGTGGATGATATCGATCACTTGGGTAACCGTCGTATCCGTAGTGTTGGTGAAATGGCTGAAAACCAGTTCCGTGTCGGTCTTGTTCGTGTAGAACGTGCCGTACGTGAGCGTCTAAGCCTTGGCGATCTTAACGAGCTGATGCCACAAGATCTAATCAACGCTAAGCCAATTTCTGCTGCAGTGAAAGAGTTCTTCGGCTCATCTCAGCTGTCTCAGTTCATGGACCAAAACAACCCGCTGTCAGAAGTGACTCACAAGCGTCGTATTTCGGCTCTTGGCCCAGGCGGTTTGACCCGTGAGCGTGCAGGTTTCGAGGTTCGAGACGTTCACCCAACTCACTATGGTCGTCTATGTCCAATTGAGACCCCTGAAGGTCCAAACATTGGTCTGATCAACTCGTTAGCAAGCTTCGCGCGCACTAACTCTTATGGCTTCTTAGAAACACCATACCGCAAGGTAGTTGATGGTGTGATCACTGACCAGGTCGACTACCTGTCAGCTATCGAAGAAGGCCGTTATGTGATCGCTCAGGCGAACATCGAAGTTGATGCGACTGGCCGTATGGTTGAAGAGCAGATCGCGTGTCGTCATAAGGGTGAATCTACCTTTATGCGTGCTGCAGACGTTCAATATATGGACGTATCACCACAACAGATCATCTCTGTGGCGGCATCTTTGATTCCGTTCCTAGAACACGATGATGCGAACCGTGCATTGATGGGTGCGAACATGCAACGTCAGGCGGTACCAACACTTAGAGCTGACAAGCCTCTCGTCGGTACAGGTATTGAGCGCACATTGGCTGTTGACTCAGGCGTGGTTGTTGCGGCTAAGCGTGGCGGTTACGTTGATTATGTTGATGCAAGCCGTATCGTGGTTAAGGTCAATGAAGATGAATTGACACCTGGTGAAGCGGGTATCGATATCTACAACCTGACTAAGTACACCCGTTCTAACCAGAACACATGTATCAACCAGCGCCCATGTTGTAGCGTTGGCGATCCAGTTGTTCGTGGTGATGTTCTAGCCGATGGTCCATCTACCGATTTAGGTGATTTGGCACTTGGTCAGAACATGCGTATCGCGTTCATGCCTTGGAACGGTTACAACTTCGAGGATTCGATCTTAATCTCTGAGCGCGTAGCGCAAGAGGATCGTTTCACCACTATCCACATTCAAGAGCTTTCTTGTATCGCTCGTGATACTAAGCTGGGTAGCGAAGAGATCACTGCCGATATTCCTAACGTTGGTGAGTCTGCGCTGTCTAAGCTGGACGAGTCAGGTATCGTTTATATCGGTGCAGAAGTGAAGGGTGGCGACATCCTAGTTGGTAAGGTTACACCTAAGGGTGAAACTCAGCTGACCCCGGAAGAGAAGCTATTGCGTGCTATCTTCGGTGAGAAGGCTTCTGACGTTAAAGACAGCTCTCTACGCGTACCTAACTCTGTTAAGGGTACTATCATCGACGTTCAGGTATTTACCCGTGACGGCGTTGAGAAAGACAAGCGTGCGGTAGAGATCGAAGAGATGCACATCGCTCAGGCTAAGAAAGACCTGACCGAAGAGTTCAAGATCCTTGAAGAAGGTGTCTTTGGCCGTGCACGTAACCTATTAGCCGCTTCAGGCTTTAGCGAAGCAGAGCTTGATGCGCTGCCACGTCCTCAACTATTGGTGCAAACCATTGATGACGAAGGTAAGCAAACTGAGCTTGAGCAGCTAGCCGAGCAGCATGAAGAGCTAAAAGCTGACTTCGATAAGAAGTTTGAAATTAAACGCCGTAAGATCACCCAAGGTGATGACTTGGCGCCTGGCGTACTTAAGATCGTTAAGGTTTACCTAGCGGTTAAGCGTACTATTCAGCCTGGTGACAAGATGGCGGGTCGTCACGGTAACAAGGGTGTGATCTCTAAGATCAACCCAGTTGAAGATATGCCGTACGACGAAAAGGGTAACCCAGTGGACATCGTCTTGAACCCACTAGGTGTACCATCACGTATGAACATAGGTCAGGTTCTTGAAGTGCACTTAGGTGCCGCAGCCAAGGGCATAGGTGATCGCATCACCGCTATGCTTGAAGAGCAGCGTGAACTTGCAGAGCTTCGTGGCTACATCAAGAAGGTGTACGAATTAGGTGAAGACGTGCAGCAGCAGGTCGATATCGACTCGTTCACCGATGAAGAAGTTCTACGTCTTGCTAAGAACCTCAAAGGCGGTATTCCGACTGCGACTCCGGCATTCGACGGCGCGAAAGAGAAAGAGATTAAGGAAATGCTAGAACTAGCAGGTCTGCCAACCTCTGGACAGCTTAAGTTGTTTGACGGTCGTACCGGTAATGAGTTTGAACGCCCAGTAACCGTTGGTTACATGTACATGCTTAAACTTAACCACTTGGTTGACGATAAGATGCACGCGCGTTCAACAGGTTCTTACAGTCTTGTTACTCAGCAGCCTCTGGGCGGTAAAGCTCAGTTTGGTGGTCAGCGTTTCGGTGAGATGGAAGTATGGGCACTTGAAGCATACGGTGCTGCTTACACTCTACAAGAAATGCTTACTGTTAAGTCTGATGACGTTAACGGTCGTACTCAGATGTATAAGAACATCGTCGACGGTAATCATCAGATGCAACCAGGTATGCCTGAGTCCTTCAACGTATTGCTGAAGGAGATCCGTTCACTCGGTATTAATATCGAGTTGGATCAAGAGTAAGACTTGGCCATCGCCGAAGTTTGGCAATAAACGGTGCTCTGCGAGAGCAGGGCACCTGGTTTAACTCCTTCAGGAGAGAAACGTGAAAGACTTATTAAAGTTTCTGAAACAGCAAAGCAAGACTGAAGAATTTGAAGGCATCAAGATCGGCCTAGCGTCGCCAGATCTGATCCGCTCTTGGTCATTTGGTGAAGTTAAGAAGCCAGAAACCATCAACTACCGTACTTTCAAGCCTGAGCGTGAAGGTTTGTTCTGTGCGCGTATTTTTGGTCCAGTTAAAGACTACGAGTGTTTATGCGGTAAGTATAAGCGTCTAAAGCACCGTGGTGTGATTTGTGAAAAGTGTGGCGTAGAAGTTACCCAGACTAAAGTGCGTCGTGAGCGTATGGGTCACATCGATCTCGCTAGCCCAGTGGCACACATTTGGTTCTTGAAGTCACTTCCGTCTCGTATCGGTTTGATGCTGGATATGACTCTGCGTGATATCGAGCGCGTACTTTACTTCGAATCATTTGTAGTGATCGAGCCTGGCATGACCAGCCTTGAGCGCGGCCAAATGCTGACTGAAGAAAACTACCTCGACGCACTCGAAGAGTACGGTGATGAGTTTGAAGCTAAGATGGGTGCCGAAGCGGTACTTGAGCTGCTACGTGCTATCGATCTTGAGAAAGAGATTGAAGAGATGCGCGAAGAACTGCCATCGATCAACTCTGAGACTCGTCGTAAGAAGATCACAAAGCGTCTAAAGCTCATTGAAGCTTTCTTCACTTCAGGCAACAAGCCAGAGTGGATGATCCTCAAGGTGCTACCGGTTCTGCCACCTGATCTACGTCCTCTAGTTCCGCTAGATGGCGGTCGTTTTGCTACGTCTGATTTGAACGACCTTTATCGTCGTGTGATCAACCGTAACAACCGTTTGAAGCGTCTACTAGACCTGGCTGCACCAGACATCATCGTACGTAACGAAAAACGTATGCTGCAAGAGTCTGTCGATGCGCTATTAGATAACGGTCGTCGTGGTCGTGCTATTACGGGTTCTAACAAGCGTCCGCTTAAATCTTTGGCCGATATGATCAAAGGTAAGCAGGGTCGTTTCCGTCAGAACCTGCTCGGTAAGCGTGTTGACTACTCAGGCCGTTCGGTAATTACCGTTGGTCCTACTCTGCGTCTACATCAGTGTGGTCTTCCTAAGAAGATGGCACTGGAACTGTTTAAGCCATTCATCTATGGCAAGCTTGAAGGTCGCGGTCTAGCCACGACAATTAAAGCGGCTAAGAAGATGGTTGAGCGCGAAGTACCTGAGGTTTGGGACGTACTTGATGACGTGATCCGCGAACACCCAGTAATGCTTAACCGTGCACCAACACTGCACAGATTGGGTATTCAGGCGTTCGAACCTGTACTGATTGAAGGTAAAGCGATTCAACTGCACCCATTGGTGTGTGCGGCCTATAACGCTGACTTCGACGGTGACCAAATGGCGGTTCACGTGCCACTGACGCTAGAAGCTCAGTTAGAAGCACGTTCACTCATGATGTCGACCAACAACATTCTGTCACCTGCAAACGGTGAGCCGGTGATCACACCGTCACAGGACGTTGTATTGGGTCTGTACTACACCAGCCGTGAATGTGTAAACGGCCGCGGTGAAGGTATGGCCTTCGAATCAGTTGCAGAAGTTGAAAAAGCTTACCGCACTGGTGTTGCCGAGCTACATGCTCGCGTTAAGGTTCGTATCACTGAAACCACTATTGGTGAAAATGGTGAGCATACCGAGTCACGTCGCATTGTCGATACGACTGTAGGTCGTGCATTACTATCTCAGGTACTGCCAAAAGGTCTGTCTTATGATTTGGTTAACCAAAACATGGGCAAGAAGCAGATCTCTAAGCTACTGAACACCTGTTACCGTCAGTTGGGTCTGAAAGATACTGTTATCTTTGCTGACCAATTGATGTATACCGGTTTCCACTTTGCGACCGTATCGGGTGCCTCTGTAGGTATCAACGACATGGTGATCCCGGATGAGAAGTACACGCTTGTTGCTGATGCAGAAGCTGAAGTGCTTGAGATTCAGGAGCAGTTCCAGTCGGGTCTTGTAACCGCCGGTGAGCGTTACAACAAGGTTATCGATATCTGGGCAAGTGCGAACGAAAAGGTTTCTAAAGCGATGATGGATAACCTGTCTACTGAGACAGTGATTAACCGTGATGGCGAAGAAGAGACACAAGCTTCGTTCAACAGCATCTACATGATGGCCGACTCAGGCGCTCGTGGTAGTGCTGCACAGATTCGTCAGCTAGCGGGTATGCGTGGTCTGATGGCTAAGCCAGATGGCTCGATCATCGAAACCCCAATTACCGCGAACTTCCGTGAAGGTCTAAACGTACTCCAGTACTTTATCTCTACTCACGGTGCGCGTAAGGGTCTAGCGGATACGGCACTTAAGACAGCGAACTCGGGTTACCTGACTCGTCGTCTGGTTGACGTTGCACAAGACTTAGTCGTTATCGAAGAAGATTGTGGTACCCACGAAGGTCTGACCATGAAGCCGCTGATTGAAGGTGGTGACGTAGTTGAGGCGTTACGTGAGCGTGTTCTGGGCCGTGTGGTTGCAGAAGATGTTTACTACCCAGGTACTGAAGATGTGCTTGCTCCACGCAACACGCTGCTTGACGAGGCTTGGTGTGACAAGCTCGAAGAGCACTCTATCGATGAAGTTATCGTACGTTCAGTAATTAGCTGTGACACTGATTTCGGTGTATGTGCGGCGTGTTACGGTCGTGACTTGGCTCGTGGTCATCTGATCAACCAAGGTGAAGCTATCGGTGTTGTTGCTGCTCAGTCAATCGGTGAGCCTGGTACACAGCTGACGATGCGTACCTTCCACATTGGTGGTGCGGCATCGAGAGCATCTGCAGAGAACAACGTACAGGTGAAGAATGCCGGTACCGTTAAGCTGCACAACGCTAAGCACGTTAGCAACTCAGACGGTAAGCTGGTTATCGTATCGCGTTCATCTGAAATCGCGATTATCGATGAGCTGGGTCGTGAGAAAGAGCGTTACAAGGTGCCTTACGGTACTATCCTGGAGAAGCTAGAAGATGCATCGGTTAACGCCGGTGAAGTCATCGCTAACTGGGATCCGCATACTCACCCAATCGTTTCTGAAGTAGCGGGTAGCATTAAGTTTGTCGATATGATTGAAGGTGTCACCATGACACGTCAAACCGACGAACTAACGGGTCTCTCTTCAATCGTGGTGCTAGATGTTGGTCAACGTCCTTCTGCTGGTAAAGAGATGCGTCCTGCGATTCGTCTGGTTGGGGCCGATGGCAACGACTTGATGATCCCAGGTACCGAAGTACCAGCTCAGTACTTCCTACCAGGCAAGGCGATTGTTAACCAAGACGATAATGCACAAATTGCCGTGGGTGACGCGCTTGCACGTATTCCACAAGAATCGTCTAAGACTCGCGATATTACCGGTGGTCTACCGCGCGTTGCTGACTTGTTCGAAGCGCGTAAGCCAAAAGAGCCTGCGATTCTGGCTGAGTACTCAGGTACTATCTCCTTCGGTAAAGAGACCAAAGGTAAGCGTCGTCTAGTGATAACGCCTGCTGATGGTGGTAAGCCATATGAAGAGATGATTCCTAAGTGGCGTAACCTGAACGTGTTCGAAGGTGAGAAAGTTGAACGCGGTGAAGTGATCGCCGACGGTCCAGAAGCTGCACACGACATTCTGCGTCTACGTGGTATCCACAAGGTGGCTAACTACATCGTTAACGAAGTCCAAGACGTATACCGTCTACAGGGCGTGAAGATTAACGATAAGCACATCGAAGTGATTATCCGTCAGATGCTGCGTAAGTGTGAGATCACTGAGTCTGGTGACAGTGACTTCCTACCGGGCGAACAGGTTGAAGTGTCACGCGTGAAGATCGCTAACCGCGAACTTGAAGCGCAAGGCAAAGCACCTGCTAAGTTCGAACGTGAACTGCTAGGTATCACCAAGGCATCGTTGGCAACTGAGTCATTTATCTCAGCTGCATCCTTCCAGGAAACCACGCGCGTATTGACCGAAGCTGCCGTAGGCGGTAAGAGCGATAAGCTACGTGGCCTGAAAGAGAACGTGATCGTGGGTCGTCTGATCCCAGCGGGTACTGGTTATGCGTACCACAACAAGCGTAATCAGGCAGCACAAAGTGGTCCGGCAGAAGAAGTGCCGGCTATCAGTGCCAGTGAAGCAGAGCAGAACCTTGCCGATCTATTAAACCTGGCGGGAAGCCCTGATTAATCAGGCCTGTTGGTAAATAGATTGTAAAAAAGGCACCGCTGGTGCCTTTTTTTTACTTAAATTGGGTAAAAAGTTGGCTATTTCTTGACAGCGACCCATTACCTTTCTAAAATTTCGCGTCCCACACCTGTGGGATATAGATTTTTCACACCTTACTGTTGAGTTTATTCAACTGATTCGGAGCTATACATGGCAACTGTAAACCAGTTGGTACGTAAGCCTCGCTCGCCAAAAGTCATCAAGACTAATGTGCCTGCGTTGAATGCGTGTCCACAAAAACGTGGTGTTTGTACTCGCGTGTACACAACCACACCTAAAAAACCTAACTCTGCACTACGTAAAGTAGCTCGTGTGCGTCTAACTAACGGTTTCGAAGTAACTTCGTACATCGGCGGTGAAGGCCACAACCTGCAGGAACACAGTGTGATTCTAATCCGTGGTGGTCGTGTTAAAGACTTACCAGGTGTTCGTTATCACACTGTTCGTGGCGCATTAGACTGTGCTGGTGTTAGTGAGCGTCGTCAAGGACGTTCTAAGTACGGAGCTAAGCGTCCTAAGTCTTAACGTTTTCCGTTAAGTAAGGCCAAGCTAGAGATAATTGAGATTCCAGTTTTGGGGTCCCTGAAGCATACGGAGAAATTGTTATGCCAAGACGTCGCGTTGTAGGACAACGTAAAATCCTACCAGATCCAAAATTTAATAGTGAGTTGCTGGCTAAGTTCATCAACGTCATTATGCAGGACGGCAAAAAGTCGACTGCTGAAAAAATCATTTACAAGGCACTAGATGTTGTCGCTGAGAAGAAAGGCGAAGAGCACCTAGTAATCCTTGAAGCAGCCCTGGATAACGTTCGCCCAACTGTCGAGGTTAAGTCTCGTCGTGTTGGTGGTTCTACTTACCAGGTACCATGTGAAGTTCGTCCTGTGCGTCGTAACGCACTAGCGATGCGCTGGTTAGTTGAAGCTGCTCGTAAGCGTGGTGAAAAATCTATGGCTCTACGTCTAGCTGGTGAAATGCTAGATGCTGCCGAAAATAAAGGCACTGCTGTTAAGAAGCGCGAAGACGTGCATCGTATGGCAGAAGCAAACAAAGCGTTTGCTCATTACCGCTGGTAATCTTTTGGTGCAGGCGTTTGCCTGCACCATGTTTTACATCACTAAGGTTTTTACCTTAGTAAAGAGGGTTTAATCGTGGCTCGTACAACTCCAATTGAGCGCTACCGTAATATCGGTATTTGTGCTCACGTTGACGCAGGAAAAACCACAACAACAGAACGTGTCCTTTTCTACACCGGTATGTCTCATAAGATAGGTGAAGTTCATGATGGCGCAGCCACCATGGATTGGATGGAACAGGAGCAGGAGCGTGGTATTACAATCACCTCTGCGGCAACCACTACGTTCTGGCGCGGTATGGATGCTCAATTTACTGAGCATCGTATCAACATCATCGATACTCCTGGCCACGTTGACTTCACTATTGAAGTTGAACGTTCGCTGCGTGTACTTGATGGCGCAGTCGTTGTGTTCTGTGGTTCATCTGGTGTTGAACCTCAGTCCGAAACTGTATGGCGACAAGCGGACAAGTACCACGTCCCGCGCTTAGTGTTTGTCAATAAGATGGACCGCGCTGGTGCTGACTTTGAACGCGTCGTTGGACAGATACGTAACCGTCTGGGAGCGACCTGTGTACCGATCCAGTTAAATATCGGTGCAGAAGAAGAGTTTAAGGGTGTCATTGACCTGATCAAGATGAAGGCCATTAACTGGAACGAATCAGATCAAGGTATGACCTTCACTTATGAAGAAATTCCCGCAGAGCTGGCCGATAAGGCCGCTGAGATGCGTGAATACCTAGTTGAGAGTGCGGCCGAAGCCTCTGAAGAGCTGATGGATAAATACCTTGAAGAAGGTGAACTGTCAGAAGAAGAGATTAAGTCTGCATTACGTCAGCGAACTCTGGCTAACGAGATTGTGCTAGCTACCTGTGGTTCTGCATTTAAGAACAAAGGTGTCCAGGCAGTTCTCGATGCTGTGGTTGACTATTTGCCATCGCCAGTCGAAGTACCTGCTATTAAGGGTATCGACGACAAAGAGAATGAGGTTGAGCGTCCTGCGGACGACAACGCGCCTTTCTCTGCGTTAGCATTTAAGATCGCAACGGACCCATTCGTTGGAACGCTCACCTTTATGCGTGTTTATTCAGGCGTATTGGAAACCGGTTCAGGCGTATATAACTCGGTCAAACAAAAGCGTGAGCGTATTGGTCGTATGGTGCAGATGCACGCAAACGACCGTAAAGAGATCAAAGAAGTGCGCGCTGGCGACATCGCCGCTGCCATTGGTCTTAAAGATGTTACTACCGGTGACACCTTATGCGATGCTGACCATAAAGTTATTCTCGAACGTATGGAGTTCCCTGAGCCCGTAATCACGATTGCGGTGGAACCAAGATCCCAGGCCGACCAAGAGAAGATGGGGATTGCGCTGCAAAAGCTTGCTGCGGAAGATCCTTCATTCAGAGTCGAGACCAACGAAGAGTCGGGTCAAACCCTGATCTCGGGAATGGGTGAATTGCACTTAGACATCATCGTTGACCGTATGCGTCGCGAGTTTAGTGTCGAGTGTAACGTGGGTAAACCACAAGTCGCGTATCGTGAAACTATTCGCTCGCGTGTAGAAGTTGAAGGCAAGTTTGTGCGTCAATCGGGTGGCCGAGGTCAATTTGGTCATGTTTGGTTGCGGCTAGAACCTCAAGAAGAAGGTTTTGGCTACGAATTTGTCAACGAGGTTGTTGGTGGTGTTGTTCCAAGAGAATACATCCCTGCAGTAGATAAAGGTATCCAGGAACAGATGAAGAACGGTGTATTAGCCGGTTTCCCTGTACTGGACGTTAAAGTGACGCTGTTCGACGGCTCTTACCATGATGTCGACTCGAATGAAATGGCGTTTAAAGTTGCCGGTTCCATGGGCTTTAAGAAGGGTGCTCTCGAAGCAGATCCTGTGTTACTCGAACCTTGTATGAAGGTTGAAGTAACTACCCCTGAAAGTTACATGGGAGATGTAGTAGGCGACTTGAACAGACGTCGCGGCTTGATCGAAGGTATGGACGACGGCATTGGCGGCGTCAAAATCGTTCGAGCTGTAGTACCTCTATCTGAAATGTTTGGTTACGCAACGGACTTACGTAGTGCAACTCAAGGACGTGCTTCTTACTCTATGGAGTTCCTGAAGTACTCTGATGCACCGCAGAATGTTGCTAAATCAGTTATAGAAGCGCGCGGATAACCGCAAACTAGTCTATAACTCATAATTGAATGCTATTGCTCAGCGAGACTGAGCATTTCTGAAAAGAAAGGAATATATCGTGGCTAAAGAAAAATTTGAACGTAGTAAACCCCATGTTAACGTTGGTACCATCGGTCACGTTGACCATGGTAAAACAA
>NZ_JSFF01000043.1:0-15797 GCF_000773485.1 Shewanella sp. ECSMB14101 | reverse complement strand
TCGTTTATACGCTTCGCGAAAGCATCTACTTCACATGCAGCCCAAAGCTGCTTACGCAGTGTGCGCCCCTCAGCTCGCAGTCTAGCCATCCATCAAGCTTCGCTTGATAAACGGATGCCTTTCGCCCCCATGTGAGCGTATGTTTGTACAAATATCTAAATGTGGCTGAAGCTGGCCATAACAGTCGCTTATTTTCGTCGTCCCGCCGCTGAGCTTGGTCATAAACAGCATCCTGTGTTTATGACATTCGACACATCCATGTGCCTTGCGACCAACTCGCAGCTACAGTCATACATTTGAGGACTGAATAAGGGGCTTAAACTACTGGGGGGGGGTGAGATTCTTTGCTTACCTTGCAATATAAGGAAATCTTGGTTTTATCTCTTTTACTATTAGGTGAGGCTAAGCTTTATGAGATCTCAGATTGAGGCTGTGATCTTAATGACTAACAAGCTACGCAAATATGGGTATAATGCGCTATGAATTGTCGTCTCGGATGTGGTGCTTGTTGTATAGCACCGTCGATCACCAGCCCTATTCCTGGTATGCCTCAAGGTAAACCGGCAGGAATGCGTTGCATCCAGTTAGATGAGCAGAATCTTTGCAAGATATTTGGTCATCCTGAGCGTCCGGCGCTGTGTGATCGCTTCATCGCCGAACCGGAAGTTTGCGGCTCAACGGCAGAGGAAGCACTTTGGTTGATAACATCTTTAGAAGCGGCGACGCAATCTTAGAAGGTTGGTTATGCAGTTAACTCGTTATACAGACTTTGGTATTCGTACGTTAATGTACCTGGCCTTATCGCCAGAAAGAGACACTCTGTTCAGAATTGCGGAGATCACAGAAGTGTTCGATCTGTCGGCGAACCATGTGTCTAAAATTGTCCATCATCTTGGTAAAGAGGGATATTTGCATACGGTGCGCGGCAAGGCCGGTGGTTTCAAGTTAGGTAAGCCTGCCGATCAGATTAATATTGGCACCCTGGTTCGTACTCTGGAGAATTCGCTCTCGCCCATTGATTGTAGCAAGCCTTATTGTCGCTTTTTACCTGCATGCCAGCTAAAAGGTGTATTAGCTGAGGCGGTGAATGCTTATCTGGCTGTGCTAGATCAGTACACTCTGGCAGACATTGTTAGTAACCGTGAGGAGCTTAAGGCTCTTTTGCCTGACCTTTCCATTCCAGTATTAGAGATCTAATTCTCTATCTTAAGTGTGCCTTATCGCCGGTATTTTGCTGTTTATGTGCGATGCGATAAGGCAAGAGTCTCGATGAGTTAACTAAGTTGATCCCTTCATCGGTAAGCCTAGGTAGATTAGCCTGCAAGAAACGTATGGTCTCAGGATAAGGGTGAGCTATCACTATCACTATCACCTTACCTTCTTTATTTGCTAATTTTATCAGCTGGTTAAACTGTTTCTCTAATGCCTGTGGCGACACATCGTTATCTAAGAATAGCTGACGTCTTAACAAAGGAATGCCCTGCTTGTCGGCAGCCTCTCCCGCCTTGCTGTACCTCGTGGTCATGCTATCGATAAAGTAACTCTCTTTTTGCTTGAGGCTTTCCATTAGCCAACTCATAGGTGCTTCGAGTTGGGTTAGCAGGCTGCCCATGTGATTATTGACTCCGCGGGCATAGGGGATGCTTTCAAACGCGTCTTGAACCGCTTGTTTGAACTCTTTTTCGTTCATTTGGTTAGTGAGTCCGCCAGGTCCTAGAGCCTTGCCGTTGAGGGCTTGCATGGGCAGATGCAGCATGATCTCATGACCTTTACTATGGCCGATAGCAGCGAGCTTTTCGCCCAGTGGTGTGTGGGGTAGCACGGAAAGGGTAACGGTAGTTGGCAGCGCCAATACGGCCTCGTCGGTTTGACGATAACCGATATCATCTATGATGATGGAGACCTGGGCGGCGTTGACGAATTGTGTGGTAAATAAGACAGCTAATAAGAGTAATAAGCGCACTGTTTTTTTATTCACTAACTATTTGTTTTTATCCATGAGATTGCCGATTGGACTATCTGATCCTGGGCAAGATCATCATGGGGTGATTGCTCAGGGATTATAGGCATACTTTGCTCGGCAGTCATAGTCTCGCTGGGGATATTTATATCCGGCGCAATGCCAATGGCATGTATGTCTTGTCCTTTAGGGGTGGTGTAATGGGCTATGGTGAGCTTGATGGCATTACCCTCTATCAGAGTTGGGATAAGGCTTTGCACTGTGCCTTTACCGAAGCTCTTTTCGCCTATCAGGGTCGCGCGTTTATTCTCTTGCAGCGCTGCGGCCAGTACCTCGGAGGCAGAAGCCGATCCCTTGTTAATTAATACTGTAAGCGGCAACTTGGAGAACATGGTTTGCGGCGAGGCAAAGTAGTCTGAGTTGGCGTCGAAGAAGCGGCCCCTGGTTGACACGATTCGCCCTTTAGCGAGGAAGATGTCGGCTATCTTAATGGCCTGATCTAATAAGCCGCCTGGGTTGTTGCGTAGATCTAAAATCAGGCCTGTCATGGGCTGGTTTTGCCACTCTGTGAGCTGCTTGATCAAATCTTCGGTAGAATCATCTTGAAAGCTGGAGAGCTTGATATAGCCAACGCCGTTGTCGAGGAGTTTGGCTTCAACTGAATTAACGTCAATCAGGCTGGGCGTGAGAGTCACATCGAAAAGGGTCTCGGAGTTGGCGCGGCTGAGGGAAAGGTTGATGGCCAGATTGTGTTTGCTGTGGAATTTGATCTCCTCGAGTACATTATCCAATTGCTTAGCCGTAACGGTTTCGTTATTCACCTTGATAATGCGATCCCCTGGCTGAATCCCTGCGTTGGCCGCCGGTGAATGGGGAAAGGGGCTGATGATGGTCACCTGATTCTGATCTGTGGCTATCTCAATACCAAAGCCAAAGTATTCCCCCTTATTGGCATCCTTGATATCGGAAAAGGCCTGGCTGTCGAGGAAGTTTGAATAAGGATCTAACTTGGCGAATACCCCATCGATGGCGGCTTGGATTAGCTCTTCCTGGGAAAGTTTATCGACATAGTAGGTTTCGATAGTGCTGATGATATCGATCAGTAAGGGGTAGTTGACCTTAGCTTGGTACTCTTTGGCGTTTTCGTGGCCAAACAAAGTGATGGAGAGACCAAGCGTCAGGCCTAAGGCGACGCAGCTGAAATAACGAATTAATTGAGACATGGACAACCTCCCCCATCACTCGGGGTCGTTGTCGCATTATCGCCTGCAGTATCTCGCAGGATCGACGGCTTGCCCCTTATGCCTTACTTCAAAGTATAGGCCAGGTTCTGTTTGTCCACCCGAGCGACCAACCAAAGCTATGGTCTCGCCCTTGTTGACACTGTCGCCGGCATTTTTGAGTAGTGTTTGAGCATGACCATACAGACTCATATAGCCCTTGCCATGATCGACGACCATCACCATACCAAAGCCCCTGAGCCAGTCGGCATAGATCACCTTGCCTGAGGCGATGGCATTAATATTCTGCCCTTCGGGCGCGGCCATCATGACCCCTTTCCATTTCACTTCGCCAGAGCGGCGACTACCAAAGCCGGCGCGAATGCGTCCTTTGGTTGGCCAGCTTAGTTTTTGACGGCTCGATAGTCCTTCCATGCTGGGGTTGTCTTTCATCGCCTTTAGGGCTTGTTCGACAACGCGCTTTAAACTGGCCTCTTCAATTTGTAGTTGTTCTAACTTGGCACCATGGGAGTTAAGGGTGCGTTCAATCTGTTTCAGGGTCTGTTGACGCTGGTGCTGCTCTTGGGTAAGAACCTTGGCCTGTTGCTGTTGATTGAGGATCAGCTCATTGAGCTTAGCTTGTTGGGTCTTTTGCTCTGACTCAATAGTCGTCAGCTCTGTCATTGTCTGCTGTAGTTGCTCTATGGAGTCCATTCTCGCCTTGTTGAGGAATTGGTAGTAGGCGAGTAATCGTTCTATGGTTGCCGGACTCTGCTGATTGAGCAGCATTTTTGTGTAGTCGTGGTTGCCTGCCAGGTAGGCACTGGCTAACTGATTCGATAGGGTTTTCTGTTGTTTCTTCTTTAGGTTATCTAATTCTGCCTTGCGGCTGTTTAACTCGGCCAGTTTCTCATCTGTCTGTGCCAGTGATGCCTGGGTCTGGGTGACCTTCTTGGCGGCTTCGGCGATGGCTTGCTCATCTTTCTTGAGGAGATCTATCAGACTTTCATGTTGACGACTGGTGTCTTTAAGGGCCGACTGCTGGCTGCTTATCTGTTTCTGGATGGCTTCGAGTTCGGATTGACGCTGCTTCAGGTCAGCGGCCTGAACAGTACAAGAGAGCATGATAAAGCCAGCAAGTATGCTGGCTTTATAGAAACCAAATCGTTTAAGCAAAGAGTCGTTACTCGCTTAGGGTAATGATAGAGCGCCCTGTCATCTCTGACGGCACAGTTTGTCCCATCAAGGTTAACATGGTTGGTGCTAAATCACTTAATCTTCCGTTTGGCGAGATCTCACCCTTACGGCCAACATAGATCAGCGGCACGAGTTCACTGGTGTGAGCCGTATGAGCCTGACCAGTTTGCTCATCTGTCATCTGTTCTGCGTTACCATGGTCTGCGGTGATCAAACATTCACCATCTACCTTAGCCAGCGCTTCAACGACACGACCGATACAGGTGTCGACCGCTTCACAGGCTTTAACCGCCGCGTCGAAGTTACCGGTATGGCCCACCATATCGCCGTTAGGGTAGTTACAGATGATCACGTCATATTTGGTTGATTCTATGGCTTCAACTAACTTGTCGGTTAACTCGGTCGAACTCATCTCTGGCTGCAGGTCATAGGTAGCGACCTTAGGCGATTGGATAAGAATTCTCTCTTCACCCTCAAATGGCTCCTCTTTGCCGCCATTAAAGAAGAAGGTGACGTGGGCGTACTTCTCGGTTTCCGAGATACGCAGCTGCGTCTTGCCGTTGTTTTGCAGCACTTCGCCCAGGGTGTTGACCAGATCCACCGAAGGATAAGCAATAGCGGCCTTAATATCGGCGGCGTACTCGGTCAGCATGACGAAGTTGATCTTAGGCGTTACCGCTCGTTCGAAGCCGTCGAAGTTCGGATCGACGAAACTACGGGTGATCTGACGTGCGCGGTCGGCGCGGAAGTTCATGAAGATCAGTGCGTCGTTATCATTCAGACTGGCGACCTGACCGTCTGCGTCTGTAATGGCCGAGCTGGCAACAAACTCGTCGTTTTCATCACGGCTATAAGCGGCTTCAAGGGCCTCAACGGCATCTTGATACTGGTGCAGCGCCTTGCCCTGGGTGATCAGTTCGTAGGCCTGAGAGACACGATCCCAGCGGTTGTCTCTGTCCATGGCGTAGTAACGGCCAATTAACGAGGCGATACGGCCGGTACCCAGCTCGGCAAACATCTCATTGAAATGTGCCAGGCTAGACTTAGCGCTTCTCGGTGGAGTGTCACGACCATCGAGGAAGGCATGTAAGTAAACTTTCTTCGCGCCACGCTTAACAGCCATCTGACACATGGCTTGAATATGGCTTTCATGGCTGTGGACGCCGCCCGGAGAGAGCAGGCCCATGATATGCACCGCACCGTCTGCGGCGATAGCTTTGTCGATCGCTTCGACAAAGGCTGGATTATGATCGAACTCGCCATCTTCAATCGACTTGCCTATGCGGGTCAGTTCTTGATAGACCACGCGGCCAGAGCCTATGTTGATGTGGCCGACTTCTGAGTTACCCATTTGGCCGTCGGGCAGGCCGACATCCAGCCCCGAGCCTGAGATCAGGCTATTGGGGTATTCTTTGTTGAGGCGATCTAAGACAGGAGTGTTGGCGTGATATACCGCGTTCATATGGGTATTTTCACGGTAACCCCAGCCATCGAGGATCAGCAGTGCCAATGGGCGTTTGCGTGTCGTCATGGTGGTACCTATTAACGTTAAAAAGAAAACTAGAATTCTGAAATTGGATAAATATTACTACGTACTAGGGCGATCAAAAAGCGATTTACTTCGATAGCAGTTATCGAGCCCGTCACAAATTAAGGGTTCTCTCAATATCAGCCTCCCGCCTGGGATGAACAACATGCTGCAATCTGCTTTGACAATCGGTTATACTCTCAGCCCAAACCGTCTTTAAAGCCACAGAAGTAGGCCGAAAATAATGCAAGAATATATCGAATTTTTTAAAGCCAACCCTATGCTAAGTCTTGCCTGGGTGGGCTTATTTGCAGCGCTTATCGTGAGCGTTTTTAAGTCTAGTATCTCAAAAGTGAAAACAGTAGATCATCAGCAAGCAACCTTGTTAATTAACAAACAAGACGCCAAGGTGGTTGATGTGCGCTCCAAGGAAGAGTTTAAGAAAGGTCATATCGTTGATGCGATTAACCTGCCTTTGTCTGAAATTAAAAATAATCAGACATCTGCCCTTGAAAAGTTCAAAGCCAGTCCCATTATAATGGTATGCAATGCAGGAATGACCTCGTCGCAAGCAGCTCAATTGATGGTTAAAGCAGGCTTTGAGTCTGTGTATAACCTCAAGGGTGGGATGAGCGAATGGCAACAAAATAACTTACCTGTTGCCAAAACCAAAAGATAACCCACACAAGGATTGCTTTTGTAAAGCATCTTTGATTAGAGTGTCATCTCTTATAAAAAATGGCTTAAATCCACCCATAGGTGAGATTTAAGGAATACTAAATCGGGATGGTGGCTGAGGTCTAAATTAGGACTCGAGTAACAAAGGCCCTAAAGATGATTCTTCTCATTGGATGAATCGAACAAAATTGATTAGGTAGGAAATTATGGCTGAAGCAGTAAATAACGAACAACAGGGTCCACAGTTCAACATTCAACGTGTTTACACTAAAGATATCTCTTTCGAAACACCAAACAGCCCAGCTGTTTTCCAGAAAGAGTGGAACCCAGAAGTTAAACTAGACCTAGACACTCGCAGCGCTAAGCTGGCTGATGATGTTTATGAAGTTGTCCTTTCTCTTACTGTGACGGCTAAAAACGGTGAAGAAACTGCTTTCCTATGTGAAGTACAACAAGCAGGTATCTTCGCTATCGCAGGTCTGACTGAACAGCAACTGGCTCACTCTCTAGGTGCATATTGCCCTAACGTACTGTTCCCATATGCTCGCGAAGTTGTTGGTAGCCTGGTTGCTCGTGGTACTTTCCCACAACTAAACCTGGCTCCAGTTAACTTTGACGCGCTGTTTGCACAGTATGTTCAACAGCGTCAGGCGCAAGCCGAAGCTGCTGGTGAAGCCGCAGAAGCGAACGCTTAATTACGCATGAACAATACTGCCGATATTACGGTACTGGGGGCGGGCTCTTATGGCACCGCCCTTGCTATTTCTCTAGCCAGTAACGGACATAAAACCCTTATTTGGGGCCATGAGCCCGATCATATCGAGAACCTTAAGCGTGATCGATCCAATGAGGCGTTTCTGCCCGGTATTGCATTGCCGGACCTTTTGATTCCCGAAGCGGATCTTGCAACCGCCCTAGCCGCCTCTAACAATGTGTTGGTGGTAGTGCCAAGCCATGTATTTGGTCTGGTACTGAAGCAGGCTAAGCCTCTGCTGCGCAAAGATGCGCGTATTGTCTGGGCGACTAAAGGTCTTGAACCTGAAACGGGTCGTTTGCTGCAAGAAGTGGCGCGAGAAATCTTAGGTGATGAATATCCGTTGGCGGTCTTGTCGGGTCCCACTTTTGCCAAAGAGCTGGCGGCTGGCTTGCCAACCGCTATCTCTGTTGCCGGTACCGATGAAACCTTTACCAATGATCTGGTCGAGCTGCTGCACAGCCCTAAGCGGTTGCGTGTCTATGCCAATGACGATTTTATTGGTCTGCAGCTTGGTGGCGCAGTAAAGAATGTGATCGCTATCAGCGCCGGTATGTCAGATGGCATAGGCTTTGGTGCTAACGCCCGTACTGCTTTGATCACTCGAGGCTTGGTTGAGCTTACACGATTGGGTGAAGCCATTGGTGCTCAGCCGTCTACCTTTATGGGGATGGCGGGTCTGGGTGATCTGGTGTTGACCTGTACCGACAATCAGTCGCGTAATCGTCGTTTTGGTTTAGCCCTAGGTCAGGGTAAAGATGTCGATACTGCCCAGGCCGAGATTGGTCAGGTGGTTGAAGGCTATCGTAATACCAAAGAGGTCTATACCTTGGCTAAGCGTCTTGGTGTCGAGATGCCGATCACCGAACAGGTGTATAAGGTGCTCTATCAAGGTGGCACGCCACATGAGGCGGCCAAGGACTTGTTGGCGAGAGAGAAAAAGTCGGAGACGGCAGACAGCGAATAGTGGCCATCGGCGACTCATGCTAAATCGAACAAAGGGTGCTAAAATAGCGCCCTTTTTTATACAAGGATGTATTTATCCCCGGTGCCCACGGATGGGCAAAGAGGGGATTTTTATATGGACATATTTATCCCCGATCACCAAGGCCTTTGATGTTCCCGACATCAAATGGCATTTCCTTCATCCATGAAGGTCAGCGGTGAAAGAGGGGATTTATACAAGGCCAAAAATGTTCCAGACATATTGCGCCATTCCATCTACTTAGTGGATGTTAGGACTTTGCGTCCGTTAGCTATTAACTTGTTTGAGGTGGTATTTAAGTGAAACATCATGACGTGATCATTATCGGTGCGGGCGCGGCGGGCCTCATGTGCGCGGCGACAGCGGGCTATCGTGGTCGAGATGTCCTGGTGTTAGATAACGGCAAACAGGCGGGGCGCAAGATCTTGATCAGCGGCGGTGGTCGTTGCAACTTTACTAATCTTAAGGTGGAACCGGGTAACTTTATCTGTGCCAATCCCCATTTCGTGAAGTCGGCTTTAGCGCGTTACTCATCGCAAGATTTTATTGAGTTGGTTGAGCGTCATGGCATCGAATATCACCAGCGGGATCATGGCCAGCTGTTCTGTAACGACTCGGCCAAAGAGATAGTGACCATGCTGATGACCGAGTGTGAGTGGTCGGGGGCACAGGTGCAACTGCGTACCGATATTCTCTCCATCACCAAGCAGGAAGACGGCCTGTTTATGCTGGAAACCAGCAAGGGCGCATACAGCTGTGAGTCTTTGGTGGTGGCGACTGGTGGGCTCTCTATGCCCAAATTGGGCGCCTCACCGTTTGGCTATCAGATCGCCGAGCAGTTTGGTCTTAAGGTGTTGCCGACTCATGCAGGCCTGGTGCCTTTTACCTGGCATAGTGAGCAGAAGCAGAAATTTGAGCCGCTATCGGGTATCGCTGTGCCCAGTACCATTACCGCTAAAGACGGCACTCAGTTTAGTGAGGCGCTGCTGTTTACCCACAGAGGCCTTTCTGGTCCGGCGATTTTACAGATCTCCAACTACTGGCAGCCAGGCGAAAGTATCTCGATTAACCTGCTGCCTCAGCTCGATGCCGCAGAGGCCTTGAGCGAGGCGTTGGCCAGTCACCCCAAGCAGAGTCTGCGTAATACCCTGTCCCAGTGGTTGCCCAAGCGACTGGTTGAGGTGTTGTTCGATGAGGCACTACTCAACATGGCACTTAATCAGCTGGTGCATGCCCAGCGTGACCAAGTGGTAGATAATCTTCATAACTGGCAGCTTTTGATGAACGGCACTGAAGGCTATCGCACTGCCGAGGTGACCTTAGGTGGCGTGGATACTAACGAGCTCTCTTCTAAAGATATGCAGAGCAAGAAGGTGCCAGGGCTCTACTTTGCAGGCGAGGTGATGGATGTCAGCGGTTGGCTCGGAGGCTTCAATTTTCAGTGGGCCTGGGCATCTGGTGTCGCGGTTGGCCTAGCTGTGTAGCCGTTTTCTTGCCTCCATGACGTGATTCAGTGGGAAACTAAGTCGGTTATCGGTTAAATCTATCGCTTCTAGGCGTATCTTGCTCGAAAGGCCAATCCATAGGATTGGCCTTTTTGTTTTCTACGTTTATGCCTGTGATGATTTTGCGTATTGAATGGGGCCGCTCATGAGTTTTCAGGATGAAAAAATCCTTTCTGCTACACTTAAAAATATCTCTATCCTTTTGAAACATTGTGGCTAATTGACCTGGGCTGATTAGGGGATTGCATGGACGAACAATCAGTAGTGCTGGTGGTAGATGACGTTAAGACTAATGTCCTGATCATGAGGCAATGCCTTAAGGATATGTATCAGGTCTGGACAGCCGAAAGCGGCGAAGAGTGTCTTAAGGTAGCCAAACAGAAGCCTGATATTATTCTGCTGGATGTCATTATGCCCGGTCTGGACGGTTATCAGGTGTGTCGTCAGTTGAAGGCAGATCCTGAGACCGCAGATATCCCTATCATTTTTGTGACGGCTAAAGACTCAGATGAGGATGAGCAGAAGGGGCTGGAGATAGGTGCAGTCGACTACATTACTAAACCGATACGACCAGCCATAGTGCGTGCCAGAGTCTCCACCCATATTCAGCTTAAGCAGCATAGCGATAAACTTAAATTTATGGCGCTGCATGATCAACTTACGGGCCTTTATAACCGTCATTTTCTCGCCGAGCGTGCCGCTCAGAGCCTTTCTAGCATGGTTCGCCATCGAAGCGAATTGGCTATCGTGATGCTGGATCTGGATCATTTCAAAAAAATCAACGATTTCAATGGTCATCATGTTGGCGATCTCGTGCTACAGGCGGTGGCTAAATTGCTACAGGAGAGCTTTCGCAAAGAAGATCTGGTGGCGCGCATGGGGGGGGAGGAGTTTGTGATCCTCATGGAGTGTGGCCTGGATATCGCAAGAGAGAAAACGGAATATGTCCGTCAGCAGTTGGCGCGACTTAAACCTATGGGACTGGAGGTGACCGGCAGTTTTGGTGTGGTGACCGCGAACTACCATAATGCCGATCTATCACACCTTTTGGTGTTGGCCGATGAGGCCGTTTATAAGGCAAAGGCTGATGGACGAAACCGAGTGGTTTGCTATCAGGACGGTGCCTATCTTACGGTAGAAGAAGATTAAGGAATGACAAAAATGATAAAGGGAATTTTTCTGTTGCTAACAGCGTTGCTGCTCACTGCTTGTGAACCTAAGAAGGTGGAGGAGCCGATCACCCTAGCCCTGAACCCTTGGCCTGGGTATGAGCTGTTATACCTAGCGAAACAGAAAGGTTTTTTCACTCAGGTGGGCGCTAACATTGAGCTGGTACAGGTCTCAACTTTGTCCGATGCCCAGCGTGCTTACTTAACCGGTTATGTCGATGGCTTTGCCAGCACTATGATAGAGGCGATTCAGGTGGAAGCCTTGGATGGGCAACCCGTTAAGGTCGTGCTGTTAGCCGATTATTCCGATGGTGGCGATGTGATTATCGCACCTAATTCTGTGGAGGATATGCAGGCGCTTAGGGGCAAAACCATAGGTTGTGAGGTCAGTTCGCTGGGGATCTTTGTGTTGGAGCGGGCGTTAAATCTGTATCAGATGCAGCTTGATGATGTGAAGATCATCAATGTGGAGCAGGGTGCAGGTGCCAGTGCTTTAGCCATTGGCAAGATTGACGCCATGGTAACCTATCCGCCCTACTCGGTGGAGATACAGTCTACAGGTAACTATCAAGAGCTATTTTCTACCAAGGAGATCCCCGAGGAGGTGTTAGATACTCTGTCTATCTCCTCTGCGGTATTGGCTAAGCATCCGGAGCTGGTGGGTCAGATCCAAAAGGCGTGGCAGATGGCGATGGACTATCTGCAAGAGTATCCCGATGAGGCGATTGCGATTATGGCGCAGCGGGAAGGTTTATCGGTAGCTGACTTTGAGGCGGCGCTTATGGATCTCAAGTTGCTTAGTCGTGATGAACAAAACAAGCTATTTCATCAGCCAGATAAGCTGAAGGCCTTGGGTCATAGTGTTTGTCAGACCTTAGTGAAGATAGAGTCGATAGAATCCAACTGTGCTCATATCGATAATCTCTTTTATCAAGAGCACTAGTCTATGCTGCGCGAATATCGAGACAAGATAGCTCGGGGCATTGTCTATAAGCTGAATCTGGCTACTTTAGTGTGTGCCTTGATCATCTCTGGTTTGATTGCCCTTTACTATTACGAGGAGATGTTGGAGCGCACCGAGCATCAGGTGGATAATGAGATTGCTCAGGTCTCTGTCTCGCTTCGACTTGCCCTTGAGGTCAGCACTGACTTTAGTAACATGCGTCGAGTCGTTAATAGTATCGCTGCCCAAGGCAGTATCAGGCGTTTGATGTTATTCGATCCTCGCCTGAAGCAGATAGTGGCCGATAATCTGTCCCAATATCAGGGGAGAGTATTGTCGGGTAACTTGGCGCCTGAGTTGGTCGAGATGATAAATCATGTTAGCGATAAGCAGAGTGTCAAGGAGGTGTTGCGCAAGGGGAGCATGGTGCACAAGGTGCAGCAGGTTTATCTCATCTCGCCAGAGCAGCAGCGACTCAGGGCCTATGTACTCTATGTCAAATACGACGCCAGTGACATCGAGGCACATAGCTCTAAGGAGCTATTCCATTATGTGGGCATTCTATTACTAGGCTTTGCCATCTTGCTGGTGGTAAACCTCTTTGTGCAGCACAAGGTATTGCTTGATCCCATTCGCCGTATTCGGCGTCAAATTGAGGCCTTTGGTGGCCATAAGATCATACGCCTGGACAATGAAGATGAGTTTGGTGTCTTGGTAAACAGCTATAACGAAGCCGTGCGTGCCCGTAACCAGAAGCAGTTAGAGCTGGATAAATCACGGCGATATATTGATAACATCACCAATGTGATTCCTATTCAGTTGGCCTATGTGGATGCCAGAACCCGCTATCGTTTTATTAATCAACATTACCTTCAATGGTTTGGCAAGTCAGAAGAACAGGTATTAGACCAAAAGGTCGAGGCGGTATTACCTCAGGATGTCTATCAGCTGATCCAGCCTTATCAGCAGGGGGTGCTTGAAGGCAAGAAGCAGGTATTTGAGGCAGAAAGCTTAGATGCACAGAAACAGCCTAGATTTTTCCATATCACCTATGTGCCCGACTTCGGCGATGACGGCAAGGTTGAAGGATACTTTGTCTGTGTCGAAGACCTGACTCGGATGAAGATTAATGAGCGCAAAATCGAGTCTTACGCTCAAGAGATGGAATTCAATAACTGGGCGCTCTCAGAGGCTCGTGAGAAGGCGGAAGTCGCCGCCAAGATCAAGGAGGACTTCTTAGCCTGCATGAGCCATGAGTTACGTACGCCGATGAATGGTGTGATCGGTATCTTAGGGCTGCTGGCTGAGACTGACTTGTCGCCAATGCAAAAGCGTTATGTGGATGTGGCCTCCACCAGCGCTGAGTCTTTGTTGTCGCTGCTAAATGACATTCTCGACTTTTCCAAGATAGAGTCAGGTAAATTTGAGATCGAGGCAATCGAGTTCGACTTGGTGGAGCTTATCGATCAGTTTGTGCAGTCGGTAACGCTAAAGTTAGAAGAACGACATCTGCCCTTATTCGTGGATATCAGTCAATTAGAGTACCGCTATGTGGTGGGTGATCCCAGCCGATTGCGCCAGATCTTGATGAATCTGGTTGGCAATGCCATTAAGTTTACCGATGAGGGATGGATTGCCCTTAGGTTGTCAAATTGGAAAACAGAGTCGGGAGCGCTGCAATTTTGCTGTGAGGTTGAAGATACCGGCATAGGCATAGCCAAAGAAAAGCTCGCCATGTTGTTTAACCCCTTTATTCAGGGCGACAGCTCGACGACCCGTATGTTTGGCGGCACAGGTCTGGGCCTCTCTATCGCGAAACGCTTGTGTGAGTTAATGCAGGGGGAGATAACGGTCGAGAGCCAGCAGGAGGTGGGGAGTATCTTTAGCTTTACCCTGGCTCAGCAGCCAGCTCAAAGGGATGAGGAGCAAGATTGGCGAACAGGCTTGGCGCCTGAGCGAGTCACGCTAATGGGCCAATTGAATGACTTCGAGCAGATGCTAGGAGAGTTGCTCACCAGCTGGGGAGCTAAGGTGACATTTCTCGATGCGAACCAAGCTATTCCAGCTGCGGACGTCATCATTTATAGTTTCTCCGCCGAGCGGGAGACCTTTTCCGGCGAGCTGAGTCGTTGGCGCCAGTTGGCCGAAGAGCAAAGTGCCATAGTCTTGCCGCTACTCGCCCATTGGCAGCAATTAGAGTTTGAGAAACAAGATGCCAGAGTGCCTCATCTGGGGCGGCCATTGAACATTGGCCAGCTGATCCGCGCCCTGTCGGATCAGCCGCTGGAACAGGAGTATGAGCCCAACATAGAGCCGATTGTTAAACCCAGTATGACTAAGCCTAAGGTGCTGGTGGTGGAGGATAACAAGGTCAATCAGATGGTTGCTCTGGGGATGTTACACCAACTGGGCGTAGAGGCCGATGTGGTTAACAATGGTCGAGAAGCCTTGGAGCTGCTGTCGGCGAAGCAGGATAATCCCTACCTGTTGATTCTGATGGATTGCCTGATGCCTGAGATGGACGGGTTTCAGGCGACGGCGGCGATTCGTGAGGGGCAAGGGGGCAGTCAGTTCTGCGCCCTGCCCATTATTGCTTTGACTGCCAATGCGATGAAAGGTGACAGGGAGCATTGTATACGTGCAGGTATGGATGATTATCTGACTAAACCCTTGGTGCTGGAGGTACTGAAAGAGTGTCTGTATCGCTGGTTCTCCCTGAGTCAGCCAAACTATGAATCTGCGCTGCCCCATGAGCCAGTAATAGAAGTGGTACCAGCTTCGGTAGAGGAGGCCAATCCGCTGTTTGATCGAGACAGGGCCCTGGCCTTGATGTCAGGCGATCAGGAGCTGCTCGATGAGGTGCTCAAGGTATTTGTGGATGAGATGCTGCACCACAAAAATGCCTTTGTCGCAGGCATAGACGCGGCCGATTGCGACGCCATTCGCTCAAGCGTACACGCCATCAAAGGCGCTGCCAGCAACTTGAGTATGACCGCTCTGGTAAAGCTTGCCCGACAAGTAGAGATAGATGCGCGGCGCGGCGATCTAGAAGCCATTATTGCCAATCAACAGGCGTTTCTCGATCTGCTGGAAGAGACCCTTGCCTGCTGCCAGACGTAGCTTTGCTCGATGGGATCGCGTTATTCGGTCTCGGCAGCTTTAGTGACGCACAAAATATGTTATTTTAGGGCGCACCGATGGAGCGGCATCAAGCACCGCTCGCGACTCAAAAAAATCAAAGGAAAAGTGGAATGGCAAAAGCAAAGATTGGCATAGTTACCGTCAGTGATCGCGCCAGTGCAGGCGTGTATGAAGACATTTCCGGTAAGGCAATTATTGAGGTCTTGGGGGAATACCTCACCTCGGAGTGGGAGCCTGTCTATGAAGTCATTCCCGATGAGCAGCCTATTATCGAACAGACCTTGATTAAGATGGCCGATCAGCAAGATTGTTGTCTCATCGTTACCACTGGTGGTACTGGCCCAGCTAAGCGTGACGTGACGCCGGAGGCAACCGAGGCCGTGTGTGACCGCATGATGCCTGGCTTTGGCGAGCTAATGCGCGCCGAATCACTCAAGTTTGTGCCGACCGCTATCCTGTCTCGTCAAACGGCGGGTCTGCGTGGGGACAGCCTGATCGTCAACCTGCCTGGTAAGCCCAAGTCGATCCGTGAGTGTCTGGACGCCGTATTCCCTGCGATCCCTTACTGCATCGATCTGATGGAAGGCCCTTACCTGGAATGCGATGAGTCAGTGATCAAGCCTTTCAGACCTAAGGCAAAATAGGCAGCAAGCCATGCCTGAACTCAAGAAAGCTCAGCTCAGGCTGGGCTTTTTTATGGTTCATCGCGGCTTTCCG
>NZ_JSFF01000042.1:0-16385 GCF_000773485.1 Shewanella sp. ECSMB14101 | reverse complement strand
AGATTGAAGAAACCTTTCGAGACTTGAAGAGCCCACAATACGGCATGGGGCTGAGGCACAACAAAAGTCGTTGTCCGCAGCGGCTAGATGTGTTGCTGCTCATCGCTATGCTGGCAGAAATTACCTTATGGCTCATTGGTATCGTTGCCTTGCATCTAGGCTGGCAAAAACACTTTCAGGCCAACACCATTCGGCACCGGCCTGTGTTGTCGATTGTCAGATTGGGGAAAGAAGTTCGGCGAAGGAAAAACTATCGAATAACAGCGCAACATTTACGCTGGGCAATGCATGAATATATCAAGTTAGTTCACACAACTGGGAGACCTGAATGATGAGGCCCCCAGATGCGATTGTTCACGTGCCTGCTTTGGTGTCAATTTGATTTTTTCGCTAATACTGATATGGCGTTTAAGCGCTAACGCTCACCGTCTTTCTTTTGTTCGTACATCGCCGCATCAGCTGCCGCAATCATTTTTTCTAACGAGTGCTCTGTCTCATATGAGAAATGCGCCACACCTGCACTGTATTCTATAAGATAAGGTTTGTTGATAGCCTTGTTCATTGCGTCCATTTCTGTTTTAAATCGATCCAGAATGATCGCAATTGTTTCATCACTGACGTCTGTCAACATGGCAACAAACTCATCCCCGCCCAGCCTGCCAATCACATCACTCTCACGGAACACACTGCGCATCACTTCTGCAAATTGCTGTAATGCAAAATCACCTTCATGATGCCCGAAATTATCATTAATCGGTTTAAACTTATTAAGGTCAAATAAAATCACTGACATCGGTATTTTTTTTCGCCGGCAGACCCGTTGGCTATGCTCGGCCAGTGTTATAAATCCTCTTCGGTTCGATATTAAGGTTAATTCGTCAAGTGTTGCCAATTGAATTGATCTGATTTCTTGCTCAATCATGGCTCCCAAGTCGTTTAATAGCTGCTTATCTTCTTCATTCAAATGCTTAGGCTTCGAGTCGATTAAGCATAATGTCCCTATCTTTATCCCTTGTCTCAATTTCAGTGGATAGCCCGCATAAAAACGGATATTAGGCTCTTGGGTAACTAGAGGGTTATCAGCAAACCGGACGTCTTCAATCGCATTAGGAATAATGAATAAACCATCTTGATTAATGGCATGGCCGCAAAACGATATATCGCGCGGTGTTTCAGATGCATCTAAACCTTGTTTAGATTTAAACCACTGCCTATTTTCATCAACGAGGCTAACCAGTGAAATCTCTACACCAAACATACGCTTAGCCATTCGAGTGACGCGATCAAACCTTTCTTCATGAGAGGTATCGAGGATTTTCAGTGTTCTTAAGGCATGAAGCCTCTCTCTTTCATTGGCAGGCAGTTCAGGCTTAATCATATGGCTCCTATATCTTGAAAGACTTGCTAGAACCTAGTGTACCTCAATAACTCCATAAAAAAATAACCAAACACTATTCAGCAAACGCAAGAAATCCCCCCCCATCCCCTCACCCACCCAAAGCAACATGTTCAAATTCTCCATGGCAGCACCTTGATGATTCCTCTACCATTTTCATCTTGCCCCCTTTAACTGTTACACTCATCACAAATTAACGAAGAGTCAGCGCTGCGGCGGATGACTCCAACGCAATTGAGAGTGTCATGCAAGGAACCTTGAGAAAAATGCGCACCAGGCTCGATGAGCAGGGCCTGGCCAGTTACCATATGCTGTTGGGCGACAATGAAGTCGAGCTTAACCCTCTGATCGGCAGCAAGATAAACTTAACCCACACAGGTAATATCTTTTGCTGCAACTGCGGCAAGAAAACCAAGAAGAGTTACTCCCAGGGCCACTGCTTCGTCTGCATGAAGAAGCTAGCAAGCTGCGACATGTGCATCATGAAGCCAGAAACCTGTCATTTTGCCGAAGGCACCTGCCGCGAACCCGAGTGGGGTGAGGCCAACTGTTTTGTGCCTCACTATGTCTACCTCTCCAACACCTCGGGACTTAAGGTCGGGATCACTCGTCATACTCAGTTACCAACCCGCTGGATAGATCAGGGCGCCACTCAGGGCCTGCCTATTCTTAAAGTCTCCAGTCGTCAGCTATCTGGCCTTATTGAAGTAGAGCTTGCCAAGATGATCGCCGACAAGACCAACTGGCGCGCCATGTTGAAAGGTAATGCCGAGCCCTTGCCGCTAAAACAACACGCCGAGGAGTTGCTGCCGCAAATTGAGCAGCATATACATAGCCTGGCGATGGCCCATGGCGAATATGCCATCGAGCGACTGGATGAGGAGATAGTGGCTATCGACTACCCGGTGAGTGAGTTTCCGACCAAGATAGCCTCCCACAACTTCGACAAAGACCCGAATGTGAGTGGCACCTTGTTGGGCATTAAGGGTCAGTATCTGATCTTCGACACCGGCGTCATCAACCTGCGTAAGTTTACCGCCTACGAGGTAAGCTTTCGCACTGAATAAACGTCTGATACACGATTAGGCCTGCATACCGTCGATGTGTGCGGGCCTAAAGCCCCACTCAAAGGCAATAAACAACTTATTAGCCAGCCTAAATGACCCCGTAGCAACAGCCGCCCTAATAAATACATCGTTCAATACGTTACTGCCAACCTCTTTAAAATGTAACATATGTAAATTCCATGCAAATACAAATGATAATCTATATCATTCGCATCAAATAATTGTTAACCCATTATACGGACACACTTAGGATAATTTGATGCCATCACACTTCACCCTAAAAAAATCCCCTTTAGCTCTCTATACCAGTCTGTTTTGTCTTGGCCTGATAAGCCCTAGCGTCATCGCCGACGATACTGGCATAGAGCGTATCATTGTCACCGGTAGCCGCAGCGCCGAGAGCATCGAAGAGGTGCCCTCCTCTGTCACCTTGATCGACAACAAGACCCTGGCGCAGGACATGCAGATCACCTCCGAGCTACAAAACATGCTGGCCTTTCGTGTACCGGGCATGGCGCCCAGCACTGGCACCTCGAGTAATGCCGGCCAGACTTTGCGAGGTCGTAAGGCATTGGTGATGATCGACGGTGTACCTCAGTCCACCCCGCTGAGAAACGGCAGTTTAGGCATACGTTCTATCGATCCCAGCGCAATTGAGCGTATCGAAGTGATCAAGGGCGCAACCTCTATCTATGGTAATGGCGCGTCAGGCGGGATCATCAACTACATTACCAAGACCCCTAGCAGCGATGCCAAGGCGAGCGTCGAGCTGGGGGCATCGAGCAAATTCAGTGCGGTTAAATTTGAAGACAGCGCAGGTTATCGCTATCACGCCAGCCTGGACGGGACACTGGACAAATTCAGCTATGTGGTCAGCGCGGTCGAAGAAGAAACAGGCCTGGAATATGACGCCGAGGGCGACATCATAGGGCTTATCTACGGCCTGTCTGAAACCAAGTCGCAAAACCTGTTTACCAAGCTGGCCTATGAGTTCGACAGTGAGAAACAACTTCAGCTGACCTACAACTATTATGAGGCGCAGCAAAATGCCGAGCTGGTGGATGTCACTGGCAGTGTCAACAGCGGCGAGAAGACCTATGCCATCAAGAGCAGCGCGCCTAAACCCGGTGTGCCACAAGGGCCAAGAGGCAACCACAACCTGATGCTCAAATACACAGATCAGGAGCTCTTCAACCAGACACAACTGACCTTAGATGCCTACTATCAGAAGATTGAAAACATGTTCTTCTACTCGGCGGCGCTGGCCAATCCCAGCGAGGGGTATGATGGTGGCCAATCGCTGATCCGCTCGGAAAAACGTGGCCTGAGGGTGAACTTCAACAGCTACACTGACTGGGACAATGTGTCGGCAAGCTTCATCTATGGTATCGATGCCCTGAACGATATCAGCTCGCAACCTTTGAATGATGGCCGCATCTGGGTGCCTGAGATGGACATGAGCAACCTGGCGGGTTATCTGCAAACTAAGTGGGTGATCTATGATGACTGGATCCTCAAGGCGGGATTACGCCACGACAGAGTCGACATTAGCGTCGATGACTATGAAACCCTTAAGGTGTGCCGCACCGCAGAGACTTGCTCTGTCCCCTTCGATGTCACAGGTGGTGAACTTAACTTTACCTCCACCACTTATAATCTAGGGCTGCGCTATCAGCTAAGCGATGCCTTTAGCCCATTCGCCAGCTTCTCTCAGGGCGCCGACATCTCTGATCTAGGCAGATTACTGCGCACGGCAACCGTTAACGATATCTCGCTGATCCAGACCGAGGCCTCTATCGTCGACAACTATGAGATTGGTTTCTCGGGCCAATATGACAAGCTGAGCTATGAGCTGGCGGCCTATCGCAGCACTTCAGAGCTGGGGACCAGCAATGCCTATGATCCGGTCACTGGGATCTATATGCCGGTGCGCGCCCCGCAAAAAATTTGGGGCTATGAGGCACAATTGGCCTACCAATGGTTGGATAACCTAGGCACAGATTTCAGCTACAGCTGGGTAGAAGGAAAAGATACCGAAAAGGATATCTATTTGGACGGCCAGGTGATCTCGGCGCCGAAATTCACCGCTTCGCTCAACTGGCAGCCGGTTGACCATGCCAACATCGCCATCAACTACCTGTATGTGGGCGATCGCAAGCGATTTGAGCCAGTCAATGGCCAGTATGTGGGTGCCCAAGGTCCAGTCAGCCATTACAACCTGGTTAACCTAAGCGGTAGCTACCAACTGGATAACTGGCAGTTTAGCCTCGGGGTAGAGAACCTGTTAAATGAAGACTACTACTCTGCGCGCTCTCAGGCCTTTACCTATAGCGGCTACAACACTAAAGGGTTGGGGACCACCATCAACCTTGGCGTAAAGGCACGTCTTTAGCGGCCAATAAAAAGCGCCGCACAGTCTAACTGGCGGCGCTTATGACATACTTTTGATCGGTAAAGGGCTAATGGTTAAGCGATGCGTGTCGCTTTGACGTTAGCCATTTTCAGCTATTATTTTAGTCGTCTGTTGCCTTATGCTTCCCCAGCACAGTGATCTTACCCTTCTTGGAGACCCCGGCAAGACCCAATGCCTGGCTACCGACGCTGTCATAGGTGAGTTCAATTCGCTCAAGGTGCGCCTCTCCTTTTGGCACTGTGATGGCCCGGCTCGACAACCCTTTGGTTAACACCCCGAGATTATCTACCTTCTTAGACTCACCGTCGCTCATGAACAGCTCTACCTGTTTCAGGTTCACCGTCCCTTGTTCACATTTAAGTTTAATACTGACTAAGTCCTGCTCCTTGCGACCTAAGTTTATCTTATCCACCTCGGCCTTATAGTCGACCGTCTTCTGAGCGATCTCACTCCACTCCCCAGCCTTCACTGGTTGCGTCAACAAAGGCAGTAGTAGCCCCATCACCATTAAGCCTTTAACTGTGTGTCGTAACATCTCAATACTCCTTATCTCAAACTGTCACAATAATCATTGCCACACACTAGCTTAGTCTATCTGTGCGGCGCTGAAGATCCGTTAAAGGTGTTGCGGTAGCTCGCTGAGCATCTTAGTGATCACCCTAGACAATCTGCTATCAGTCCCCTCTTTTGCCTGTGCATTATCCTGACTCAAAGGCGTAAAACCTTGTGCCAGCACCTGCCATATTGGCGAAGCGAGTTTGGGATCAAACACCATTAACAGTACAGTTCCCTTCTCATAGCGCCCCATATCGACTCCCTGATTAGATGCACCAGGCACTAGCCCAACCTTTTGCAAGATCTCGCTATCACTCATCTTGTCGCCTAATGCCACACCATAACCTATCAGCAGATCCGGCGATTGTGACATTGAAACTTCTTGATACCCCTTGGCCAACATAACTGCCTGAATCGCCTCACGCATACGCATCTTTAACGCATCGGGCTGCACCTCATCACCCACCCTTAGCTCGGCAACATCAGGATGTAACGCAAAGCGAGATGGCTGGTCACCAAGAAACCTCAAATCGCCGCTGGCCACCAGGGTTAAACGATCCTCAGGTGTCATGGGCAGTTGCAGGGGCGTCTCCTCGGTAACAGTGCAGGCGGTGACACTCATCATGAGTATCAGGCTAAGCAAGCATGTTTTCATTGGCTATCCTTATCAAAAGTGTAAAAGTCAGTATCTAAAATCCGTCGCATCGTGACCAGAATGAACAAAGTATAAGCTAAGTATCATGAACCTAGGCTGACAAAACGTTAACATTCATCTCCTTAGTGTATCTTTCACATTTTGGCCCTTTCAAACGCGCCAGGACCAAAAGTAAAAACGCCAGCACAAGGCCGGCGTTTATCATGGTCAGGCGTATCGCTTTTAGTTCGCCTCGAGCGTCACCACTAAACTGGCACCACTGCTCGAAGGCGCACCATCTGCGCTGACATAGAACCAGCCTTCTGTCGGTGCTAACACACGGATCTTTTCCTGATTACCGGTATTGTCCGACTTGTACTGATAATCTGAAGGGCTTGCCCAGGTCGCGCCATTGGCGTATAGATCCAGGTTACCACTGCCGTGATCCGTATTGATCTCAATGGCCGCGGTGTTGGCCGGCACATAGAAATAGTAACTGGAGTGCCCGTCGGCCACACAGACGGCTTGGCCAAATTCTACGCCACCATAGCTGTATGGGTTGTTGCTAACGCAGGCATCCTCTACACCAGCATCACCACCACTATCGGGAGTTCCCTCAGCTGTTTGACTTACCTTTAGGGTCACACCATCAAACGCAGTAACGGCCACTGTCGAAATATAGACCCAACCACGATTGGCGATAACACTAATCAGCTCATCGTTACCTGTGCTCTGTGACTTGACGTCATAGTCACTGCTCGAGGCCCAGGTTTGCTGGTTAAAGTAGATATCCAGATCCCCTTCACCACCTGAGGTACTGATATACAGCTGTGTATTATCTTGATCGACATAGGTGTAGTAATAATTGATCCCTGTGCCCGCCACACATTCAGCCTGCTCCTGAGTGAGTTTGCCATCGGTAATGCTTGTGTCGCCGCAATGGCTCTCGGGCCCACCACCATTGGCAGCATCGGCGTTATCGCCAATACCATTACCGTTCTCATCGGCCCACTCGGTAGGATCGCTTGGAAAGGCATCTTCACTGTCGATCACCCCGTCGCCATCGCTGTCAATCGGCGTGACTATGCCGCCATCAAGTGGTGTATCGTTACTGGATACCGTCAAGAGCCAGCTATTCCATTCACTGTCATACTGAGTGCCAATAGTGTTATCGATATAGCTGAGCCAAGCTGCCGCATCCCCGGCGCGGGCGTATACCAGAAGCGCGTCAACATCACTTCTGTGCTGTTCAAACAGAAAGCGCACTGCTAGGTAGCCCCAACGGTAGACTCTCTCTGTACCACTGTCATAGGTATTGGCCAGGATCTCACTGAGGCTGAAGCTTTGACTACGCCCAATAGCGATCGCCTCGTCATTACGATTTTGCTGAGAAATGTATTCAGCCAATCCTTCTGACCACCATACCGACTTGCCAGTATCGATATCGAAATGGCTAAAGCCACCGTACAGATTAAAGCGACCATCGAGATAATGCACATACTCATGCCTTAGATTCCACACCAAAATATCTTCAGTCCAGGTGGCCTCATGTGCAATAAAGCGGGCTTGGTTATCCGGGTTGGAGGGGGTGCCTTCGAGGTACATACCGCCATTGTCTGTGTTGATGCCAAAAATAATACCGGCATAGGCATCATAGTCATCATAACTGTCGAAGATATTGACCTCGAGATCCTGATTGTAATCATCGGCCACGGGGTCGCCGCTGGTCGCCAGCACCTGATGGAACAGCACTTCTTCATCCCCCATCAAATCACACGACTGCTGTAGCTCCTGACTGGTAAGTTGCTGCGCGCGGATCTTAATGGTGTCAGAGCAGCTATAGTGAATACCAAGCACGCTGCTTTCCAGCTCAGCTTCCCAGCCGCAGATCCCAAAGCTGTCGCATTGTCCAGGGTTGTAGTAATCCAGATAACCAGCGGCATCAGCCCACTGCTTAGACAGGCGGGCAAACTTACTCATATATTGCTGCACACCATCGTTGAGCGAAAGCTTCAGACTCTCAGGCAGCCCCCAGTATTTCTGGTACTCATAGAAACGGCCAAACTCATGAAAGGCATCTGAGGATTCGAAGGCATAATTAGAGTTGATGATATAGTCAGAGGTCGCCACCTTTAGCAGCGCGGCGCGCAAAGCATCATACTCCATTGAGGCCTTAGTGTACTTCTCATCCCAATTGCCACGATAAAGGGTAGTTAGCGCCTTAGTCAGTGCACTTCTGTGATACCAGGACGCCAGATGCTGCTCGCTAAACTGATCAAGATATTGTGTGATCACCGCCACCGAATCATAGTAATTGTAAGAGCTGTCCCAAGCGATGAAATACTCCTGCAATGTGTTGCCCTGCATGTCGCTCAGGCTGGCCATAGCCGGGTTTTTCGCATATTCCAGTAGCAGTTCGCGCATGGCATCGCTGGCGCGAGTATCGCTATAGCTCAAATCCTCGTTATAGTATTCGATATAAAATGCGCCACGTAGAAAGTAGAACAGGTTAAATAACTCACTACCGCTACTGCTGTCATAGGTCGCCGCGCTGGCCTTAGCCAAATTCGCCACCGCCACCACATTGTCGGCCTGATACGCCTTTACCGCCGTGGCATCGTTACGAGAATATAACTCTGAGATACAGGAAAACTCCGCCTGACGAACAAAATCATACAGAGCCTGACCGGTTAACGTATCGAACTGGCTATAACCATTACAGGGATCCGTCTCAGCCGCTGGCCCTTCAGCACCTTGATTGCCCAGAGCGCCCTGAGCGCCCAAAGGGCCTTGCAGAGCAGAGTGGCCATTAACCCCCTGCTGTGACTCTTGCCCTGTAACTGATGGTGGCACCTTATCACCCTCAGTAACCGATGCGGCGCCTCTGGGTTTACGCGCAGCCTTATCGAAGCGTGCTTTGCTCTGGCCATTGTCAACACCAGCCCGTTGCACCGCCGCTTTCATCGCCTGTTGCGGCATGGGTTTAGAACGCGGCGCGTCATTGGCACTCACCACCTGTGGCGCCACAAGCAGTGAACAAGCTAACGCCAGGGCGGTGGGAGTGAAACGGCGAGTAAGCACACCGCGAGATATAATTGTCTTTGTCATAGTTGGTCTCCAGACCTATCGGCTCGGGCGAGCCGATCATTACTCAGGTTTAAGTCACTCAATTCACCTTCTTTGAGGTGTCGTTATCGAGCATTTAGCACATCCTTGTTAACCCGTAGTTAACAATTTATTGCAGGCAAGTTATATTTTATACAATATATAATTGCAAGCGGGACAGAGAAGATTTACATCACCAGATAGGTAAATCTGCCGATTTAAAGCTAAATAGTTAATGATTTACAGTGAGTTATAAAATGTGCAAAAGGTTGGGAAATTTTTCTGGTCAGAATGTCTTATGTCGGCGATCATAGGCCATCGTTAACAGGTACTAGAGACACACGCTACATGGAACTGGTTTTTGCCATCGCCCTTTTCGCCTTTTCCTCAGGGATCACCCCTGGGCCCAACAACATTATGTTGATGACCTCTGGCGTCAATTTTGGCATCAAGCCCAGTCTGCCCCACCTGGCGGGGATTTGTATTGGCTTTCCCTGCATGGTTCTGGCGATCGGTTTGGGATTGAGCGCCGTCTTTCAGGCCTACCCACTCTTGCACCTGATCATCAAATATATTGGTATCGCCTACCTGCTCTATCTGTCTTGGCTCATCGCCAACAGCAGCAGTAAGATGGAGGGTAAACAGACCGCCAAGCCACTCTCTTTCCTCCAGGCGGCGGCCTTTCAATGGGTCAACCCTAAGGGCTGGATCATGGCCGTGGGCGCTATTGCGACCTTTACTGTGATTGACCAACCACTAACACCACAAGTTCTCACCATCGCCAGCGTCTTCTTCAGCGTGGCACTGCCCTGCGCCCTGGTGTGGTTAGGCTTTGGTGTGGCACTCAAACGATTACTTAAAAATCAACGTCAACAAAAAGGCTTTAACATTGCCATGGCACTCTTGCTTGTGGCCTCTATCATCCCTATGATCGCTCCTCAATAACGAGATCAAACGGAGCTGCCGGTGTCTGATACACAGGTCTATCACAGCGCTGAGGATGCGCCAATCGCCTTAGAAACCCAGAATTGGGTGGAAAAGGTGATCATGAAGTACAACATCTGCCCCTTTGCCCGCCGTGAAGTGGAGCGTAACAGCATCCGCTATACGGTCGCCCAGCATAGTCAGATTGATAAAGTATTGGATGAGCTGATTCAGGAATGTCATTTGCTGGAGCAGCAGCCACAAATCGAGACCACACTGTTTATCATGCCACGCGGCTTCGAGGGCTTTTATCTCTACCTGGATCTGGTGGATATCGCCAACGACCTGCTTATCGAGCAGGGCTTTGAGGGGGTCTTTCAGCTCGCCAGTTTCCACCCGGATTACTGTTTCGAAGGCGAGCCCCAAGACAGCGCAGCAAACTACACCAACAGGGCCCCTTACCCAACACTGCATATCATACGAGAAGCCAGTATGGAGCGCGCCTTGGCCGATTATGACGATCCTGAGTCTATCCCCGAGCGCAATATCGCTTTTGCCGAACGTAAGGGCGAGGCCTTCTTCGTCAAGTTACTGCAAAGCTGCAAACAGGCCGATTAATTCAAGGGAAAGAGAAACCGATGGCAAGCAAATATTATGTGGTATGGGCAGGACGCGAGACGGGCATCTTTACCAGTTGGCCGCAAACCAAGGCGCTAGTGGACGGCTTTGCCGGGGCGCGCTATAAATCCTTCAAGACATTGGCAGAAGCTGAGGCAGCCTTTGGCGCTAAGCCCTCTCAGACCAGCAAGCCTAAAACGGCCAGTCGCAAAGCAAGCAGTCAGATCGCCGCAAGTGAACACCCCGACAGCAATATCGATATCTATACCGATGGCGGCTGTGAGCCCAATCCCGGCGAAGCAGGCTCAGGCCTGGCACTCTATCAAGCGGGTGAATTGACTGAGCTCTGGTATGGGCTTTATAACCCCAAGGGCACCAATAACACCGCCGAGTTAAACGCCCTATATCAGGCTCTCTTAATGGCGCAGCAATATAGTAAACTGGGCAAGAGCGTACATATTCACAGTGACTCCCAGTATGCGATCAATTGCATCACCAACTGGGCCTATGGTTGGAAGGCCAAGGGCTGGCAACGTAAAACCGGCGAGATAGCCAATCTTGAGATCATCCAGCAAGCCCATGAGTTATATGACAGTTTAAAAGCGACCATCAAACTCACTCATGTGGCGGCGCATGTGGGCATTGAGGGCAATGAGCTGGCCGACCGCATGTCTATCCACGCCATCGACAGCAAGGAACCGAGCTTTTGCCGCTACTCGGCGCCGTTAGATATTCCGGCTTTATTGGCATTGCGGACGGGCTAATCCCCGTCCATAAAACACTATCTAGATAACCACAACACAGTCGCGGCCATTCTCTTTAGCCCGGTAGAGCGCCTGATCTGCATCATTAAACAGCCTGTCTTGATCATCGTCCCAGCGATAGAGTGAGACGCCGGCGCTGACGGTGATAGCCACCGGAAAGTCGCTCTCTTGGCTGCGATGTTTGATATCTTGCCTGAGTTTGTCGGCGAAAGAGGTCGCCCCTTCGCTGTCGGTATCCTCGAGAATGATCACAAACTCCTCGCCCCCCCAGCGGCCAACAAAATCTGTCTTACGTATCGCCTCTTTGAAGATTTTAGCCACCCGCTGCAACACGTCATCGCCCACCAGATGACCATGCTTATCGTTGACCGCCTTGAAATGATCGATATCGAAGATACACACCGCCAGCGAGGTCTGCTGTCGATTGCTGCGACTAATCGCTGCCGCCAGTTGATGGTTAATGGCGCGACGATTGGCGACCTTGGTTAAGGGATCGGTATTGGCCTGAGACTTATACTGCATCTCGTCACTGAGATCTTTAATCACCACAATGCTGTGTTTCTCACCACCAACCCCATAGGTGGCGATAGAGATACTGGCGGGAAAAACATCACCATTCAATTTTTTACCGTAAAAAATAGTATTACGTTGGGACATGGGTTGCACCCGGTCTGACTTTTGAAACTCCATACGCAGCTTCTTATGCTTCTCCTTGGTCGCACTGGGCACCAGATCATCGACATTTATTTTATTTAGCGCCCGCTCAGAAAATCCAAACAGCCGCATGGTTTCCCGATTGGCAGAGATGATGGTGCCATGTTCGTTGACCGAAAAGATGGCATTGGGCGCACAGCGAAAGATCACTTCGAGATCTTTTAGCTTGATGGCCAGACGTTTATTAACATATCGGATGAAACTGAATACTAAGATACTTACCAGCACCAGGGCAAAGAGGATCACCAGCAACATATGATTCAGACGTTGATGGGCACTTTCCGCCCGTTGAAACAGGCTGTTTGGCACCTGGCTCTGGCTGGCAAGAATGGTGGCTATCGCCGCAATTGCAGCAGTGTCATCCACCCTCACCGCCAAATCGATAGCTTGAACGTCGCGCTTTTCCTCCACCATCTGGCGCAGGCGTGGCAGATGTTGTCGATATTGTTCGACGACAGACGCTATCGCCTTCACCTGAGCCTCATGTTCGGGAGCAAGCTGACCATACTTGCCTAATGAGCGCAGCCCTAGCTCAATCTCGGCTTCGGCGCGCCTCAAATAACTGAGATCGTGACGAATAACGGCATTTTTGAAGTCGTGAATAAAGCCTCCGTAACCTAATGCCACCATGGCATCGTTAAACAAGGCCGTCTTATCCAGTTCCTCATAGGTGTGATGCTTCCAGTCCTGCTGAGACTGATTAATGCTAGCCATCAAAATATAAAACGCCGCGATGAGAAAGACGAGATACAAGATAGCCAAACTGTATATTTTAAAAGCCTTCATGGGGTGGCGCATTCACGTTTCATCCTTAAACAGAACAGCCGCCATACGGCGATGATTCGTTGCAGGCGCTGTGCTCACATTACTTGCGGCAATAGCCACTGAATAGGAAAGCGGTTAAGCGCCGCCAACAGAATGAAAAGTATAGTCCACTTCAACCTAGATACCTGAAATTAAGCACAAAAGTCGTAGTTGCTGCGGGTCATTAATCCAACGCTGCTTGGCTCTGCTGCAGGTTTTGGCGTGCCAGACGTTTGTGCATCAGCGCGATAAGCTTACCCACCAGCACAATAATCACAGCCCCGGTCAACACAGGCGAAAAAAGAAACCACCAATCCTGGCCTGTCAACATCACCAATAACGGCGTCGCACCCGCCGGTGGATGAGTTGTCTTAGTCAGTAGCATGGCGCTAACAGCAAGGCCACTGGCCAGAGCCAGGGTAAACGGATTAACACCGACATAGTGGAAAAAATAGAGGCCGATGGCACAGGTCAACAGATGACCGAAGATCACGTTTCTTGGCTGCGCCAGCGGGCTCTCAGGCACGCCAAACACCAACACAGCCGTGGCACCGAACGGGACCATCAACAGCACCAGATCGGACTGCAGCGTTTCGGCGTATGACAGGAGGCCAATCGCCAAGGCGGCACCCATTCCAGAAATTAACGCAAAAGCCAGTTTATTCATCTTGATCTCTTTCACTCCATAAATGTAGACAAGTCTGTCTACCCGCAAGAGTAGACAACCTGGTCTACCGATGTCAAGATATAAAAAAGCGAGGCGATCATGACAGATAAGCGACAACAACTAATCGATACCGCCCTCAGCCTCTTTATTGAGCGAGGGATCAATCTGGTGGGCATCAACGAGGTGCTTAAAGTCTCTGGGGTGGCCAAGAAGACTCTCTATCACCACTTCAGCAGCAAAGAGGCGCTAATCGTTGCCGTGCTTGAAACACGTCACAAGATCTACATCGACTGGCTCAATCAGAGGTTAAGCCAAGGCCAGGACGACTTTGGTAAAATTGAGGGGCTCTTTGCCGCCCTCGATGATTGGTTTAATGATCGCGTGCCTGAGTTGAGTGAATTTCATGGCTGCCTGTTTATCAATTCGGCCATAGAATGTGGTGACAGTCGCTGTCAGGTGTCACGCTTTGCCAAGTATCATAAGCAGGCCGTCAGAGAACTGATTCGCGAGCATCTCGAGCAGCAAGACGACGCCCTGCTGGACCTTATCTGTCTACTCAAAGAAGGGGCAATAGTCTCAGCCATGGTGAGTCAGAATAAACAGGCCGCTAAGCCTTGCCCGGCGTTCATTGCCGCCTACCTAAATGGAAAAAAGCGTGAGTGAGCATGGTAAAGAATTGTTCTCACTGACGCGCCATAGGGAAAGGCTCAAGTTCATGCCCGAATTGACCTTAAGCCTCCTGAGTATCAAGCATAAAAACAGCAATATTAAATGTTGGGTCTCATCGATAGCTTGTGAGACAATCGCGCCATGAAAATCTATCGTAAGTTACACAAGGCCCCTTTTAGAGTGCTGCGCATTAGTCGCCGCCGCTTTGGGCTGCGTTTGAAACGGGACATGCTTGCGCTCAAAGATGCCCTGGCCCAGGAAAAACAGGAAACCAAGGATATGTTGGTTGCCTATAAGCGTTACACCCGCAAACAGGCCAGTAAAGAGGAGCTTCGCCTTGCCAATAAGCAGCTGGCAGACCTGATCAAAGGCCTGGGGCTTGGCGTCTTTGCCGTACTGCCTTTTGCCCCTATCACCATTCCCGTAGTGGTAAAACTGGGGAAGTTAGTCGGGGTCGAAGTACTGCCCAGCTCCTTCAATAATCTCTCCGAACGCAAGGTGCAACTTGGCCGTGAGGCTCAAGCCACTAAACGTGCTCTCAAGGCTGTAGAAAAAGCCAGCAGTGAATAATCCCCCGCTTTCGTCTCAAGGGGCGGGCATGCTAATCTAAGTTGAATTTTGACCTCAATAAGATGATGCCCAATGACTCAAATACTCCTCTCTGGTTCCGAAGGGATCCCACTGACACTGCTCAGTACCATTGATTATAACGACTGGCTAAGCAGCCAAGACAAAACGGTAAAAAACTGGTTAACCAACACCCAATTCAGCGGTAAAGGCATGAGCCTGATCCCAGGCAGTGAGGGCGCACTCAGCCAAGCCCTCTATGTCACCGATAATAAAGACTCCCACTGGGTTTTCGGCGATCTGGTTAACGAGCTACCAGCAGGCCAATACCTGCTCGATGCCGATGCGCAAACCTGTAAGCTCGCAGCCTTTAGCTGGGCCTTAGGCGCTTACAAGTTTGATCGCTACAAGCGCAACGACAAGACCTACCCTCAACTGGTACTCAAAGACCCTGCACTGGTTGCCCAAACCTTACAGATGGTGCGTTCGGTATCGATAGTGCGCGATCTGGTCAACACCCCTGCCGCCGACATGATGCCCCAGCACCTTGGCGAAACCATGGAGTCATTGGCAGCCGAATTTGGTGCCAAGGTCACCCAGATCGTCGGCGATGACCTGCTAACCCACAACTACCCCACCATTCATATGGTTGGCCGCGCCAGCCACAATGCGCCGCGCCTGATCGACCTCACCTGGGGTGATGAAGATGCACCTAAGGTCACCTTGGTGGGCAAAGGCGTCTGCTTCGACTCAGGCGGATTAGATCTTAAACCTGGTGCCGGCATGCGCCTGATGAAGAAAGATATGGGCGGTGCAGCTCATGTTATCGGCCTTGCCCACCAGATCATGGCAGCTAAGTTGCCTGTGCGTCTGCGTGTATTGGTGCCTGCGGTGGAAAACGCCGTGTCGGCCAACGCCTTCCGTCCAGGTGATGTGATCACTACCCGCAAGGGGCTCACGGTTGAAATTGACAACACTGACGCCGAAGGCCGTCTGGTACTGTGTGACGCCCTAGCTGAAGCCAATGACGACAAGCCCGATCTGCTGATCGATTTCGCGACACTCACGGGCGCCATGCGTATCGCCCTGGGCACAGAGCTCCCAGGCTTCTTCAGTAACGATGATGAGGTCGCAGCGGGGATCACTGCATCCGGTCTGGCGGTAGAAGATCCTGTGTGGCGTATGCCGCTGCACAAGCCTTATTTTGACCTGACCGGCAGTGATATCGCCGATCTGGCCAACTGCGGCAAGGTGCCCTTTGGCGGCGCCATCACGGCGGCCCTTTACCTGGAAGCCTTCGTCGACGAGGAGATCAGCTGGACCCATTTCGACGTTATGGCCTGGAACACCCGCAAACTACCGGGTCGCCCCATCGGCGGTGAAGCCTTTGGTATCCGCGCCGTCTTCGACTACCTGGCCGAACGCTTCGCCAAGTAACGGCTGTTTAGTTAGACGATTAAAAAAGGTTCATCGCGGATAAGCGGGGAC
>NZ_JSFF01000041.1:0-3162 GCF_000773485.1 Shewanella sp. ECSMB14101 | reverse complement strand
ATTTGGGTTGTATGGTTAAGTGACTAAGCGTATACGGTGGATGCCTTGGCAGTCAGAGGCGATGAAGGACGTAGTAACTTGCGAAAAGCGTTGGCGAGCTAGTAACAAGCATTTGAGCTAACGATGTCCGAATGGGGAAACCCGGCAGCATAAGCTGTCATCATTAAGTGAATACATAGCTTAATGAGGCGAACGAGGGGAACTGAAACATCTAAGTACCCTTAGGAAAAGAAATCAACCGAGATTCCCCTAGTAGCGGCGAGCGAACGGGGATTAGCCCTTAAGCCTAGAGGGTGTTAGTGGAATGTGTTGGAAAGCACAGCGATACAGGGTGATAGCCCCGTACATGAAAACTAACTTTAGGTGAAAACGAGTAGGACGGGACACGTGATATCTTGTTCGAATATGGGGGGACCATCCTCCAAGGCTAAATACTCCTGACTGACCGATAGTGAACCAGTACCGTGAGGGAAAGGCGAAAAGAACCCCTGTGAGGGGAGTGAAATAGAACCTGAAACCGTATACGTACAAGCAGTGGGAGCGGTTCTTGAGACCGTGACTGCGTACCTTTTGTATAATGGGTCAGCGACTTACATTTTGTAGCGAGGTTAAGCGAATAGCGGAGCCGTAGGGAAACCGAGTGTTAACTGCGCGTTTAGTTGCAAGGTGTAGACCCGAAACCCGGTGATCTAGCCATGGGCAGGTTGAAGGTTGAGTAACATCAACTGGAGGACCGAACACACGTATGTTGAAAAATGCGGTGATGACTTGTGGCTGGGGGTGAAAGGCCAATCAAACCGGGAGATATCTGGTTCTCCTCGAAAGCTATTTAGGTAGCGCCTCGAGCGAATACCATTGGGGGTAGAGCACTGTTAAGGCTAGGGGGTCATCCCGACTTACCAACCCTTTGCAAACTCCGAATACCAATGAGTACTACTCGGGAGACACACGGCGGGTGCTAACGTCCGTCGTGAAAAGGGAAACAACCCAGACCATCAGCTAAGGTCCCAAAGTTATTGCTAAGTGGGAAACGATGTGGGAAGGCTTAGACAGCTAGGATGTTGGCTTAGAAGCAGCCATCATTTAAAGAAAGCGTAATAGCTCACTAGTCGAGTCGGCCTGCGCGGAAGATTTAACGGGGCTAAGCAATACACCGAAGCTATGGGCACTAGCGCTTGCGCTAGTGCGGTAGAGGAGCGTTCTGTAAGCCGTTGAAGGTGAAGGGGTAACCCACGCTGGAGGTATCAGAAGTGCGAATGCTGACATGAGTAACGATAATGGGGGTGAAAAACCTCCACGCCGAAAGACCAAGGGTTCCTGTCCAACGTTAATCGGGGCAGGGTAAGTCGACCCCTAAGGCGAGGCCGAAAGGCGTAGTCGATGGGAAACGGGTTAATATTCCCGTACTTCTGCTAACTGCGATGGAGAGACGGAGAAGGCTAGGCTAGCGCGGCGTTGGTTGTCCGCGTTTAAGACTGTAGGTAGGGTACTTAGGCAAATCCGGGTACCTAATACTGAGAGTTGATGACGAGGTTCTACGGAACTGAAGTAGTTGATGCCATGCTTCCAGGAAAATCTTCTAAGCTTCAGGTTAGCAGGAATCGTACCCCAAACCGACACAGGTGGTCGGGTAGAGAATACCAAGGCGCTTGAGAGAACTCGGCTGAAGGAACTAGGCAAAATGGTACCGTAACTTCGGGAGAAGGTACGCTGCTGTTGGTGATGGGACTTGCTCCCTAAGCTGACGGCAGTCGCAGATACCAGGTGGCTGCAACTGTTTATCAAAAACACAGCACTGTGCAAAATCGCAAGATGACGTATACGGTGTGACGCCTGCCCGGTGCCGGAAGGTTAATTGATTGGGTTATCTTCGGAGAAGCTCATGATCGAAGCCCCGGTAAACGGCGGCCGTAACTATAACGGTCCTAAGGTAGCGAAATTCCTTGTCGGGTAAGTTCCGACCTGCACGAATGGCGTAATGATGGCCACGCTGTCTCCAGCCGAGACTCAGTGAAGTTGAAATTGCGGTGAAGATGCCGTATACCCGCGGCTAGACGGAAAGACCCCGTGAACCTTTACTATAGCTTGGCACTGAACATTGACCCTACATGTGTAGGATAGGTGGGAGACTTTGAAGCGGGAACGCCAGTTCTCGTGGAGTCAACCTTGAAATACCACCCTTGTAGTGTTGATGTTCTAACTCTGGCCCCTGAATCGGGGTTGAGGACAGTGCCTGGTGGGTAGTTTGACTGGGGCGGTCTCCTCCCAAAGAGTAACGGAGGAGCACGAAGGTTGGCTAAGTACGGTCGGACATCGTACGGTTAGTGCAATGGCATAAGCCAGCTTAACTGCGAGACATACACGTCGAGCAGGTGCGAAAGCAGGTCATAGTGATCCGGTGGTTCTGAATGGAAGGGCCATCGCTCAACGGATAAAAGGTACTCCGGGGATAACAGGCTGATACCGCCCAAGAGTTCATATCGACGGCGGTGTTTGGCACCTCGATGTCGGCTCATCACATCCTGGGGCTGAAGTCGGTCCCAAGGGTATGGCTGTTCGCCATTTAAAGTGGTACGCGAGCTGGGTTCAGAACGTCGTGAGACAGTTCGGTCCCTATCTGCCGTGGGCGTTGGATGATTGAAGGGAGCTGCTCCTAGTACGAGAGGACCGGAGTGGACGAACCGCTGGTGTTCGGGTTGTCATGCCAATGGCATTGCCCGGTAGCTACGTTCGGAATCGATAACCGCTGAAAGCATCTAAGCGGGAAGCGAGCCCTAAGATGAGTCATCCCTAGACCTTTAAGGTCTCTAAAGAGCCGTCCGAGACTAGGACGTTGATAGGCAGGGTGTGTAAGCGTTGTGAGGCGTTGAGCTAACCTGTACTAATGACTCGTGAGGCTTAACCATACAACCCAAAAGGGTTTTTACTGCAAAGTACCGGAAATGAGTCCAATCATTTCTTGGCACTTCCTCCATCCATGGAGGTCGTAATAATGGTTACTGAATCAGAAGAATACAAGTACTTGATTGAAGTGCGGACTCAAATTAGCTCTTGAATAAAGAGTGCAGCTTTTCAAATTTATTATTTTGGTTAATTACGCAGGTAATTGTTTGGCTGACAAAGCCGTAACGAAGCGAAGCGCACAGTGTACTAGAGTACATG
>NZ_JSFF01000040.1:0-18326 GCF_000773485.1 Shewanella sp. ECSMB14101 | reverse complement strand
TGAGAGTAGGTCATTTCCAGACGCCTAATAAAGCAAAAAGCCCTAGCCTAAATCGCTAGGGCTTTTTGCTTTCTACGCTCTGCGAAAGCATCTACTTCACCTGCAGTCCAAAGCTGCTTACGCAGTGTGGCCCCCTCAGCTCGCAGCTTAGCTGCTTCGCGCTACAGCCATCCATCAAGCTTCGCTTGATAAGCGGATGCCTTTCGCCCCCATGTGAGCGTATGTTTGTACAAATATCTAAATGTGGCTGAAGCTGGCCATGACAGGCGCCTATTTTTGCCGTCCTTCAACCGCTGAGCTTGGTCATAAACTGCATCCTGTGTTGATGACAATTTTCACATCCATGTGCCTTCCCCCCAGCTCGCAGCCTAGCTGCTTCGCTATGATATGAGGGGCGAGTAAGCACCTCGTATTTGGTTTGAAGCTGGCGATGACAGGCGACTTTCTTTTATGTTTAGTTGACTCCCTCATCCTGCCCAAGGCCTTAGATGCATAGGATCCATATATGGCTTCGTAGCCCCCAATAGAGATCTTAGTAAATGCTTTTTTTGATTAGTTTGAAGCCTGTGCTGCTTGGCGAATGGGCTTTTAGGTCGCAGCAGTAGTAAAAAGACAGAGAAACTCATGGTCTGACTTTTCTTATAAATAGCAGGGTAATTACTTACTGGGCAGCGGATTGTTAATTGATATTCAATTATGTGTGGATAGGACATTAGTCATTAAAAAAGCCCGATATTAGGATTCGGGCTGTGAGGTGAATGACTATAAAGAGAGGAGTTTTTCTACTATGGGTTGGTTCGCCGCTGGAAAATCATAATCTTTGAGATCTTCAATAGTGGCCCATTGAATAAGTTGACCTTCTATGCCCTTAGCTTGTCCTGAGAAGGATTTTACTGTGTGTATGTCTAGATACACCTGTTTGTCAGGGTAGTCGTATGAGATGGCCATTAGCGGGCTTGTCGATGCCACTTCTAACGCCACTTCTTCCCTCAACTCTCTTATCAAGGCTTCAGAGGTCGTTTCACCCTGTTCGACCTTACCGCCTGGGAATTCCCATTTGCCGCCTTGGTGAAGGTGTTGAGGGCGTTTAGCGAGTAATATTTTATTATCAGTGTCGAATATGATGCCGACAGCAACATGGACTCTTTTCATCTATTGATCCTTAAAAAAATCAGATTCTTCATAGCCAAGAGAATCTAGGGTTTCTGGATCAAATTCAGGTTTCACTGGAATAGCGTGTTTTTCAGAGGCCCAATCGCCAAGATCGATGAGTTTGCATCTTTCGCTGCAAAAGGGCTTGAATTTGGATTCTTTTGACCAAACTACCTCTTTTTGACAGGTCGGGCACTTAACTGTGGTTGGCATAATTACTTCCATAGGCCGATGAATGACAGTCGGGCTATGGTAATCACTTTAGGTGCAGGTTGCCAACATAAAGTCGATTGATTTATCTGAGTGCTTTTGTTGGTCAAACAATACAAAGTGGATGGCGTATCGATTACGGTTGCCGCTAATTGTGGGGTAGCATCCCTGTTCTGGATCTATCTTAACTCGAATCAGAGATAGTGCTTGATTGCTAGAGCCTTGATAGAAGCCAGCGGTAGCCGTTGCTGGATTATAGATGGTTGTATTACGGGTTAATTCAAGTAACAACTTAATCGGGTTGAGTAAGCAATCGAAGTGGCTTGTCCATGCCTTATACTCTTGCTGGCGTACTTCCCAAGGTTTAGCCAACCAGTAGTGTAACTGCGGTAGGTCAAAGTTACAGCATGCGCCTGGCATGCCAAAGCGCTGCCTTAATGCTGATAAAAACCTATCTTGCTTTAGCTTTTGTCCTGGGCGCTCACAGCCGATCAGCTGAGCTCTAGCTTGTTGCATTTGATGAATGTAATGCTCTACTTGCTGCTCATCAATATGAGGCAAGTGCTGCCACTTTTTTAGATTAAGCAGCTGCTTGTCGATATCCTTAATGATCTCGCTGCGATAATCACAACGTTCAGTAAGTTCGCAGAGTGAAAATAGAGGATAGAAACAGCGATGTTGATGGTCTTGATCTAAATTACTTTGTACCTGGCTCGCGAGATATTCGAGCCTAAGATAGCTACGTGTCTTCTCGTTTAATGGCTGTTCGTAGATCAATTCATTCATGACGATAATTAAGTTTGTGCGGCTAATTTTATGTATTTATTATGTAATGCAGAAACCTTACTTCTTAATGCTGATATCGAACCATGATTGTCGATAACATCGTCAGCTTTGGATAACTTCTCATCTCTGCTTGCCTGGCTAGCTATTATATTTTGTACTTGCTCTGCATTGACAGCGTCTCTTAGCGTCGTTCGCTGAATCTGTAACTCTGGCGAAATATCAACCACTAAAGTGCAATTCACTAACCTATCTAAACCATTCTCAAATAGCAAGGGCACAACCAAAATTGCATAGTCTGAGGTTGAATTTTGCAATTGTGTTAACATTTCTGATCGGATTATGGGGTGTAATAGGTTGTTAAGCCATTCTCGCTCGGTGGGGTTGTTAAATATCCTATCTCTTAGGGCGGTTCGATTTAGCTCGCCATTTTCAAGTAAAATGTCGCCGCCGAAATGCTGTGCAATTTCGGCTAAGCCTTTGGTGCCTTTTGCTACCACTTCTCGACTCACGACATCGGCGTCGACAAGATCGATACCTAATTCTGCAAACAGGTTTGCCACTGTGGTCTTGCCACTTCCTATACCGCCAGTGAGGCCGACAACAAAATTAGCCATGATAATCTCTGAGTTTGTTGATGTTTAAAGGGTGGATAGGTACCAGTTAGTGATTCTCTCTCCCCAGACCATGGCTATCCAACCAGCTAACGCAATATAGGGCCCAAATGGAATGGGGTTACCTGAGTTGATCTTCTTGTTGACGATAAGAAGTAATCCAACGAGTGTGCCTACAACAGATGAGAGTAGGATGATCAGGGGAAGTAACTGCCAGCCAAACCAAGCGCCGAACACGGCCAGTAGTTTAAAGTCGCCATAGCCCATACCTTCTTTACCTGTTAGCAGCTTGAAGCCCCAGAAGACACTCCATAGGCTCATATAACCCGCCGCAGCGCCAATTACTGCATCGCTTAGCGAGACAAAGGTGCTATCAAGGTTAATGAGAAGGCCAAGCCATAAGAGTGGCAGGGTGATCTGATCGGGTAGCAACATCTCATCGAGATCTATGCCTGTTAAGGCTATTAGGCCAAAGGTAAGTATAGTCGCGAAGACAAATTGCCAGCTTGGACCAAAGTAATAGGCGAGATAGGCAACAGCCAGCCCCGTAATAGCCTCAATAATAGGGTATCTGGCAGATATGTTAGTTTTGCAGTTAGCACATTTCCCGCCGAGCATTAACCAACCAAAAATGGGCAAATTGTGCCAAGGCTTAATATTGGTTTTGCATTTAGTACAGGCAGAGCCAGGGACGATGAGGTTATATTTTTCAGGGTAATCATCAATTGGCTGAGCTAATTTGTCTTCAACCCCCTTGATAGTGGATTTATGGTATTCCTCAAGGTACTGATTGCACTCTTGCTGCCATTCCCTTTTCATCATTACCGGAAGGCGGTGAATCACCACATTTAAAAAGCTGCCAATAGTCGCAGCGAAAACGAAAGAGATTGCGGCAAACAGTAAAGGATACTGAGCCATTAATTGGATAAAATCAGTCATTGAAGATGCTTATTTTTGTTATTAAAAAGTAGGTGACTCGTTCTAGACTTAACCCACAACATTACCTAGCTGGAAGATAGGCAGATACATGCCGACGATAAGTCCACCGACGAGCGTGCCAATCACCACCATCATCATTGGTTCGATAAGGCTAGATAAGCCATCGACGGCATCATCGACTTGCATCTCATAGATGTTTGCGACTTTATTCAGCATCTCATCGAGGCCACCTGATTCTTCGCCAATCATTACCATTTGAATGAGCATGTCTGGGAACAGGCCTGTGGTGCGCATTGCAACGTTCATCTGCATTCCTGACATCACCTCTGTACGTACTTTGGTGAGCGCACTGCGATAAACATAGTTGCCAGATGCGCCAGCGGCGGATTCTAAACCATCGATGAGCGGTACACCTGCTGCGAAGGTGGTTGCTAGAGTACGAGCAAATCGAGCCATGGCTGCTTTATGTAGAATGTCTCCTATTACTGGAATTTTTAGGACTATTTCGTCGATTCTATTTCGGAAGCTTTGTGATTTAAGGTGAGCACGTTTAAATGACCAAATACCTAAAATAATTGCAATGACAAAGATGTACCAAGATGACTGTAGCCATCTTGAAATTCCAATAATCATCTGGGTAAATGCGGGAAGCTCAGCGCCAAAACCTGCAAAAATTTCTTCAAATTGTGGCACAACAAAGAGTAATAGAAGAGACGTTACCAAAACAGCTACTACAACCACGGCCGCGGGATAGAACATGGCCTTTTTAATTTTTGATTTGAGCGCCTCTGCCTTTTCGCGGTAAGTTGCGATGCGATCGAATACCGCATCGAGGGAACCTGAGTGCTCACCTGCGGCGACTAAGTCGACATAAAGATCATCGAAATATTGCCTATGAGGTTTTAAAGCATCTGAAAGAGGAATACCTGCTTGGACATCATTTACTATGGCACCAAGTAATTCTCTCATTCTGGGCTTTTCATGGCCGCGGCCTAACATCTCTAAGGTGGTTACGATAGGTACGCCCGCCGCCAGCATGGTGGCTATCTGGCGGGTGATCATGGCGATATCCATCGCCTTGATTTTGGGATCTCGCTTGAAAAGTGGTTCAGGCTTTTTCTTTACGGCTTTGGGGTTTACTCCTTGAGATTTTAAAATTGCCTTAATTTCTGCCGATGAGGAGCCGCGCAGTTCACCACTGGTTTTTTTACCGTCGCGGTTGGTGCCTTTCCACTGAAAGGTGACAACTTTGGGTTGTGCCTTGGCAGCTTTTTGCTTTTTATTGGTTGTTTTTGCGAGTGATGCGCTAGCCATGGAAAATCCTTTCTAGAGAAAAGTATTGAATTTAAGCCTTTAAATTGTAAGTATCAGCAAAGGGCTTCTAGCCTAACGTTTACGACTTACCGCTTACGACTTCTTTTAAAAACTAGTGACTCGGTTTATTTCGGCGATACTGGTTACGCCCGCAATGACCTTGCGTAGGCCCGAGTCCCGAAGATCGCGCATGCCTTGTTCTTTGGCCTGATTAGCGATTTGCAGCGAGTTGCCTCCTTCCATAATAGTACGGGCAATCTCATCTGACATCTTCATCACCTCATAAATACCCACTCGGCCTTTGTAACCGCCGGAGCAGAGGTCACAGCCAACGGGCTTATAGACGGTAAAGCCTTCATCAATTTGCGTTTGGGTAAAACCTAATCTGAGTAGTTCATGCTCGGGCACTTCTTCGGGTTGACGACATTCGGTGCAGAGTCTTCGGGCGAGACGCTGGGCGATAATCAGGTTAACCGAGCTGGCGATGTTGTAACCAGGCACGCCCATGTTAATCAGGCGGGTTAGGGTTTCGGCAGCTGAGTTAGTGTGAAGAGTTGACAGTACTAGGTGACCGGTTTGCGCAGCCTTAATGGCGATTTCTGCGGTTTCCAGGTCTCGAATCTCACCCACCATGACGACATCTGGATCTTGGCGGAGGAATGAACGTAGGGCTGACGCAAAAGTAAGGCCTGCTTTCAAGTTAATATGAACTTGATTGACGCCTTCTAGGTTAATTTCAACTGGGTCTTCTGCGGTAGAAATATTGCGCTCTTCGGTATTAAGAATATTAAGGCCTGTATAGAGGGACACTGTTTTACCTGAGCCCGTAGGGCCAGTGACCAAGATCATGCCCTGAGGCTTTGCCAGCATCTCTTCATAGAGTTTGCGCTGGTCATCTTCATAGCCGAGTTTTTCGATACCGAGCTGAGCCGATGAGGAGTCCAAGATACGCATTACGATCTTTTCGCCCCAAATTGTCGGCAAGGTGCTCACACGAAAATCGATAGATTTAGTGCGCGACAGCTTCATCTTGATGCGGCCATCTTGGGGGACGCGACGCTCGGCGATATCTAGCTTTGACATCACCTTAAGGCGAGCTGAGATACGGCCAGCCAAGTTCACCGGAGGTTCAGAGACTTCATGTAAGATGCCATCGATACGAAAACGAATACGGTAGCGCTTTTCGTAGGGCTCGAAGTGTAAGTCTGATGCGCCTTTACGTATGGCATCGGTGAGAATTTTATTGATATAGATAACAATGGGGGCGTCATCACTGGCATCGCCTTGCTGCTCTTCCTGGCGTTTGTCAGTGTCGGTGATCTCTATGCCGGAAAGTGAGTCTTCATCTATACCTTCGAGATCGAGTGCCGAGATATCTTCTTCGAGTACCTTCTCAAGCGCTAAGGTTAGCTTGTCATCTTCAACCAGTATGGCTTCGGCGTGCAGGCCCGCACTAAATTGAAAGTCTTCTAAGGCGGCGATATTGGTGGGGTCTGAGGTGCCAATATAGAGACGGTTGCCGCGTTTAAATAATGGTAAGCATTTGTGCTTTTCGATCAGCTTCTTGTTGAGAAAATCTTCTGGAATGCTACTGATATCGAACTCATTGAGATCCAGCAGAGGGGTACCGTATTCTTCGTAGCAGAGTTCAGCTATTTCTCTTGCGGAGAGCAGTTTTTCGGAAACGATAGTAGATACTAGGGAGATTTTCGATTGACGCGACTTAGTTATAGCTGATGCGATCTGCTCTTCGCTAAGAAGTTGTTTGCGAATAAAGAGCGTTGATAATCCAAGGTGGAGACCTGTTGTTGGCATATTTTTCGAGCCCAATGGAAGTCAGCTATAAATTAAGAAAACTGAAATCGCATTTATAGGAATTGAGGTGGCTGTATTACAACCACCTCAAATAGAGAACGTAAATATGTTACTTACAATAGCCAGCCGCAAGACATGTTCCAGTATGAGCCCAATTTAATTGCTTGGTAGTGGCATCTTCGCTAGCAGTCCAAACGTTTGTATAACCACCAGCTGTTGGCTCAGCCTCTAAGGTGATTAGACCATTTACTACAGTAAATGTTTTTACGTGGGCAGGAAGCGTTGCTGGAATGCTCGGCACACCATTTGAGCCAGCAGAACAACCAGTCAAAGTGCCAATATCGTGATAGCAAACAGTTACCGCTGTTTTCATTCCATCAGCAGAAGTGTTTAATTGAGAAAAACGAGATTTCTTTGTGTAATCTTGATAAGCAGGCAGTGCAATTGCGGCGAGAATACCGATGATTGCAACAACGATCATTAATTCAATTAGGGTGAAACCCTTAGCATTGCTCATGTTACGAGACATTTTGATACCTTTCATTTTTTCTTTCTCCGTTTGACAGAACTCTGACTCGACTCATCTCTTACTGATGTAGATACAATGACAGCCCATTCTTTCAGCATCGGCTTAATCTAGCACCGACCTTGTAGTTATAGTCATGCTTCTTATGAAACACTACCATTTACTGCTACTTACCGGGTTATATTTACCACGGTTAAGGCCGATGTTTAATATAAGCCTAAAATAAAGGCTGAAGCTGCTCTACTCTGTGCGCTCCTGCGTCAACTAGATGTCGTCCTTGATCAAATCGTTATTGCTATCAACTAGTCTTTATGAATTCCTGAATGAGGTCAGTCGTTAGTACATGACTATTGATCCAACGCCATTCGAGGCTTTCACTCTAAGTTTGATTTATCTACATTCGGCAAACTATACCATTTTGGCGGCTTAACTCATCCAAATCATTTGTTTACAGTTAACTTTGGCGTTTCTCGCGTAGTGTTTTTTAGAAGTTATCGAGACGAACAATTGAGCGTCTGATAACCACAAAAATGTTAACGATATGTTTCGTTAAACCTACCACTAACTAGAGAGCTACTTTAGTTAACGATAATTAATGCTTTCGACTTACTAAGTCGGTCTACCTTCATGGTAAGCTGGCCGAAAGGGCCATCTCGCCTATAGCCAAAGTTAGTACAAAGTTAACAAAAAGGGAACCGTAAATCGCATCAAAGTCTTAATTTAAAGGTGAATTTGTCTAATAAAATTTTTTTTTGTAAAAAAAGTTATAGCGTATTTATGACTTTGATTGAAAAATTGGCGCTTGAAGCCCGAGTGTCAATTTTATAGCGGCCAAACGACCTATCTAAACTGGTTAAATTACATACCAGTGTCTACTAGTGAGTCTTGTTAGCTAGTGTTGTTAAAAAAGTGTTGGCAAGTGGCCCGATGTTCTTAGCCGCTTTTAGGTGCTCGCCTAACCTCTTACCATACTTGTTCTTAAGCAGTTCGCCATACATTCATCTTGAGAGACGTTTTCACCTGAGTGTTAATCTTTTAATCTCAAAGACAAATCTAGCGCTTTGACGTGTTTGGTTAGGGCGCCAACTGAGATGTAGTCGATTCCAGTCTTGGCAAAGTCAGAGATGGTATCTAAAGTCACGTTTCCTGAAACTTCGAGCTTAACGCGTTGGTTTTCGCTATAGCTATTGTTGAGCTCTACAGCCTCAATCATCATGGTGACGTCAAAATTATCGAGCATGACGATATCTGCACCGGCATCGAGAGCCTGCTTGAGTTCATCAATCGTTTCAACTTCGACTTCAACTAACTTATCACAGGCCAATTGACGGGCAGCGCTAACCGCTGAGGCGATGGAGCCGCTGGCCATGATGTGGTTTTCCTTAATAAGGAAGGCATCGAACAGGCCTATGCGATGATTCTTACCGCCGCCACAGGTAACGGCGTACTTTTGTGCGGTGCGCAGACCGGGGATCGTTTTGCGGGTATCTAACAGTTTGCAGTGAGTGCCGGCCAGTCTATCGACATAGAGCTTAGTTAAGGTGGCAACACCAGAAAGCGTTTGGATAAAGTTCATCGCGCTACGCTCGCCGGTCAAAATGGCGCGAGCTGAGCCTGACATTTCGCACAATACTTGGTTCGGTAAGACGAGATCGCCATCGTCCACATGCCAGTGTAGGGCAACTTCACCACCTAACTGATTAAAGACCTGCTCGGCCCAGGCTTTGCCACAAAATACCCCTTCCTCTCGAGTGATTAGGGTGGCCGTTGCATACTTATCGTTAGGAATAAGCTGCGCTGTGATATCCAGGCTTAATTTTTCGTCGGCGGTAAGATTGCTATCGGCCTGAAAACCTAAATCTTCTTCAAGTGCGATTTTGACTGCCAGTCTAATGTCATTTTCCAGCATCTTTCTATCCTCATGACTGTGTGCGGCGCTCCGTGAGTCGCTCTTTAAATGACCAATAGGGTTATCGGTCGTGCTCTAATGGCCGCAAACACTTAACTATATGCTGTTAATAGTAACAAATCCCTAATTGAAAAAGCAGGGATATTTCTCTCCTAATGTCAGCTGACCATGTGTCGATTTGTATTTTGCTGTGGGGAGCTACTGGCGGCCTTGAGCCAAAGTGAGTTAAAGTGCTAAAGGCTTGATATTATTTGGAGGTAGATTAGCTTGTGGCTGTAATGACGTTAGATAATGGCTGGGTTGAGCAATGCCGAAAATGTATCTCGCCCCATTTTAACGAGCGCCCCTGCGGTGAGGTCAGCTTACTGGTGATCCACAATATCAGTTTGCCAGCCGGCCAGTTTGGCTTGCCCTATATCGATCAGCTGTTTCAAGGCTGTTTAGATAGCCAGGCGGATGAGAGCTTTTGTGATCTTCAAGGGCTGGAGGTGTCGGCGCACTTTTTGATTCGCCGTGATGGGGAATTAGTGCAGTATGTCAGCTGTAATGATCGTGCCTGGCATGCAGGGCTATCTCAGTTCGCGGGTCGAAGCGGTTGTAATGACTTTGCGATCGGGGTGGAACTTGAGGGAACCGACAGCATTGCCTATACCGATGCGCAGTATGAGCGGCTTAGACAATTAACCTTGGTCTTGTTTGAGGCATATCCTATGCTCAATAAAGATATGATCGTCGGCCATAGTGACATTGCACCCGGTCGCAAAACCGATCCCGGTGAGAGTTTCGATTGGCAGAGATATCGCGCCAGTTTAACGGATGAACAAATATAGCAAGCTAACAAGTTAGGAGAGGGAATTGTAGATGGCACTGTTTTCTTTGTTGATGGCGATCATGATCGAGCGTCTCAAGCTACTCCCCCAAGCGTGGCAGCTGGAAACCTTATTGGCATTATATGCTAAGAGTTTCTTTGGCCGTAAGCAGTTGGCCAATGATCTTATGATGGCTATCGCCCTGATTTTACCCGCCATAGCGGTGCAGGTTTTGGCTTGGTTTGTTGCTGGCATGTTCTGGGGGCTGCTGAGTCTTGCACTCTGGGTAAGCGTTTCTATTTTATGTTTCAGCCACCTTAAGCAGCGGCAGATCTTTAAGCAATATATTCAGGCGGCTTGCCGGGGTGATGCTCAGGCCTGTTACCATTTTGCTGATGAACTCGATCCTTATGTGTCCCTCAATGCCGTATCTGAGAAAGATTTAGGCGAAAAGGTGGGGCAAACCGTAGCCTGGCTCAACTACCGCTTCTATGGCGCCGTGGCCCTCTACCTTATCTTCTTCGGGCCTGCTGGGGCAGTGCTTTATTGCACAGTGCGTTATTTCTCCGATGATGCAAAAAGCCGCGGGGCAGAGTTGCCTTTAGTGGATACGGCCTTGATGTTGTTAGATTGGTTGCCGAGTCGCTTAATCGCGCTGGGCTATGTACTCAGCGGCCATTTTTCGTTGGCATTTGCTCGCTGGCGTCAACAGGCGCTGTGTTGGCGCTGCCCGGCGAGAGAGGTGATCTCAGAAGTTGCTCTGGCTGCAGAGACCATTGAATTTAATTCACCTACGCCAATTTGCGTCCAATCCACCATCTCTTTGCTACAGTTGAGTAAGCGTAACTTTATCTTACTCGTGATAGGTCTCTCTTTACTGACTATCTTTGGGGTCGTGGTATAAGTAAGTCGTGGTATAAGCAAAAGGCTGATGCTCCAACGAGGGCTGCAAACAGCTTTTAGACTGATTGAGATCTTGCCTCACTAAACGTGGGGCAAAGGTCAGACCCCTTATACGTAAAAATAAGCTATTCTCACAAATTGTGAGTTTACATGAAGCGGATCACGAACTAGACATCTGAAATGTGATTTGATAAAGTGCGCTCAGTCAATTAAATTGGTAAGACCAATTTACAATAGGAGCTGAGGGCCATATGGCTTATAGCAAAATTAACCAGCCAAAAATTTCTGATGTGATCATGAATCAGTTGGAGCAGATGATCCTCGAAGGAAGTCTGCAACCAGGTCAGAAGTTACCACCAGAGCGTGAATTGGCACTGCAATTTGAAGTCTCTCGACCATCTCTTCGTGAAGCAATTCAAAAGTTAGAAGCAAAAGGCCTGCTGCTGCGTCGTCAGGGCGGTGGCACCTATGTCAAAGAGCAACTTTGGCAGAGTCTTGCTGATCCTATTGTGGAGCTGATGCACAGCGATTCTGAGAGTCAATACGACTTACTCGAGTTTCGTCACGCCACTGAAGGCATGATGGCCTATTTTGCGGCGCTTCGGGGAACCGACGCGGACATGCAAAACATCAAACAAAAAATCCAAGCAGTTGAAGCCGCCTCTGACATAGAGACTAAGGCCGAGGCGATTGTGTGCTTTTATCGCGCCATTGCCGAAGCGTCTCATAACGTGGCCATGCTGCATTTGGTATTAAGTTTAACTCCCGTGCTGCATAAAAATGTGGCGCAAAACTTAGAGTTGCTAAGGCGTAGAACCGATGCCTCTAAGATGGCGAACGAACATAGGCAAGATCTGCTTGCCGCCATTGTACGCCGTGACCCTGAAGCAGCAAGAGAAGCCTCAAACGAGCACTTAAGCTACATTGAGGAAGTGATGTTGTCTGTGAGGGAAGAAGATAGCCGGTTGCAGCGTAGTCTGCGCCGTTTGAAGAGTGGCGCATAGACCAATGGTCTAGTCGCCACTTTTTACTATTCAACTCATACAATTAATGTATATAGGGAAGGACTGCGAAATGTCTGAACATATGCTACAAGATTTAGATCCGTTAGAGACTCAAGAGTGGGTCGATTCATTACAAGCCGTGTTAGAGCAAGAAGGCCCAGAGCGTGCTCACTATCTCTTAGAGAAACTTATCGACAAGGCTCGTCGTAACGGTACTCATCTGCCTTATAAAGCAACGACTGCGTATTTGAACACTATTCCAGCGGGCCAAGAGCCACATATGCCTGGTAACCAAGAGATGGAGCGTCGTATTCGCGCTATCATTCGTTGGAATGCCCTCGCTATGGTGCTTCGTGGATCGAAGAAAGATCTTGAGCTGGGTGGTCACATTTCGAGTTTTGCCTCTAGTGCGACAATTTATGACGTTTGTTTCAACCACTTCTTCCGTGCACCAAACGAGAAAGATGGCGGTGACTTAGTCTATTTCCAGGGTCATATCGCCCCAGGTATCTATGCGCGTTCTTTCCTTGAGGGCCGTTTAACCGAAGATCAAATGGCTAACTTCCGCCAGGAAGTAGACGGTAAGGGTCTATCTTCATACCCACATCCTAAGTTGATGCCTGATTACTGGCAGTTCCCAACGGTATCTATGGGTCTGGGTCCGATTCAAGCTATCTATCAGGCACGTTTCCTTAAGTACCTGACTGACCGTGGTCTGAAAGATTGTTCTGAGCAAACCGTTTACTGTTTCCTTGGCGATGGTGAGTGTGATGAGCCTGAGGCACTAGGTGCTATCGGCCTGGCGGCACGCGAAGAGTTGGATAACCTTGTGTTTGTGATCAACTGTAACCTACAGCGTCTCGATGGTCCTGTACGTGGTAACGGCAAGATCATTCAAGAGCTTGAAGGTGAATTCCGCGGCGCTGGTTGGGAAGTGGTTAAAGTTATCTGGGGTCGTTACTGGGATCCACTATTGGCTCGTGACACCAGCGGTAAGCTACTGCAGCTGATGGAAGAAACCGTTGATGGTGAATACCAAAACTGTAAAGCCAAAGGTGGTGCTTATACCCGTGAACACTTCTTCGGTAAGTACCCAGAGACGGCTGAAATGGTTGCCAACATGTCAGATGATGATATCTGGCGTCTAAACCGTGGTGGTCATGATCCGGTTAAGATCTATGCCGCGCTACAACACGCGAAAAACACTAAGGGTCGTCCAACCGTTATCCTAGCGAAAACCGTTAAAGGTTATGGTTTGGGAGATGCCGGTGAAGGTAAGAACATTGCGCATAACGTCAAGAAGATGGATATCAGCGCCGTACGTTACTTCCGCGATCGCTTTAACATCCCAATTCCGGATGACAAGCTAGAAGAGATCCCATTCTATCACCCAGGTCCAGACTCGGAAGAGGTGAAGTATCTTCTGGAGCGTCGCGCTGAGCTGCATGGTTCTATGCCTGCTCGCCGCGAGAAGTTCTCTGAAGATCTGGAAGTGCCATCACTGAAGATTTTCGACTCGATCCTCAAGGGATCTAATGGTCGTGAGATCTCTAGCACCATGGCGTTTGTGCGTATTCTGACTGCACTACTGAAAGATAAGAAGATAGGTAAGAACATTGTCCCTATCATTCCTGATGAAGCGCGTACCTTCGGTATGGAAGGTCTGTTCCGTCAGGTGGGTATCTATGCCCATGAAGGGCAAAAGTACGTGCCACAAGATTCGGATCAGGTGGCTTACTACCGTGAAGATAAGTCAGGTCAGGTACTGCAAGAAGGTATCAACGAGCTTGGCGCAATGTCTTCATGGGTGTCTGCGGCGACCAGTTACTCGGTTAACGATACACCAATGATCCCATTCTACATCTATTACTCTATGTTTGGTTTCCAACGTATTGGCGACATGGCATGGGCGGCAGGTGACATGCGAGCCCGTGGCTTTATGGTCGGTGGTACGTCAGGTCGTACAACCCTGAACGGTGAAGGTCTGCAGCATCAGGACGGTCACAGCCATGTTTTGGCGAACACGATTCCAAACTGTATCTCTTATGACCCAACTTATGGTTATGAGATTGCGGTTATCGTTCAAGATGGTATCCGTCGCATGTACGGCGAAAACCAAGAAGATATCTTCTACTACCTGACCACAATGAACGAAAACTATGTTCAACCTGAGATGCCAGAAGGCGCTGAGGAAGGCATTGTTAAAGGTATCTACAAGCTTGAGTCTGTGTCAGGCAGCGGCAAAGGTAAGGTACAGCTGATGGGCTGTGGCACCATTCTTGAGCAAGTTCGCAAGGCGGCGCAGGCATTGGCGAAAGACTTCGGTATCTCATCTGATGTATTTAGCGTGACCAGCTTCAACGAGCTGACTCGTGATGGTCAGGCGGCAGAGCGTTACAACATGCTGCACCCAACTGAGACGCCTAAGCAGGCTTATATCAGCCAAGTGCTTTCTAGCGATTCACCAGCCGTTGTTGCCACCGACTATATGAAGATATATGGCGAGCAGCTACGTGCTTATGTTCCTACCGACTACAAGGTGTTGGGTACTGATGGTTTCGGCCGCAGTGACAGTCGCGAAAATCTGCGTCACCACTTCGAAGTGGATGCTAAGTTCATCGTGATCGCCGCGCTTAAGTCGCTGGTTGACCGCAATGAACTGCCTGTCGAAGTGCTTGCCAAGGCGATTGCCGAATACGGCATCGATGCAGACAAGATTAACCCACAGTTCGCGTAAGGGGATAAAGAATGGCTGAATTAAAAGAAGTTTTAGTCCCCGATATCGGTGGGGATGAGGTACAGGTTATTGAGATCTGTGCTGCGGTAGGCGATAACCTCGCTGCCGAAGAATCTATCATTACCGTTGAAAGCGACAAGGCGACCATGGATATTCCTGCGCCTTTCGCCGGTAAACTTGCCGAGCTCAAGGTCGCTGTGGGTGATACGGTTTCTGAAGGAACGCTGATCGCCATGATGGAAGCGGGTGAAGCGCAAGCCGCCGAACCAGCTTCTGCAGCGCCAGCAGAAGCCGCCCCAGTTGCTGCTCCAGCTGCGCCTGTTGAGTCAGCTCCTGCTGCGGCTCCAGCCTCAGCGCAAGTGATTGAAGTCACTGTGCCGGATATCGGTGATGCGTCAGATGTTGACGTGATTGAAGTGTTGGTGGCCGTGGGTGACAGCATTGATGTCGACACAGGGCTTATCACGCTTGAAACCGACAAGGCGACCATGGAAGTCCCTGCGCCAGCCGCGGGTGTGGTCAAAGAGATGAAAGTGGCCGTTGGCGACAAGGTCTCTCAAGGTTCTCTGGTCTTGATGCTTGAAGTCAGCGGCGGTGAAGCTGCTGCACCAGCGGCAAGTGCGCCTGCTCAAGAGGTAGCCAGTGCGCCAGCGGCAACTTCCAGTGTTGAAGTGAAAGAGATTAGTGTACCCGATATCGGCGACGCGTCTGATGTGGATGTTATTGAAGTCTTGGTGGCAGCGGGTGATGTGATTGAGGCTGACCAAGGCCTGATCACCCTGGAAACCGACAAGGCCACCATGGAAGTACCTGCACCGTTCGCCGGTAAACTGGTTTCTGTGACGGTTAAGGTAGGCGATAAGGTTTCTCAAGGTAGCGTTATTGCGACCATTGAGACGCAGTCGAGTGCCCCTGCGGCGGCTCCAGCGCCAGCGGCTGCACCAGCAGCTCCAGCTCCGCAAGCCAGTGCGCCAGCACCTGCGGCGAACAAGCCGCCTGTGCCGCATCACCCGAGTGCCGGCAGCAAGCCTGCAACGGGCGCCGTGCACGCCTCGCCAGCGGTTCGCCGTCTGGCACGTGAATTTGGTGCAGACCTGACTCAGGTTACTGGTACCGGTCCTAAGGGACGTATTCTGAAAGAAGACGTTCAGGCCTTTATCAAGTATGAGCTGTCTCGTCCGAAAGCCTCTGCGGCTACTAGCGTGGGCGCCGGTGAAGGCGGCCTGCAGGTGATTGCAGCGCCTAAGGTTGATTTCGCTAAGTTCGGTGAAGTGGAAGAAGTACCGCTGAGCCGTATTCAGAAGATCTCTGGACCTAACCTGCATCGCAACTGGGTGACTATCCCTCATGTGACCCAGTTTGACGAAGCAGACATCACTGAGATGGAAGCCTTCCGTAAGCAGCAAAACGAGATCGCCGCTAAGCAAAAGACTGGCGTTAAGATCACCCCGCTGGTGTTTATGATGAAGGCGGTTGCTAAGACACTGCAGCAGTTCCCAGTGTTTAACGCCAGCCTGAGTGCCGACGGTGAGTCGCTGATCAAGAAGAAGTACTATCACATCGGTGTGGCGGTTGATACGCCAAACGGTTTGGTGGTGCCTGTGGTTCGTGACGTCGACAAGAAGGGGATTATCGAGCTGTCAGCCGAGCTGATGGAGATCTCAGTTAAGGCCCGTGATGGCAAGCTAAAAGCAGCCGACATGCAAGGTAGTTGCTTCACCATTTCTAGCTTAGGCGGTATTGGTGGAACGGCATTTACGCCTATCGTGAACTATCCTGATGTGGCGATTCTTGGTGTATCTAAGTCTGAGATTAAACCTAAGTGGAATGGTAAAGAGTTTGAGCCTAAGTTAATGTTGCCGCTCTCTTTGTCTTACGACCACCGTGTGATCGATGGCGCCATGGCAGCACGCTTTAGCGTCACGCTGTCAAGTATGCTGTCCGACATACGCACACTTATTTTGTAATGATGAAGGCTACTCAACATGAGTAGCCTTTTGTTTAACTCCTTGAAAGGTTAAAATGCGGCCACCTTACAAGAACTAACGTTCAAAAAGCTGGCGTCATAATGGGTTGGGCCGGAATTCCTCCCAACACAATGAGAAAGAATAGAGGAAAACATGAGTAACGAAATTAAAACTCAGGTAGTGGTTTTAGGTGCAGGCCCTGCAGGTTATTCAGCAGCATTCCGTGCTGCCGACTTAGGTCTGGAGACTGTTATCGTTGAACGTTTCAGCACCCTAGGTGGTGTGTGTCTGAACGTGGGTTGTATCCCATCTAAGGCATTGCTGCACGTATCTAAAGTGATCGAAGAAGCTAAAGCCATTTCAAATCACGGCGTGGTATTTGGCGAGCCACAGATTGACCTGGATAAACTACGTGAGTTTAAGCAGAGTGTTATCAGCCAGCTGACTGGCGGTCTGGGCGGCATGTCTAAGATGCGTAAAGTCAACGTAGTGAATGGTTTCGGTAAGTTCACTGGACCTAACACTATCGAAGTTGCCGGTGAAGATGGTGTGAAAGTGGTTCACTTCGAACAAGCCATTATCGCTGCGGGCTCTCGTCCAATTCAACTGCCTTTCATTCCTCATGAAGATCCACGCATTTGGGACTCAACCGATGCGCTAGAGCTGAAAGAAGTGCCAGGCAAACTGCTGGTTATGGGCGGTGGTATTATCGGTCTAGAGATGGGTACCGTTTATTCGTCACTGGGTAGTGAGATCGACGTGGTTGAAATGTTCGACCAGGTGATCCCTGCCGCTGACAAAGATATCGTTCGCGTCTACACCAAGAAGATCAAGAAGAAGTTCAATCTGATCCTAGAGACCAAAGTGACTGCCGTTGAAGCGAAAGAAGACGGTATCTATGTGTCTATGGAAGGTAAGAAGGCACCGAGTGAGCCAGTACGCTACGATGCGGTATTGGTGGCTATCGGCCGTACACCAAATGGCAAGCTGATTGACGCTGACAAGGCTGGCGTGAACATCGATGAGCGTGGTTTCATCAATGTTGATAAGCAGATGCGCACCAACGTACCACACATCTATGCTATCGGTGACATCGTGGGTCAGCCAATGCTGGCACACAAAGGTGTGCATGAAGGCCACGTTGCCGCTGAGGTGATCGCTGGCATGAAGCACTACTTCGATCCTAAGGTGATCCCATCAATCGCTTATACAGATCCAGAAGTGGCGTGGGTTGGTCTGACTGAGAAAGAAGCTAAAGAGCAAGGTATTGCGTATGAGACTGCAACTTTCCCATGGGCGGCTAGTGGTCGTGCGATTGCTTCAGACTGTTCAGACGGTATGACTAAGCTGATTTTCGATAAGGAAACTCATCGTGTGATCGGTGGTGCTATCGTGGGTGTTAACGGTGGTGAACTCCTAGGTGAAATCGGTCTGGCTATCGAGATGGGTTGCGATGCAGAAGATTTGGCCTTGACCATCCATGCTCACCCAACTCTGCATGAGTCAGTTGGTCTTGCCGCTGAAATCTATGAAGGTTCAATTACCGATTTGCCAAACCCTAAGGCAAAGAAGAAAAAATAATTACTTGTTAAATAAAAAAAGCGCTCATTGAGCGCTTTTTTTTGGTTCATCGCGGATAAGCGG
>NZ_JSFF01000039.1:0-13452 GCF_000773485.1 Shewanella sp. ECSMB14101 | reverse complement strand
GGGAGCAGAATCTTTTACGCAAGGGCTTTTTACAAAAAAAAAGATCGCATGCCGATCTTTTAGGCAATTACGATCTTTTTCGTATAGATAGCGAGCAAAAACAGCCAATTTTACGGCTTTTGGGCTGCCTGCTTAATAAAGCCTTGGATCAGCTCTACCGCTTTTTCATCATCCCAATCGACAAATGTCCTGACAAATGCGATCAATTCACCTTGTTGATTGAGAATAAAGGTTGCCGGTATGGTATCAAGCGGAAAGACCTGTCCTAGCTGCTGCTGAGGATCGTAATAGGTCTCAAACTTGTCCATGCCCAAAGAAGCTAAGAAAGGTTCGACTTGCTCTTTACCCTTCATATCGATCGAAATAGGTAAGATACGAAACTCATTTGGATCAAACTTAGCCTTAAAGCGATCGATGGCCGGCAGCTCACGCACACAAGGTGGGCACCAAGTGGCCCACATGTTAACCATCACCACCTGACCTTTATACTGACTGAAGTCTATCGATTTCCCCTGCGCATCCTTAAAAGGTACAGCTTCTATCGGATATGACTTAGGCAATACGTTTATTAGGTCTACGCTCGACTGCACTTCACCACTATTTTGCTTCTGCATGCCTGGATAGGCATGCACAACATTAGAAAAGCTTAGTGCAGCCATGCTTAAGGCTAAGCTTGCAGCAGCGATAGACTTTAACTTCATTTGTTGTCTCGCTTCAGCAGTCGATCCAACTCAGCTTGCTCTTCAGGGCTTATTTCTTGCTCTACAGCATTACTGATTCGCTGCTTTCTAACAAAGACGAAGCCAATCATTAATCCTACTAACAATAACCCTAAAGGACCTAACCACAGCACGTAGGTCTTGGCTTCCATACGCGGCTTATAAAGAACAAACTCACCATAACGGCTGGTCATAAACTCGATGATTTCTTCATCTCCTTTACCTTCATCAACCATTTGATAGACCTCAAGTCTCAGGTCTTGTGCTACAGGCGAATTAGAATCAATCAGATTCTGGTTTTGGCACTGGGGACAACGTAGAGAATGCGCCAACTCCAATGCTCGCTTCTGATTGTCTACCGACTTAAACTCATAGGTATCGACTGGTGTAGCCATTACTGACCCCACCAGCACGAAAGATAAGAATACTGCGGAGATAATCCCAACTAAGCTTTTCATTAAGATGCTCCCTCAGCTTTAGCCTGTGCTTGTAGCTCTTGAATCATTGGGTAAAGGGTCTCTTTCCAGACTCGCATATCAATTGGCCCCGCATAACGGAAACGTATGATGCCGTTATGATCCACCAGATAACTTTCGGGTGCACCATAAACACCGAGATCTAAGCCCAAACGGCCATCATGATCATAGATGTTCTTGGTGTAGGGGTCGCCTTCCCGGCTCAATTCGCGGATCGCTAAAGCGCGATCATCACGGTAATTAATCCCATAGATAGGCAAGATATTTTGTCTTGCTAATCGCATCAAATAAGGATGCTCATATTTACATGAAGGACACCAAGTCGCCCACACGTTTAATAGCGAGACCTGTCCCTTGAGACTTTCATTGGAAATGATCTCATTGGCATCTTCAAGACGCTCTAGTTGGAAAGCCGGTATCGGCTTTCCTTCCAATGCTGAGTCCAACTGCTGCGGGTTCAGGAAGAGTCCCTTATAAAGGAAGACTCCCATCACCAGAAACAGAATCAAAGGAATAAATAATACTAGCCTTTTCTTCATACTTGCCCCAATTCAAGTTATGCCGTTGCTAATTTTTCTTGTTTAGCTTTTTCGTCAGCTGCATCAGTAGCTTTAGCTCTACGATAACGCTTATCAGACGCTGCGAAGAAGCCACCCACCATCATGAAAATGCTACCAAACCACAACCAGCGAACAAAAGGTTTGTAGTTTAGACGTACCGCAAATTCGGTGCGGCTAATCGGATCGCCCATAGTGATATAAAGATCGCGGAACAGTCCCCAATCAATACCAGCTTCAGTCATATCCATAGTACGCACATTGTACTGACGACGATCAGGCTTTAGCAGCGTAATAAACTCGCCATCTTTGGTCACTTCAACCTGACCTTGCTGCGCCGTATAGTTAGGTCCAACAACATTTTTGGTTTCGATGTAATGGAAGCTATAACCCGCCAACTCTTGCGTGATACCCGGTCCCATACGAACACTCTTCTCAATCGAGTAGTTTGACACCATAGTGGCACCCACTACAGACACTGCAATACCCAAGTGAGCGATGATCATGCCCAGCTGGCTGCGCCCCATACGCGCCAAGCTTAAGCCTTCTTTTGACTGCATGATTTCGTAAGCGGCACGCAAGGTTGCTAAAGTAACCCAAACTGCGGCGCCAATACCGAACATCACCCAAGCATTGAACTTACCATCGACGAGGAAAGGCGTAGCTACACCAATAACGGCTGACACTACTGCCGGAACCAGCAACTTAGCCTTTAGCTCACCAGCTTTCGCTCGCTTCCAACGAATATTTGGACCAATACCCATAAACCCAAAGAGTACTAGCACAATAGGTACGAATACCGCGTTGAAGTATGGTGGGCCTACAGAGATCTTACCCATATTCAAGGCATCGATAAGCAGTGGGTAAAGTGTACCAAGTAATACAGTACCGCAAGCAACAGTCAGCAGGATGTTACACACCAGCAGCATAGTTTCTTTAGACATCAACTCGAAACGTGCTGGGCTCTTCATGTCACTGGCTCGGAAGGCAAACAAGGTGAGCGAGCCACCAATGGCTAAACCGAGTAATAACAGGATGAACATACCGCGACTTGGATCGGCGGCAAATGAATGCACAGAGGTCAGTACCCCTGAACGAACAATAAAGGTACCTAACAAACTCAAAGAGAATGCGAAGATAGAGAGCAATACAGTCCAGTTACGGAAGGTTGCGCGCTTCTCAGTTACGATTACTGAATGTAGCAATGCTGTACCGATCAACCAAGGCATGAACGAAGCGTTCTCAACGGGGTCCCAGAACCACCAGCCGCCCCAGCCTAATTCGTAGTATGCCCACCAAGAACCCAGTGAAATACCACCTGTCAGGAAGATCCAAGCAGCCAAGGTCCACGGACGGCTCCAACGTGCCCACGCAGAATCCAGGCGCCCCCCCATGAGTGCCGCAATCGCAAAGGCAAAGCTCACTGAGAAACCGACATAACCCAGGTACAGCATAGGCGGATGGAAGATTAATCCCACGTCTTGCAGCATAGGGTTAAGGTCTCGTCCTTCCATAGGAATAGGGAATAGACGCTCAAATGGGCTCGAAGTTAACAGCATAAAGAGACTGAAACCAATCACTATCATCGCCAAAATAGCGAGTACGCGAGCGGTGAATACCTCTTCCAGACCTTTACTAAAAAAGGCGACAGCTGCCGTCCAGACTGACAAGGCAAATACCCAGAAGAGTAATGAGCCTTCATGGCCACCCCATACCGCGGCGATCTTAAAGAAAATCGGCAGTTGTGAGTTAGAGTGGTGTGCAACATAGGCAACAGAGAAATCGTCTACGGCAAAGCTATAACCGAGGACGATGACAGAAAGAGCAATAAAGAAAAACATGCCGTAACTTAACGGCCAAGCATAACGAACCAGATATTGATCTTTTCGAGCAACACCGATTAGTGGGACGCTGGCCAATAGAAAGGCAAATGCCAATCCTATTATCAACGAAAAGTGTCCTAATTCAGGGATCATGGGGTTTCCTCAGTCCTATATAAGAATCAGTTGAAGCTTTAGCCTCTACTAATTCACGAGAGTTTGCAATTCACACTACTCAAGGTACAAAATTTGAGTCATTTTAGTATTTGCTATTGTATCTGTCTGCCTCTTTCGCACAATTCTGGGTGACCTGTCTCATTCTTGCGAACAGAAACGCAGGGTTACAATTGTTATAAACTGACAGATTTTATGCTCTGACCCTTGTTTGAAACTTAAGTTTCAGCCAATTTTTGAAAATAGAATCGAACTGTGAACCAGTGCAAAAGTATCAGTATTTAACGACACTAATCCCTTATATTACTGTTCAATGAATAATCTTTCCGTATAATCTGATCCCTATATCGCGCGGCATCCCCGCATTTCTGCAACTAATGTGAAAAAGAAATAATGACCACTCTCTGGATTTTTATTGCGCTTTTTGTATTAGTCAGCCTAGTGCTGATTTGGTTTCCACACTTTCGCCAGCAACAGATGTTGCAGGCCGAAGAGGCTGGTGTGCGTAAGGCCACTAACCTCGAACTCTTTAATAACCGTTTAGCGACACTGGAAAAGGAACTCGAAGATGAGCTTCTGGATCAAGATGAGTTTGACGCTCTAAAGAAAGAACTCGAAATCAGTTTGCTACAGGACATGAAGCAGGGCGAGGATGAATCCTTAGTCGGCCAGCTTAAACCTAAGAGCATATTATGGCCAGCCTTTATGTCTGTCGTCTTGCTAGGTTTATCCGGTTACTTCTATGCCACCTTAGGGGCTTATGCTAACTTGGATAAAGCCGTCCCTGATAATCCACACGCAGGAATGGATGCTAGCCAGATTATGGCTCAGCGCATCCAGATGATGGAGTCACAATTACAAGCAGAGCCTGATAATAGCCAACTGCTGTTTAGCCTAGGTCATTCCTACATCAACGCCAATCGTTATGACGATGCGGTAAAATCATTTGATAAGGCCATGGAACTGGTTGGTACTCATGCCGAATTGCTAGGGCCTAAAGCGACTGCACTCTACTATAAGGCTAATCAGCGTATAACACCCGCGGTTCAGTCCATCATAGACCAATCTCTGGCGCTAGATCCTAAAGATCCTTCTACACTGCTACTGGTTGGAATGGATGCTTTCTTTAATGCCAATTATCAAAAAGCAATCGATGCTTGGCAGATCATTCTCGACAGCAACAGAAACGATGTCGATCGCAGCGCTATCATCAATGCAATTGAAAGTGCCAAGATGAGAATACAAGCTGAAACCGGTGAAATGCCAAATGACGCAACCCATCAGCCGGCCACCGCAGGTAAGACAGTGACTATCGATGTCTCCATCTCACCAGAGCTAGCACAACAGGTCGGTGGTAGCGATATGCTGTTCATCTTTGCTCGTAATACTGAAGGCCCTAAAGTACCTTTAGCTGCGACCAAAGTGTCTGCCAAGTCTTTACCTGTCTCCATTACTCTAGACGACAGCACCGGCATGGGCGGAGACATCAAGCTAAGTGATGCCAAACAGGTTGAGATCATAGCGGTTCTTTCAAAGCATGGTTCTGTGAAGGCACAACCCGGTGATATGCAGGGGCGCCTAGAAACCATGGAAGTAGGTACAACGGCCAAACTTGTGATTGACACGTTAGTCCAGTAAACCCTAGATCATTACATTCTGGGCGACTCTCTCAGAAACCAAAAGCCGGCATTCGCCGGCTTTTTTGTTGCCCGAACATTGAGTCCCGAACATAAAAAAAGCCGACTTGAAGTCGGCTTTTTCTCAACGAAGTTGGATTACTTAGACATGAACTCGATAGCGTTCTTGTAATCTTCGTCGGTACAATCCGTGCACATACCGCCTGGTGGCATAGCGTTAAGACCTGTCTTAATGCTACTAACTAAAGCGTCTAAGCCCTTAGCCAAACGTGGCTCCCATGCAGCTGCATCATGAGCTTTAGGCGCACCAGCGACACCCATACTGTGGCATACCTGGCATGCCTTGTTATATACAGCCTCACCTTCTTGTGCAAAAGCGTTTGCAGACAAGGTCAATGCAGCCACTGCAGACAATGCTAACAGTTTTTTCATGTTCAATGTTCCTAATGCAAATATTAACAGAGCTCTATGCCACCCTAAATATGGGGCAGACTTATTTTATAGCGGTACTAGGATACATCAAACTTCAACAAAACTCACCTTTTTGTGACTAATATCAGAATTTGACAGTTCAACATGTTATAGGCACTCCCTTTAACTGATACATTAGCAATTGTTGAAAAAGTTCAATCCCAAGTACTAAAAGGTTTTGCTTTTTGGAAGCATATCAAATTGCTGACACTAAACAGAGACCAAGACTAAACCCCTCAAGGGGATTATGTTAATATCGCTTACGTTCACATCTGGCTTGAGATAGAGGGTTCAGTGGTAGAAGAAAAAACAGCAACGACACTGGTATCGGCCGACAACTTGACTTGTATCCGCGAAGAGCGAATTCTATTCGACGAACTCAGTTTTGATATCCAAGCGGGTGAAATTGTACAAATAGAAGGGCCTAACGGCGCAGGAAAAACCAGCCTACTGCGTATTCTTGCTGGCTTATCTAGACCCTATGGCGGAGAAGCTAAGTACAAGGGCACTGACATTACCCGCTGCCGCGACGAATATAATGATGATCTTTTGTATCTTGGCCATCTTGCAGGTGTAAAAAGCGAGTTAACGGCCGAAGAGAATCTTAACTTCAATTTAAGAATCAGTGGGTATGATGATTTCAATACTAATCAGATCCTCGCGAAAGCGAATCTATCTGGTTTTGAAGAAGCGCTAGCTGGCCACCTATCGGCAGGCCAACATCGTCGAACAGCCCTAGCCAGACTCTGGCACACCAACTGCAAGGTATGGCTGTTAGATGAACCGTTTACTGCAATCGATAAGAAAGGCGTCGAAGAATTGGAACACCTGTTTTTACAACATGCTCAAAACGGCGGTTGTGTCATCATGACCACCCACCAGGATATGAGTATTATCGGTGACGATATTCTGCGTAAAATCCGCCTAGATTATCGCTTTATATAAAGGTGTAGTGAATGAACAAAGGTATCAGCTTTACTCAAGCTTTTTTTACCCTGCTAAAGCGCGATCTTCAAATAGCTGTCCGCCACAAGGGCGACATCTTCAATCCGCTACTGTTTTTTATCCTAGTGGTCACTCTGTTTCCGCTGGGCATTGGGCCTGAACCTCAGGTGCTTTCGCGCGTTGCTCCCGGTATTATTTGGGTCGCCGCCCTGCTCGCCTCTATGCTTTCGCTTGAGCGTCTGTTCAAGGCAGACTTTTCAGACGGCAGCTTAGAGCAGATGCTGCTAAGCCCACAGCCATTATCCTTAATGGTATTGGCTAAAGTGCTTGCACACTGGCTATTAACCGGCGTACCGCTTATCTTAGTCGCACCACTGTTAGCCGTATTGTTACACCTCGAAGCTAATAGTTATGGTGCGCTGCTGTCCACCTTGGCACTTGGTACCCCAGTACTGAGCCTTTTAGGGGCAATTGGTGTTGCGCTTACGGTAGGGTTACGCAAAGGCGGTGTTTTATTGAGCCTATTGATTCTACCGCTTTATATCCCGGTTCTAATTTTTGCAACCAGCGCTATTGATGCAGCTGGTTTAAATCTACCCTACAGCGGCCATCTCGCTATTATAGGCGCTATGCTGGTCGGTTCGTTAATATTGGCACCATTTGCTATTGGCGCCTCATTAAGAGTGAGTACTAACTAATATGTGGAAATGGCTACATTCTTACGCAGACCCTCAAAAGGCCTATAACCTATCAGGCAGGCTACTACCTTGGTTTGCAACACTTGCTATCGCATTTATTGGCGTTGGTTCTATCTGGGGCTTGCTGTTTGCTCCGGTTGATTATCAACAGGGTGACAGCTACCGCATCATCTTCATCCACGTACCAGCCGCCTCAATGTCTATGTCGGCCTACATGGCGATGGCTACCTCAGCCTTCATTGGCTTGGTATGGCAGATCAAGTCGGCTGACTGGGCGGCGGCAGCCATCGCACCTATCGGTGCCGTTGTCACCTTTATCGCTCTGATCACTGGTGCCGCCTGGGGTAAGCCTATGTGGGGTACTTGGTGGGTGTGGGATGCTCGCTTAACCTCTGAGCTGGTACTGCTATTCCTATACCTAGGTGTGATCTCACTATACGCCTCTTTCGAGGACAAGGTACTTGCAGCACGAGCCGCTGGCATCCTAGCGATTGTAGGTGTGATCAACATACCAATCATTAAGTATTCAGTAGAGTGGTGGAACTCACTTCATCAGCCAGCAACGATTAAAATCACCGAGAAATCCTCGATGGCACCTGAGATGCTGTACCCGTTACTGATCAACATCTTTGGTTTTGGTCTCATGATTGGAGCCATCACTTTAGTACGTTTCAGAGCCGAGATCTTAGCCAGAAATGGTATGCGTCCTTGGGTTAGGGAACTCGCGAAAGCTGAAGGAGTCAAATAATGCAGTTCGATTCATTAACAGATTTTTTTAACATGGGTGGCTACGCCTTTTATGTGTGGCTATCTTACGGCATAACCGCCTTCGCACTTGGCACCTTGATCTTGGTGAGCCTGCGCCAAAAGCGCAAAATCCTCACTGAAATCTCAAAGAAAATGCAACGCGAAGAACGCCTTAAAGCCAACCGGAGTAAAGAACAGTGAACGCCAGACGTAAGAAAAGACTCGCCTTAGCAACCGCCTTAATAGGTGGCGTAGCCGCAATCGCATCATTATTGCTTTATGCGCTAAATTCAAACCTGAACCTTTTCTACACACCAACAGAAATTGTCCATGGTAAAAAAGACACAGGCGTTAAACCCGAAGTGGGCCAGCGTATCCGTGTCGGTGGCATGGTAACCGTTGGGTCTCTAATCCGCGATCCTGACAGCCTCCACGTTGAATTTGCTGTACATGATGCAGCCGGTGGTGAAGTCATAGTGACCTATGACGACTTGCTACCTGATCTGTTCCGTGAGGGCCAGGGCATTGTGGCTCAAGGCGTACTGATTGAAAATGGGAAGTTGGAAGCAACGGAAGTGCTGGCCAAGCATGATGAAAACTATATGCCGCCAGAAGTCGCCGAAGCGATGGGACAAACCCACGAAAAACTCGACTACAACACGACACAAAAATCAGGCTATTAAGCCACTTACATTAAAGGCCTCTTACGAGGCCTTTTTTAATGCGCTTCCACTTACTTACACAGGAAAATCAGCTATAACTATATAAAAGTGCTTTGGAAAATCATCCATGCGTATCCTTGTTTTACTCCTATTGCTCTACAGCCTGCCGAGCACTGCAACAAACCTTCTATTTATACATAGCTATCATGAAGGCTACCCTTGGGTGCAAGATTACCGGCGAGCCATATTGGATAATCTAAGCCAACCAGTCCAAGTAGAGGACTTTCTCCTAGACTCCAAACGCCTACCCTATGAAGAATATGTCAAACGCGCTGATATGGCTTGGAACGTCATAAAAAGCCGTAGACCAGATATGATAGTCCTTGCCGACGACAATGCCATCACGCTATTGAGTGAACGCATTGCGACCACCGATATCCCGGTTGTTTTTCTAGGGCTGAACACGAATCCAAGAGATCATGGAATCCAAACATACGAGCAATTCACCGGTGTCTTAGAACGTCCTTTATTTAAACGTTCACTATTACTCGTCGATCACATATTGCCGAAAGCTGAGTCGAGAAAACTGCTTGTCCTCTCGGATAACAGCGCTACAAGTCGGGCCGCCCTAAGTCCAATCAGTGATGAACTCAAACCGATCAGGCTAGGCAATTTGACCATAGAGTTTAAGCTCGCTGACTCTGAACAAGCATGGCGACAGGCAGTACTCAATGCGAAACAAGCAGGCTACCAGGGAATATTCATCGCCCTCTATCACACCATCACTTCAGAGCTGGGAGAGCATGTAGACCCCGAAAAAATTATTGCCTGGACTGCCAAGGAGTCTCCCGTGCCGAATTTTGGTTTCTGGGATTTCACTATAGGTAAACAAGCCAACACAGGTGGTTATGTGCTCAATGGCTATGAACATGGCAAGCTAGCGGCAACCTTAATCAACAAACTATTACATGGCGCCAAGGCCAAAGACTTAGGTTATATCAGTGACAGCAAGGGCAGCTTTCGCTTTAGCCTCTCAGGCGTTGCCAGATGGCACCTGTCGATTCCCAAGGAGATGTCTGATAAGGCACAGTGGGTTGACTGATTACGGCGGCAAGAATGCCTTTAGAGATGAATTTGAGATAAGAAATAAAAAAGCCGGGCATAGCCCGGCTTTTTAACAATGAACTTAAGTGTTACTCAGCAGCTTCTTCAACAGCTTCAGCAGCTTCTGGACGACCTACTAGTTCAATATACGCCATAGGCGCTTTATCACCAGTACGTAGACCGCACTTAAGGATACGGGTATATCCACCAGGACGTTCCTGGTAGCGTGGACCCAATTCATTAAATAACTTACCTACGACTTCAGCGTCGCGAGTACGTGCAAATGCCAAACGACGGTTTGCAACACTATCACTCTTAGCAAGTGTTATTAGAGGTTCAACTACGCGACGCAATTCTTTCGCTTTAGCTACAGTAGTCTTGATCACTTCGTGACGGACTAAAGAGCTTGCCATGTTACGGAACATAGCTTGACGATGACTGCTGTTACGGTTTAGTTGACGACCACTCTTACGATGGCGCATGACCTAATCCTTATTACCTAAATCTGTACAAACTAGGACTTATAGGTCGTCTGCTAAACTAGCCGGAGGCCAGTTTTCTAGACGCATACCTAATGAAAGTCCGCGAGAAGCCAACACATCCTTAATTTCGGTAAGAGACTTCTTACCCAAGTTAGGAGTTTTAAGTAGCTCAACCTCAGTACGCTGTACCAGATCTCCGATGTAATGAATCGCTTCGGCTTTCAAACAGTTAGCCGAACGTACAGTTAGCTCTAGATCGTCGACAGGACGCAACAGAATTGGGTCGAACTCTGGTTTCTCTTCTTTCTGCTCTGGCTCAGTGACATCACGAAGCTCAACAAACGCATCTAGCTGTTCAGCTAAGATGGTCGCAGAACGACGAATTGCTTCCTCAGGATCGATAGTGCCGTTAGTGGTCATATCGATAACGAGTTTGTCTAAGTCAGTACGCTGTTCAACACGTGCTGCTTCAACATTGTAAGCAATACGCGCGACAGGTGAGAAAGATGAATCCACTAACAAACGACCGATTGGACGATCATCGTCTTCGGTCTGTGCACGTGCAGAAGCAGGCACATAACCACGACCACGTTCAACACGGATACGCATGCTAATGTCATTATTACCAGTCAGATGACAGATAACATGATCAGGATTCATAATAGTAACATCACCATCGTGCGTGATATCTGCTGCGGTAACAGGGCCTGCGCCTGACTTGCTTAAAGTAAGCATAGCCTCGTCTTTACCCTCGATAACCACTGCTAAACCTTTAAGGTTTAATAGGATTTCTAGGATATCCTCTTGTACGCCTTCCTTGCTGCTGTATTCGTGCAGTACACCATCAATCTCGACTTCGGTAACCGCGCAGCCGGGCATAGACGACAATAGGATACGACGCAACGCGTTACCTAGAGTATGACCAAAACCACGCTCAAGCGGCTCCAGTGTAACCTTGGCACGTGTTGGGTTAACCTGCTCGATATCAACGAGACGCGGTTTAAGAAATTCTGTAACAGAACCCTGCATTGTGTCCTCTCTTGTTTATTAGCTTTACTTAGAGTAAAGCTCGACGATCAGCTGTTCGTTAATATCCGCAGATAAATCGCTACGCTCAGGCAGACGCTTGAAAGCACCTTCCATCTTAGCGGCATCTACTTCAACCCATGTTGGCTTTTCGCGCTGAGAAGCAACTTCTAGAGCAGCTTTAATACGAGCTTGCTTTTGAGACTTCTCACGAACGCTAATTACATCATTCGCAGACACTTTGAATGATGGAATGTTAACAACGCGGCCGTTTACCATAATTGACTTATGGCTAACTAGCTGACGTGCTTCAGCACGGGTAGCACCAAAACCCATACGATAAACTACGTTATCTAAACGGGTTTCTAAAAGAGTAAGTAGGTTTTCACCAGTGTTACCTTTTAGACGTGCAGCGTCTTTGTAGTAGTTACGGAATTGCTTTTCAAGCACACCATAAGTACGACGAACTTTTTGTTTTTCGCGCAGCTGTACGCCGTACTCAGACAAACGAGCTTTACGAGCGCCGTGTTGTCCAGGTGCAGCTTCTAGCTTACACTTCGAATCAATTGCTCTCACACCGCTTTTTAGGAAAAGGTCTGTACCTTCTCGGCGAGTGAGCTTGAGCTTTGGACCCAAGTATCTTGCCATGTTCTTTCTCCAACTATCCTATTAAAAACGGGGCGATTAAACGCGACGTTTCTTAGGAGGACGACAACCATTATGAGGGATCGGCGTCACATCGGTAATGTTGGTTATCTTGTAACCAACCGCGTTCAGCGCTCGAATAGCTGACTCACGCCCTGGACCTGGACCCTTCACGAAAACTTCAAGGTTTTTGACACCGTAGTCCTGAGCTGCAACACCTGCGCGCTCAGCAGCTACCTGTGCAGCGAATGGGGTAGATTTACGTGAACCACGGAAACCTGAACCACCAGAAGTTGCCCAAGAAAGTGCATTACCTTGACGATCTGTAATGGTGATAATGGTGTTGTTGAAAGATGCATGGATATGAGCCATGCCATCAGCAACCTGTTTACGTACGCGCTTGCGCGTTGAACGTGACGGAACTTTAGCCATATTGGTTTACCTTCCCGTTACTTTCTAATTGGCTTACGTGGACCTTTACGCGTACGCGCATTGGTCTTAGTACGTTGCCCACGAAGGGGCAGGCTACGACGGTGGCGGAGACCACGATAACAACCAAGGTCCATCAGACGCTTGATGTTCATAGAGATCTCACGACGCAAGTCACCTTCTACAATGTATTTAGCAACTTCTTCGCGTAGTGTGTCTATTTGAGCTTCGCTCAATTCCTTGATCTTAGCATCTTCAGCAATTGAAGTAGCTGCGCAGATTTGTTGTGCGCGAGTCAGTCCAATACCATAGATAGCAGTCAATGCAATGACTGTGTGCTTTTGATCAGGAATGTTAATGCCAGCGATACGGGCCACTATGCACTCCTCATAAGTTAAAGGCCATCTGTGAAAAGCCCGGTAGGATACTCGACAGATGACGATTTTGCAAATAATATTTTGACCAGCTCAGAAACTGAGCTGGTCAAAAGTTTTTAGCCTTGACGCTGTTTGTGTTTTGGTTCAACACAGATAACGCGTACAACGCCGCTACGCTTTACGATCTTGCAGTTACGGCAGATCTTCTTCACGGAAGCTCGAACTTTCATTTCATCACTCCGTAAAGCTACTTAGCGTCCAAAGCGATCTAAATTCGCTTTGTTAACTAGGTTAGCTTTCTTCATCACAGACTCATATTGATGTGACATCATATGGGTCTGAACCTGAGCCATGAAGTCCATGATCACGACTACCATAATTAGTAGTGAAGTACCGCCAAAATAGAACTGTACTTTCCACGCGATTAACATGAACTCCGGAATTAAACAGATAAAGGTTATATATAATGCACCAGCCAGAGTT